>JBKQQG010000035.1:0-6296 GCA_052144455.1 Bryobacteraceae bacterium
ATCCCCATAACCAACCGCTTCCCTGCGGTTTCGTTCACTGGGCGGTTGCATCGGCCGGCGGCCCGGCCGCTCGTCGTTGCCATCCGCGCGCCCCGCCGCCCGCGCCGATGAAACCTTTTGCAGTCACGGCCTATTCAAGGAAATTTCGCCCTTTCCCTCCATTGACTTAGCTCCGCGCTCGCGGCGTGGAGGCGGGCCACCGGCAACTACACTGAAGCCGGTGGTGTGCTCCCTGCGCGGGCCCGGATTCCCGGCCCCGGTCCATCACGGAAACGCCTGTCCGGCGCTGTGACGAGCCTGGGCCGGCTATCCGGGCCCGTTTTTCTGGAGGATAACAATGAGAACGGCGATCCGCCGGCTGGCTGTGTTGACCTGTTTCTTGGCAATCGTGTGGGCGGCGCCGTCGCTGACCACCATTCAGGACGTGCTGTATAAGGCCGATGGCACGCCTTTCCAGGGCGTCCTGATTATTCAGTGGAAGAGCTTCCAGGCGGGCGACGGCTCGAACATCGCCAAGCAGATCCTGACCATACCGATCGTCGATGGCGTGTTGAGGGTGCAACTGGTGCCCACCACGAACGTGACGGCCGGCGCCAGCTACTCGGTGAAGTACTCGAGCGACGGGCGGATACAGTTCCAGCAGACCTGGGCCGTGCCGCCGAGCTCGACTCCGTTGCAAGTGAGCGACGTGCTGGTGACGACGGGCGGGGGCGGATCGGTCGTCGTTCCGCCGCCGGCGGACACCACCATTCCGGAATCCGGCGTGGTGGGTCTGGTGGCCGACCTGGCGGCGAGACCGATGGAAGGGCCGGGGTACGAACCTTCCGCCGCGGTGTACATCGACGCCTCCGGCTTGCTCGAAGCCGTCATCGGGAATCCCACCGATTGCGTCCATGTGGACGGCGCCTCGGGCCCGTGCGGCTCGGGAGGCGCCGGGAATTCCGGTCCCGAATTCGTCGATGAAGAGACGCCCGCGGGGCTGATCAACGGCTCGAACACAGTGTTTTCGCTGGCCAATCCGCCCAGCCCGCTGAGCAGTCTCGCGGTATACAGAAATGGCCTCTTCCAGACCCAGAACCTGGACTACACCCTCACCGGCAACGTGATTACCTTCGCCACGCCCTCCGATCCGCAAACGGGGGACGTGCTGACCGCCAGCTACCGGCTAGCCAACCCGGGCATTCCCACGGGCGCAGCGGGGGGCGCGCTGACTGGCGCGTACCCCAATCCCTCCCTCGGAGCCGGGGTGGTCTTCGACGCCAATGTCTCGGCCGTGGCCGGGATCGAGGAATCCAAGCTGGCGCTGAACTATCCGACGCATTCCAACTCCAATGACCCGACCGCGAACCAGAAGGCCGCGCTGGCCGGAACCGCCGGGTCGCCCTCGGCGACCAACCTGTACGTCACCGCCCAGGATCCGGGGATGACCAACGCGCGCGTTCCCACCAGCCATGCCCTTCTGAGCGCCAGCCATAGCGATACCACGGCGGCGGCGCCCTCGCGCGGCGACCTCATCGTGGCGCAAGGCGCTTCGCCGGTCCTGTGGACTCGGGTCCCGCTGGGGGCCGCGAATCGCTGCCTGATGTCCAATGGGTCCGACGCCGTGTGGAACACTTGCCTGTACACCGGATTCACGCAGGGCGCGATTCCGTTTGTCGATGTGAACGGCAACCTGGCCCAGAACAGCGCGCAACTGCTTTGGAACAATTCCAATCGCCAGCTTTCAGTCGGCAACAACCTGGGGACTGCGACCCTGTATGTCTACGATAGCCTGCCCACTACCGGCTCGACGGGACTGACCGTGCGCGCCGGACAGGGGCAGAGCGCCAGCCCGCTCCAGCAGTGGTTAACCTCCAGCGGAACCGTACTGGCCCAGGTGGATCCCTTCGGCCGCTTCTCCGGACTTTCGTTTGGCGCGGCCACTTCCGCGACCCGGGCGGCCTGGCAAGATTCCGGCAGTTCGACCGACCCGAGCGGGAAGACCAACGGCGATTTGTGGTTCAACACCACACAGAACGTGCATAAGACCGCGGAGGCAGGCGAGGCGCATCCGCTCGCGCAGGTGCTCTGTGGAAGCACCGGAACGAACACCAGTTCGACCGGGCTGACGCAATTGGGGAGTTGCACCCTGCCGGCGAACTTCCTTGCCGCGGGTGATCGCGTCGAGATCCGGTTCGATTATTCGCACGAGGGGGCCACGACCGGCTTCTTGTTCCAGATGAATTGGGGAGGCGCCGTCCTGGTGTCGCGATCTTCCGTAGCGAGCGAGACGGCGGTGACGGGAAGAGTGGACGCGGCCGTCCACTCGACGGGCCAGCAGTTGAGCGCTCAAAGCTGGGGCGCCGCGCTCACCATGCTTTCGCAGGCCGCCGCCGCGAACGAGTCGCTGACCGCCCCGCTGACCATCTCCCTCCTGGGCAAAATGAACGCCACCACTTCGGATACCGTGACGCTGCGCAACTTCACCGTCATCCGCTACGCCGCGCAGCAGAACCCGTAAAGCCCAGCCGCTGGCACGGTGTATAATGGCGGATTCGCCCGCGTCGGCGATTTCCACCATGAACCCAGCCAGCAACCCTTCCCAGAATCCGAGTCCCGTTGAGCACCGCCTGGTCGCCCGCGAGTATCTGGCGCCTTTCGTCCTGGTGACCGCCCTGTTCTTCCTGTGGGGCATTCCCAACAACCTCAACGACGTGCTCATCAAGCAGTTCATGAAGTCGTTCGAGATCAGCCGCTTCAAGGCCGGATTGCTGCAGTCGGCTTTCTACATGGGATATTTCCTCTTGTCCATGCCGGCCGCGCTGATCATGCGGAAGTACAGTTACAAGGTCGGGCTGGTCGCGGGACTGCTTCTGTTCAGCGCCGGCGCCATCTTGTTCTGGCCCGCCGCCCTGGTCGGCAGGTACGGGTTCTTCCTCTTCGCCCTGTTCGTGATCGCCAGCGGCCTGGCGTTCCTCGAGACGGGGGCCAACCCGTTCATCGCGCAGTTGGGCGATCCGGCCAGCTCGGAGATGCGGCTGAACTTTTCCCAGGCCTTCAATCCGTTTGGAACCATCTGCGGCGCCCTCGGCGGCACCCTCTTCATCTTCTCGGGCATCGAGCACGGCCAGGAGAAAATCCGTGCCATGAAGGCGGCCGGGACTTACGCCAGCTATTTGCACAGCGAAACCATGCGGGTCATTACGCCCTACGTCGTCTTGGGCTGCGTGGTGTTTGTCTGGGCGCTCCTCATCATGGGCACGAAGTTCCCCCAGATCGCGGGCGAGGGCGCCCCCGCCGGCGAGAACAAGGGCCGCCTCAAGGACCTGCTCCGCTATCCGCATTTCCTCAAGGCGGTGCTGGCCCAGTTCTTCTACATCGGCGCTCAGGTGGGCACCTGGAGCTACCTCATACAGTACGTGCAGGACTACACGCACCTGCCGGAAAAGGTGGCTGGGGGATTTCTGACCGGCACTCTGGCCGTCTTCCTGGTGGGGAGGTTTGCCGCCACCTATTTCATGAAGTTCGTCGAGCCCAGTAAGCTGATGGGGATTTACAGCGTTACGAACGTCCTGCTGGTGTCCATCGGCGTTCTGTTCCCAGGCTGGATAGGGCTCTGGGCGATCTTCCTGACCAGCTTCTTCATGTCCCTGATGTTCCCGACCATCTTCGCGCTGGGACTGAAGGAATTGGGACCCAATACCAAGCTGGGCGGATCGCTGATCGTAATGGCCATCGTCGGCGGCGCAGTGTTCACTCCCCTGATGGGGCTGATTTTCGGGCTAGCCAAGAGCATGGCCGTGGCCATGCTGGTGCCGCTGGCCTGCTATGTGTTCGTCGCCTACTACGGATTCATCGGCTCGCGGGTGCGCGCCGCCACGCCCACACCGGCCTGAGCGCCGCCCCCGGGCGGTTGTCGGCTTCTTTCTGAGCGCCCCCGCGGCGCCTGCCGGCTTCCCTGGGAGCACCGCCCCCGGGCGGCTGCCGGCTTCTTTCCGGGCAGCGGCCCCGGCGGCTGGCCGCTTCTTTCTGACCGCGCCCCCGGCGGCTGCCGGCTTCTTTGCTAGAATTGAGATTCACTATGAGTAGCCAGGAAAAGAAGACCCGCCAGCCAATGCCTCCTTTGAGCGTGTGGGGCCCGGCCGTGGGCCTGGCCTGGATCGTCCCCGGCGGAGGCCATTTCCTGCTGAAGCGCACCGGTCGGGCGGCGCTGCTGCTGGCTTCCGTGTTGTCCATGTTCCTGTTCGGACTCATGATGCGCGGCGAGTTCCTGAAACCCCAGGGCGGCGACCTGCTCACCGTCCTGATTTACTACGGCGGCTTCGTCTGCAATGTGCTCTCCGGTCTTCCCTATCTGATGGCCACTTGGCTGGGCTATTCGCAGCCGGACGTAGCGGGCGCCGTGCACGACTACGGCACTAAATTCCTGGTCACCGCGGGCCTGTTGAACGTCCTGGCCATGGTGGACGCCTACGAGATCGCCGTGGGGAAGAAAAACTGATGCCCAAGGTCAACCTCTCCCATTTCGAGGCCGCGCTGCTGTTCAGTTTGTTCACATCGGTCGTGCTCGGGGTGGTCAGCAAGAAGACCGACCGCGAGCGCCTGCGCTACGGCCTGTACTGCTTCGCCTGCTTCGTGGTGGCCCTCTTCGCCCTGGGCTGGCTGATGTACTTCGGCCACGGGTAGCGCCGGTTTGGCTGCGTTCTGCCTGCACTTCGCGTATTATAGTCTTTGCCGCATCCGCCGATCTCTAAGGGTGACGCCGGCCATGGAAGCCGGGATCGCGAAACACGTATGGACGCTCCAGGCATTGCCGTGATGCCCCACCAACTCCCCTTCGACGGCTTCAGCCACTCGCCGCGCGGTCGA
Source organism: Bryobacteraceae bacterium (assembly GCA_052144455.1). Taxonomy (GTDB): domain Bacteria; phylum Acidobacteriota; class Terriglobia; order Bryobacterales; family Bryobacteraceae; genus Fen-330. Next base: position 4,849 of record JBKQQG010000035.1, read on the forward strand.
AGCGGCACATACGACGCGGTTGGTTCCGTCTGGGCTGGCGAAGATTCCGAACTGCTGGAACGCCTTCTGAGCTTCTATCCGCGGAAGCGCCCGAAGAGAATCTTGGACGCCACGGTTAACGGCGGTCGTTTCTGGCACGGAAGCGCGCGCCCCGTCATCGGGATGGACATCCAGCCTCACTACGGGCCGGAAGTGGTTGCAGACAACTGCCAGATGCCTTTCCGGGATGAGGCATTCGACGTGGTCGTGTACGATCCACCCCACATCCCTAACCAGGGCAAAGACAACCAAAAGGACTTCAATGTCCGTTTTGGCCTTGTGCAGAAGTCGTCAAAAGAGACCGGGTACAGCTTTTCTCACACGTACCCCCCGTTCGCGCGGGAGGCATACAGGGTCTTGCGTCCGGAGGGCGTGCTGTTCTGCAAGATTGCGGACTACGTCCACAACCACCGGTATCAATGGGCACACGTTGATCTAATCCAAGCCGCGGCCGCCGTGGGGTTCCAGCCTTGTGATTGCATCATCAAGGTTCGGAAAGGCCCGATCATCGATCCCAAATGGAACATCGCCCACCACAGCAGGCGGCAGCACTGCTATTGGCTGGTGTTCCGCAAATCCCAGAAGTGCGAGTAGTCAGTCCGGGACGCGGATTTCCCATTCCGTCAACACCGCGCAACTCGACAGGCGCAGATTACGAATCTGACACTTGCCGTCCGAGCCATCGAAATGCACATGAAACAGGGGTTCGGCGCCAGCACCAGGAACATCTGCCCCAAGGCTTTGGCGTCCCGAACGTCTCCCGACCGCCTCGAATCGCGCCTCTCGCATAGAGGCCAGCAGACCAACTGGGATCTCCACCAACTGGTAGCGGACAACTGGAAGCGTCCATACTGATCGCAGCATTAGAATCAGATCGTAACGGGAGAGATGCTCCAGCACCCGGCCCAAGAGGACCTCTGGTGTCCATGGTTCCCGCTCCGTCGTACACAGCTTCGTGATGTTGATCAGGGTGGGATGGGTTCCGTATCCGGTCTCCGTCTTGAGCGATAGCCGCACGCCCTGCACCAGCAGATCGTGCGTCGGTTGGTTGCGCGCAGTAGCCTCGATCGGCGTAAACGGTCTCCGCGTCTCCCGGAGCGCCTTTTCTACAAGCGCCTCAAAGTAGATACCTTGGGGTGGGAGCCGCGCGTAGATCGAGTGGTGAACCCCGACCAGCCCTTTTAGCATGACCTGGAAATCCGCCGGGAACAGCCCACTTGCAGCCATGTTGGAGCAGGTATCGGACCACAAGCGCGGCCTCACCGCACCTTTAACCCACCGCCGGTCACCGCCCGTTCGTGTCAAGTCATTTAACGAGGTAACCCAAACCGGTCTCGGTTGGGTCAAATAGAAAAGTAACCCATCGGCGCGAGGAGCACCTGCGCTACGTGTATACTTCGGGCCCGACC
>JBKQQG010000036.1:0-18876 GCA_052144455.1 Bryobacteraceae bacterium
TGCTGCCAGGACTGAATGGCGTTTCTATTCAACGGATCGCCGAGCTCACGCCTGCGGCCTGGGCGGCCAGCCGTCGCTAGGCGAGCCCGGCCCGCCTGTCAAGGATGGGGTTGGTCTGACGGATGCCTTGGATCGGACTTCCGCAACTGCTGAACGAGACGCCGCCGCCGTATTGTCCCGAGGCGGTCCACGCTGCGCCCCCGATCGCACCGTTGTTGGCGTTGCCGGAGAAGTCGTGCACGACCGTTCCCGACCCCTCGTTGAAGTTGTAGTACGCCACCAGGGCCGCCGGAATGCCCGCCAGCGTTGAGGCCTGCGCGCTGGCGGACTGCGGGGACGCGTTCCCGCTCGTGTCGTAGGCCGCGACCGTATACACGTGCGCGGTCCCGGCCGCCAGGCCCAGGTCGGAGAAAGACGTGCCCGTGCTCGATCCCGCCCAGCTCCCGTCGCGGAGAATGTTGTAGCCCGCGATGCTCCCCCCTGGCTCGCTCGATGCGGTCCACGAGAGGTCGATCTCCGAATTCGACACCGTGGCGGCCATCAATCCGCTGGGCGCCGTGATGGAGGAAGATATGTTGGGCAGGAGGGTGATCACCGCGCTCGCCGTGTATTCCGCACATAGGCAGTTGTTGCAGTCAAATACTACAGCCGTGGCCGTGATTGCCTGCTGATAGGTAACCACCGCGGGCGCACTATACAAGCCCGTGGCGCTGATCGAGCCAACGTTGGGGCTTAGGGACCACGTGGCTGGCAGCAGTGTGGGGTCGACGGCCGTCAGGGTGAGCTGCTGAGACTGCCCCGCATAAAGCGCGGCAGTGGCGGGACTCACAGCGAGCGCAACCGAAGGGGTCAGGCCGACCTGGGCAGAGGCCGACCTGCTCTGGTCGAAGGCGCTGGTAGCCGTCACGGTGACGTTTTGCGGGGAGGGTATGACGCCAGGCGCGCAATACGTTCCCGCCGGGACCGGGACCGCCTGGTTCGGAAGGTATCCCTGGCCGGATAGGATGATGCCCACGCCGGCCGGTGCGACCGACCAGTTCGCCGAAGAGGGGAAGTCGCCATTCAGCACCTGCGCCAGGAAAGTCAGATGCTGGCCGGCGGAAAGCGTCGCCGAGGCCGGCGAGATGCTCACCGAGACCGGCGGAAAGAGCCAAACCGTGGCGGAGGCGGTCTTCGTGGGATCGGCCACGCTCGTAGCAGTGACGGTAATACCCTGCAAGGAAGGAATGGAGGAAGGCGCGGTGTACAGGCCCGTGGTGGGGTCGATGCTGCCCAGGGGTGGATTCGGGACCCAGGTGACGGATGTATCCACTCCCGGAGGCATGGCTATGTGAGCGTTGAACTGCTCGCTCCCCGAGGCGTAGAGCGAGGCGCTCGATGGCACGATTCAAACGGGCTGCGGAACCTCCGCGGGCACCTGGATTGTTGTGCCAGCATAGGTCACGAGCACGTTGGCCGAGCCCGGCCCAACGGCGGTCACGACCCCATAGTTGTCCGCGGTGACTATACCGGGAGTATCGGAGGAGTACGTGATCAGCGAGGAGTCGGTAAGATCGACGGTCGAGCCGTCCGAGAACGATCCGTACACAATGAGAGCTGAACCCTCGCTCACGTAGTCGAAGCTGAGCGTTGATGGCTCGGCTGTGAGTTGCCGCGGGGTGTCCGGGCGCTCGACCTGGATTGAAACCGGCGCCGACACGGCGGCCTGCGTCGAGCCTGCAACGCCAATCGCCGTGATTGTATACCGGCGCGACGCGGCGTCTGGCTGGATCTGAATTGTGAACTGGTAGGGCGGAGCCGCGAGTACCGGATCGCTCGCCAGAGGAAGATCGGTCATCAAGGCGACAAACTGGAAGGCCCCGTCCGGAGAGGCCGCGACAGTCACGGTCAGGGGCTGTCCGGAGTTTGCGACGGAGCCGTCGGAGGGTGAAGTAATCTGAAGCGTCTGCGCCGACAGAGAAGAGCTTGCCGCGTACATGGCCGGCCACCAGAGGCTGACACATACCGCGCCGCCGATTCTACCCAAAGCCCGAACTGCGGTAATCCTCATCTCCGTCTCCTTCTGCCTCCCGAGGTGTCACCGCCCCTGGCTCTCGGGTTGCTTCCTGTCGAGCACCTCGAGCGGCACCTGGACGGTTTTGTCGCGGTACCGGATGTTGACTTTCGCGCGGCCGGGTCCAACGGCGGTCACCTCTCCGTTGTCATCGACCGTGGCTATCTCGGGCGCGTCGGAGGCGTAGGTGAGAAACGACGAGTCCGTGAGATCGACCTCCGAGCCATCCGCGAATGATCCGTACACAAGCAGGCTTCCATGATGGCCAAGGTAATGGAAGGTGAGCGCCGACGGGGTGGCCTTGAGTTGCGTGGGGCTATCCGGCCGCTCGACCTTGATCGAGACCGGCTCCGACTTGGCGGCTTGTTTCGGACCCGCGACGGCAATCGCCGTCAACGTGTACTTACGAGATGCGGTATCGGGCGGGATCCGGATTGTGAACCTGTAAGGTGGAACGGTGAGCGCCCCGCCGGGCTCCCGAGCGAGATCGCCCATTAGAGTCACAAACTGGAAGGCCCCGGCAGGGGAAGCGGCGACCTCTACGGTGAGAACCCGCCCGGAGTAGGCCACGTCGCCGGGCCTGGGCGAGGTGATTTCCAACTTCGGCTGGGCGGAGAGAGGGCCGGCTGAGATCCCGAGGCTCAGCAGCAGGGCAAGCCGGTGGGCCGTTCGAAAAGGCGCTTCGAGTGCGTGTGTCATTGTGGTGAGAGCTTATAGAAGGTATAAGGGGCGTTGGTGCCCGTCCGGGGAGCCAGGAGTCGGCTCTTCACCGAGTCTGGAATGCCGCTGCTCAGATCGAGCTCGCACTGACCTGAGAAACCTAGATCGCGGAGACCGGATGAGTGGATCGCACGAAACCCCAAATCGCCCTGTTTGTTGGCGCCCTGGCTGGTAACCGAGACAATCCCATCGCTGTTGTTGCTCCCATCCGTGTTGGCGAACAGCGTGGGCCATCCCGTCGAGTTGAGATCCCCAGCCAACGTGTCCCCTAGGCACCAGATGCCGAGGGCCGTGGGAACTGGACCTGACGGGTTGCCCGGCCCCATTTGCGCGGTAATCAGCGATGTCTGCGCCTCGTGATCGTTCGATGTGGTGTTAATTTTCGAAAGCGCCTGGCTCATTGAGCCGCCCACTCCGTCGCCCTGGAGATCAAGCACCGCCCCGCTAATTTTGGAGGGGTAGCCCAGTAGGGTCACGGATGAGAATGATAGCCTGCCGTGTGTGGCGAGCACGCCCCGAACGCACGAATTGTCGTTCGTCTTGAGAAGCTGAATAGCCAAGGGGCTTCCAAAGTGCGGGGTGCCTATCGTGATCAGCTTGTGAATCTTGCCAACCCCGAACGACGAGTTATCCGTGTAGTCGGGGAGCAATTCGAGAGTCCTGGCAATCACCCCGCCCATGCTGTGCACAACCACATCCGCCTGCGCCGCCGCCGCACTGTTCTGCTTGCGAAAGTCGTCGATATACTGGGCGATCTGATCCAGCACGATCGGGGCGTTGTAGTCGAATCCCAATGAGCTCCTGTCAGCCTTGTCCAGAAGGTCCCTATCATAAGGCGGGACGGAGGAGGATATCATGCTTGTCAGTCCCTGGTTGTACTTGATAACTTCCACCAAGCGGAAGAACCTTGCGCCAGTAGACTGGTCTGTGACCCCTTGGAGCATGGTCTTCAGCGGTTGCAGCGGAGCCGGGGTGTCCCATAACCCGTGCACCAGCACAACCGGTGGCCGGAACAGCTTCAACGGGGTGTCGACGGCGGGCGTGCTGGGCAACGTGGCCGACTTCGCCTCGAACATCACGCAGCGGCTCGCATAGTTGTCGTCCGTTGAGTCGCGCCTGAAATCCCCGGGTGGCTGATAGACGGCGAACGCCATTGGCCCCCCTTTCGCGTTCTGGGCCTTGACGCTCAACGGGGACTGCTTCTCCGAGCCGTTGACCGTAGATAGCACGCCTGGGTCGTTCTCCGGTGTGCCGGGGTCAAAACGTCCCGAGCAGGACACGAGGCTCACATTGAGGATCTCGTTGACTTGGTGAGCCGGAATACGAACCACCACCCGCGCAGCGTCCTCCGCCGCAATCGCGGTGACCGGGATGCCCCTCGTCGCCAGCACGTCGGCCCCCGCCGCCAGCGCGTTTCCGTTCTGTAGATCCGGCACCGGATCGACGAAAGTAATCGCGGGGCATCCGGAATCCCCGCAAGCGAGCGATTGAGAGACGGGCGTAGGCGGGAGGGGCGGCGGGGGCGGCATTTCGGACATGCACTCGGCGTACCATCTTTCGATCGCGCCTATGTCGCAGCCGAAGGCGCAGGCGACTAACATCCCTACCTCCACCGCGGCGCAGTAGTCGCAAAGGCCTGGGTTCATCGTGGCGCTGCAGTAGTCTTGCGCGGAAGCCGTTGACGACGAGCTCAACAACAGCAACACCAGCAGGGCCGCGATGGTAAGCCGGACGCGGCGTCCGCTGCACCGGGCGTTCCGCGAATCCTGTACTAGGGCCAATCGACCAGGCATGCGCTGTCCTCCTGTCCAGGCACCCGAGGAAATCGTCCTTCCGGGGCCGTGTTGGGGCTAATAATAGGCCATTCAGATATTGAATGCAAGCATAAATCCTGCATAAATCCTGCATTGTCAGCCCCAGTAGCGCGGTGAATTCCGGCGGCATCTCCGGCCGCTAAAGGGTGAAGCTTACGGGAACCGTCATGACGACCGGAACCGCGACGCCGTTCAGCAACGTGGGCCTGTACTCCCATTGCGCGACGGTGTCGAGGGCGGCTTCGTCGAGCATCGGAATCGACTGGAGCACGATTGCTTCGTGAACCTTCCCGCTTGGATCGATCGTTACATCCAGGACCACGACCCCCTTCACACGAGCCATCCGCGCGAGCATGGGATAGACTGGCCGTACATCCTTAGTCTTCGTGGGAGGTTTGATGTTCCCAGTGACGCGGACCGGCGTGGCTGCCGAAGCGGGTTTCGGCTGCTGAGCGGAGAAACACATCTCCTGAAAAACCTGGCGTTTCGTCTTCTCCACGGGCGCCAAGTCGCCCGGGGTCGACATAATCGAGAACGAAAACTCCACCGTTTCGTTGGGAAACACATCCGAGATAACCAGCCGCGTTTGCGGAAGCTGGCGCAACGTCAATCGCCCGACGTGCGATAACCCAGTCGGTGTGAGCGTGTCGTCGTTACTCGCGCCATCGTCATCGGTGCGGCGAATGTGGATCCCGCGCCCCGCCGTCGTTGGCCAAGCGATTGGCCGCGGCTCGCCGGCGTTGGTGAATGCCTCGATCGTCGCGATGCTGCCGCCGTTAGCGCATTGCAGCCCCAGTTTGTAGACGCCCGCGTGCGGAATGTCGACGATCGCTGTGGCGAACTGCCTCGCCTTAGCCTGCTCTCGCGCCATTTCCCATTCTGTCTGAAACGGAAATGCCGACTTGACGGGAGACGCCGGCGCCAACAGAGCCCTCGGCGTAACGCCAGGCGGAGGCGGAGGTGGAGGTGGAGGCGGCGGAGGTGGAACATCCAAAACCCTCGCCAGGCCCTCGAAAAATGCACCGCTCGGTCCGGCCGCCGCTGGTTGCGGTCGCTGCGATTTTTGCCGGAGAGCGTCGCGCGCGCGTTGAGTCCATGCCGCGGCTTCGGCCATGTCGTGCCTATATCGATCGGGCGCATCGCAGAGGTTGGCGCGCTCGCTAACGAGCAGGCCCATGTAAACCATTGCACCCTCATATTGGGGATCGATCTTGGTTGCCTCCTGTAAGTTCGCGATGCCCTCGTCGATGACTCGCTCATATTGACCCGACGGCGTTACCCGAGAAGCCGCCGTACGCGGCGACCCCGCGTCTTGTGGTTTCAATCCATTCGTCGCGGCCGCTTCCATCAAGGCCGGATAACACTCCGTCCACGCGATCGCGCCGAGCGCCAGGTAGGCCTGCTTGTTCGCCGGGTCTACCGAGATCACACGCTTGTTCCAATCGCGAGCTTCGTGCAGTTTGGCCAACATCTCGCTTCCCCGAAGGGGTTTGGATTCCTGATAGCTCATAGCGGCCAGCGCGGCGAACGCCATGGCGTTTACCGGGTCTAGCTCGATCACGCGCTTGAACTCGGCCCGCGCGCGAAGCGCATTCGCGGCACTCTCGGGCGATGGCGCGCCAAAGGACATCAGCATGTACGCGCCTCCCAGACTCAAGCGGATGCCCGGGTCGGTGGGTTTCAATTCCGTGGCACGCTCGAACGCATCGGCTGCCTCCTGAAAGTGGCCGGTACGGAGTAATGAATTCCCGCGATTCCTCCAGCCGTCAAAATCCGTTGGCTGCGGAATCTGGGCTTGAAGCGAGGTCAAGGTCGCCAGCAGCGCGATCGCAATACGCATTTGCATCTCCCGCCCAATTGTACTGCCGATAATGGGTCAGTTGACCACAATGGTGAACTGCGCGGCCAGGACGCCATCGTTAATCTCCGGCCACGTATTTGAGCCAGCGGAATCAGTGGTTAGAACATAAGAACTATAGGCGCCGGCGTTCGTTGGAGTGCCTCTGAGTATGCCCCGGGCCTGGTCGATGACAATTCCAGGCGGGAGAGTTCCCGAGGCCAAGGACCACGAGTAGGGCGGTGTGCCGCCGGAGGTGACGATGGTTGCGGCGTAGACGCTGCCGACTGTCCCGCTGGGCAGGTATTGGATATGCTGGTTTGTTAATACGCCGGCAGAGCACGGGTTAGAAGCATTGCCATTGCTGCTATTGCAAAGAGAGGAAAGGTCGATTGTCACCTGGCCCGTGACGGCGGTATCGCCGTCGGAAACCTCCACGGGCATTGTGAACATGCCCGATGTTAACGATTGCGGCGTGACGTCGCTGACGACGCCAAAGGGCCCAATGACGATCGCCGGGGGGTAAGCCTTCGGCGAGCCGGTTGGGGCCGTCCAAGTATACCCGGAAAGAACATTTCCTCCGGTAGCAACCAGCAGGTAAGGAGTGAGATTGCTATCAGCGCCGCCATTCTGATCAATAACTCCGCTGATAACCTGGCCTGGCAGTATCGCCAGGGTGCTGGGGCCGCCCGGCGCCAGCAGGTTGAAGGTGGCGGTAACTGCCGTGTTGGAGTTCGAGCCGGCTGTTACGGTCACGGTGCAACTGCCGGTTCCGGAGCAGGCTCCGGACCATCCCGCGAAAGTGGAACCGGCGTTCGGCGTGGCGGTCAGGGTGACGACAGTTCCCGCGGCGAAGCTCAGGCAACCTGAGCCGCACGAAGTTCCCGCGGGGGAAGAGGCGACTGTGCCGCTGCCGGCGCCCGACGTGGTTATGGTAACGGAACTTGGAGGTTGCACATTGATCTTGTCGCCGGAAGGCGTTGTGGGATCGCCATAAGTACAACTGACGAGGTTATCGCCGCTGGCGGCCGTGGCGGGAATCGTGAGGTTCACCTGGTATAGCCCGGGGCCGACCAATCCTGCGAAGGCCACCGTTGCCGGGGCTCCCCCGACCTGGCACACCGGCAGCACGGGCAATGATCCGGATTGGGTCGCCGATCCATTGATTAACGGTGCCGCCGGCAACCCGAAGCCGACCGCGTAGAGAGCGATCTCTTCCCCGGGCCTGGCGGGCGTCGAAAGTCCCGGATAGAGGGTCGCGGGGCCAACCAGAGAGTAGTCCGCGTGCGTCGCCGCAATGTCCCCCGCTGTGCTGAACAAAAGGAACGAAGGTGCGAGTGGCTGCATGTTGACGGTAAACGTCGGGCTCGAAACGGCTCCGCTAGTGACCACGACAGGTACCTGACCGACGGTGGTGTCGAGTGGAGTGAGAATGTTGAGCTGGTCTTGCGGGCAGGCTGGGTCCGTCGCGGCGCTGCAATAGAAGTACACGAAGGCGGGTTGGTTGTCGACGGTGACGCTCACGCCGCCCAGGTCGGTGGGCATCTTCCCGATGGCGAAGGAGGGGTCGGTGCTCCAGATGGCCCCGCTCGCGGGCGTGCTGGCGGGTACCAGGTTGGCGCCCTTGATGACGATGAAGGTGTTCTGGGCGATGATCGGGCCAGCGTAGGCTGTAGTCACCGAGGCGATCGCTGGGTTGGCATTGCCGCTGCCGCTCTGGATGGTGAACGGGATGGTCCTGATTGGCGAAGAAGACCCGTCTATATAAACGCCGAGGGTCCACGAGCCGGCTCCGCCACCGTTGGGAAACAAGGACGTGAAGGCCTGGCTCCACGCTCCCAGAACGGATGACGATCCCAGACTGGGACAAAGGAGATAGTTATATCCGGATTGGAACGACCCTGCGGCATAGTTCCAGCCGAGTGAAGGCTCTGCCGTGCCATTGTAGCTGAAGCCGAACAAGACCGAGTCCTGCGGGGTCAGCCCGAGAAGTCCAAGCCAAATCGTCATGACGGGATCGCCGGCGTGGAATGCGGAAACAGCCAGGGGAGCCGTGGACGGACAACTATTGCCGGCAAGAGGATTCGCCACGCTCTCCGTAAAAACCGGACCTGAGTCTACTGTGACGCTTTGGCCGGCGGCCGCGGCGAGACAGGCCAGCCCGAGCAGGCATGCCTTGAACCATATCGCGAACCTGGGAGCAAACTCCGTACAGATTCCCATCTTCTTCCTCGTACTGCGTAAGAAGTGGGTGCGGTTCAACCGGAATCTCCGTTTTTTCGTTCCGGCCGGCACTGCGAAACGCCCGCCGAACCACTGCTCCCCAACAGCTCAGAACTGGTCCCTCAGAATCTGAATGGTGTCCCGGTCCGCCGGAAACACTCGAGGCGTCTCGGCGAACCAGTCGTCCCGAACGATCTCCAACGCCCGTCTGCTGTCCGTGAACCGGACGATCTGGCTCTCGAGCTCCACCTTAAAGGTGAGCTGCGTGGTAACGCCCCGCTTGATGATCAAACGGCTCCTGATGACGGAATAGGTGAAACGCCGGACTTTCCACGCACTACGGAGGTAGAAGCTCGCGCGGTCCAACTGCTCGATCTCCCTGAAATTGTCGGTCACGATGCTGACAATCTTCTTCCAGGCTTCCCCTTCATCGATGTTCTTGCCCGGGCCGCCAGTGGCTGTCGGATCGATGGTCTGCCACCTGTTGGCGACCTCGGAGATGACCGTTTGCTTGAGCGCTTCATCCTCTTCCAGGCGGATCATCACAGTCTGTTTCTGGTCCTTTGTGAACTCAGCGGGCCACAGCCCGAGGGCCCCCTCTTTCTCGGCTCGAGCCTTCATCACGCGTCCCGAGAAAACTTTGAGATCCACTGTCACGGGAGCGACTCCGACGAACTGATCGTTGACGAATACCCGTCCTTGCGTCACGGGTTCCGTGTCGAAAGTGAACTTCTTGGCCCAAGCCGGCGAACTGAAAAACAAGCTCGCCGCGGCCAAAACCGCTGAAGCTGCAACGCCGTGTCTGATTGTCACGTTGACCTCCTACCCACTGAAAGCTGCGGCCTTCCACTTCGAAACCACCCCATCCTATAGCTTATCGACAGAACCGGCAAGTCTTGGCGGCTTAAAAAGACTCCGCCCCGCCAGCCCCCGAGCCGCATCTGTTGGAGCTGTTTCCCTCATTCTTCGGCGACCGATTCGCGGTGGATGCGGGCCAAGCAGGCGAGGTTCCACTCCACGGCCTTCATCCGGGTCTCCAAACGGAGATGCGGGATCAGTGGTCGCGATCGGTGACCAGTTCGGTGATGGCGTAGAGGGCGCGCTGATAGGGGGAGGCGGGAAATTCGCCGATGCGCGCGCGGGCGGTTTCGGTGAACTGGCGGGCGCGCTCGCGGACGCGCTCGATGCCGCGGCGCCGGTAAATCAGCTCCAGGATGTTAGTAAATGGAACGCGCTCGTAGTTACGATCCTGGAGGACGCTGGCCACCATCTGCCGGTCCGCGGCGCCGGCGCCTTCGAGCGCATAGATGAGCGGCAGGGTCACCTTGCCTTCCCAAAGGTCGTTGCCCACCGGCTTTCCCAGCACGGTCTCGTGCGCGGTGAAATCGAGAATGTCGTCGATGAGCTGGAAGGACATACCCACGTTCCAGGCGTACTCGCCGAGCCGGTCCTCGGTGGAGGAATCGGCGCCCGCGACCACCGCTCCCAGGCGCACGCAGGTCGAGAAAAGGCCGGCCGTCTTGCGGTTGATGAGGAGCATGTAATCGGCCTCGGTCACCTCAATCGAGCCGATGTGCTGGAGCTGCAGCAGCTCGCCTTCGACCATGCTCTGAGTCACGCCGATGAGCAGGTCGAGGATGTGGAAGTTACGCTCGCGCAGGGCGATCTGGAAGGCCTGCATGTAGAGCCAGTCGCCCGCCAAAACGGAAGCGTGGTTGCCCCACTTGATGTTGGTGGAAGGGTGGCCGCGGCGGGTGCGGGCGTCGTCGATGACGTCGTCGTGCACCAGCGTGGCGGTGTGAATCATCTCCACCACCGCGCCCAGCCGGATGGCGCTCTCGCCGCCGTCGCCGATCAGCTTGGAAGCCAAGAGTACCAGCGTGGGACGCAGCCGTTTGCCGCCGCTGGCCTGCAAATACTGGCCGATGGTGGTGATGGCATCGACCGAGGCGACCCACTCCAGGCTGATCTCCCGCTCGACCTGGCGCAACTCCTCCTCGATCAAGCCGGCGATCTCGCGCCCCGTCATTCCCAACCCAGCCTCACCGGACTCCATGGATGCCTTTCAGTCTAGCATTGGGCGCCAAACAGCCGCCGAAAGTTGGCTGTGGTGGCGGCGGCGAACTGCTCGAAAGATTCGCCGCGGAGTTCGGCCAGGTGGCGGGCGGTCTCGACGACGAAGGCAGGCTCGTTGCGGTGGCCGCGATGGGGGACCGGGGCCAAATAGGGGGCGTCGGTCTCGACCAGCAGGCGATCGAGGGGCGCCATCCGCGCGGCTTCGCGAAGCCGCTCCGCCTTGGGAAAGGTCACGACGCCCGCGAAACTAAGATAGAAACCCAGGGCCAGGACTTGCTCGGCCTCTTCCGGCCCGCCCGAGAAGCAGTGGAAGACGCCGGTAGCCGGCGGGTGCTCGCGGAGCAGCCGGAGAGTATCGTCCCATGCCTCGCGTGTGTGTATGACGACGGGTTTGCGCGCCATGGCGAGCTGTCTCGCGAAAACTGCGCGCTGCACTTCGCGAGGCGAGAAATCGTAGTGGTAATCGAGGCCGATCTCGCCGATGGCCACCACTTTGGGGTGGGCCAGCAACTCATTCAACCGCTCGAAGCAGCGCTCGTCCGCCTTGCTGGCATCGTGCGGATGCACGCCCACGGTGGCCCAGATGTGCGGCCAGGATTCAGCGAGGCGGATGGCCGCTTCCAGATCGGGCGGCCCGGAGCCAATTGCCAGAAGCTGCCCGACTCCGGCCTCGATCGCGCGCTGGACGACTTCCGCGCGGTCCGCGTCGAAGCGCGGGTCGTCGAGATGGCAATGCGAATCGACCAGCATTACTTGAGGCGCGCGCCGATCGGGACGTCTTCGAGAAAGCCCGCCAGCACCGGCTTGCCACCCTCGAGCGAAGCGGCCACGATCATGCCATTGGAGAGCACGCCGCGCACCTTGCGCGGTTCGAGATTGGCCACGATCACCACCTTGCGTCCGATCAACTGCTCGGGCTGGTAGGCTTCGGCGATGCCCGCGACGAGCGACCGCGGCTCAGGCTCCCCGATGTCCACTTTCAACTGGAGCAGCTTGTTGGCGCCCTTCACGGGCACGGCTTCGAGCACGAGTCCGACGCGCATCTCGACCTTGGCGAAATCGTCGATGGAGATCTTGGGGGCGGCCTCCGCGGCCGGTGCGGCGGGCGCAAGGACCTTGCCGACTAGGGCGGCCTGGCGCGCGGCTTCTTGTTCCTCGAGCGCGCGCATCTCGGGGATCGCCAGCTTGGCGTCGATGCGCGGGAACACGGCCGTGACCTCGCCGATCTTCTGTCCCGGCTGCAACTGGCCCCAGGCCAGCTCCTGGAGGCGCACGGATTCGAGCGGCGCCGGCATTCCCAACTGCGCCCAGATCTTGGCGGTGGAATCCGGCAGCACTGGCGCGAGCAGGACGGTGGCGATGCGTAGCACCTCGGCGGCGGTGTAGAGCGTGGCGTCGAGCTGCGCGCGCGCCTCGGGTTTCTTGGCGAGCAGCCAGGGCGCCTGTTCGACGATGAACTTGTCGGTGGCCGACAGAAGCGCCCATATCGTCTCGAGAGCTTTCGAGAACTCGAGCGCTTCGAACGAGGCGATGGCAAATTGGATGGTCTCGCCGGCCAGCCTGGATATGGCCCCCTCCAACGTCGCGGGCGGGATCGCGCCGCCGCAGTACTGGTGGATCATGGTCAGAGTGCGGCTGGTCAGGTTGCCGAGGCCGTTGGCCAAGTCGGAGTTATAGCGGCCGACGAGCGCGTCGTAACTGAAGTTTCCGTCCTGGCCGAAGACTACCTCGCGCAGCAGGTAATAACGCAGCGCATCTGTGCCCATCACCCGACGGATCGGCTCCGGCCGGACGATGTTACCCTTCGACTTACTCATCTTGCTCTCTTCGAAGAGCAACCAGCCGTGCGCGAAGATCCGCTTGGGCAGTTCGAATCCGGCGGCCATCAGAAACGCGGGCCAGTAAATGGCGTGGAAGCGCAGGATTTCCTTGGCGATCAGGTGCAGGTCGGCGGGCCACATATCCTGGCCGGCCACCGCGCTCATGTAAGTGGCCAAAGCGTCGAACCACACATAGAAGACATGCGGCTCCTCGCCCACCACGGGGATTCCCCACTTGATGTTGGTTCGGGTGATCGAAAGGTCGTTCAGCCCGCCCTTTACGAAGGCGATCACTTCGTTGCGCCGCGTTTCGGGCTGAATGAAGATCAGCTCGCGCTCGTAGAGTTCGAGCAGCCGGTCGCGGAACGCCGAGAGCTTGAAGAAGAAGTTCTCCTCGGTGATGGTCTCGGTGGGCCGTCCGCAATCGGGACAGGGATCGCCGGGCTTGGCCTCGTTCACATAGAGGTTGTCGTGGATGCAGTACTGCCCGGTGTAGGCGCCCTTGTAAATGTAGCCATTGGCGCGGCAGCGCTCGAACAGATCCTGGACCACCGTGGCGTGCTGGGGGCTGGTAGTGCGCTGGAAGTGGTCGATATGCAGACCCAGCAATTGCCATTGCCGTTCGAATTCGGCGGCGATGATGTCGCAATAGTCGCGCGGCGTCTTTCCCATGCGCTCGGCCGCCCGCTCGACGTTCACCCCGTGCTCGTCGGAGCCGGTGGTGAGGATAGCCTCGTAGCCCTGCATGCGTTTGAAGGAGCGCACGACGTCCGCGACGATGGTCGTGTAAGCGTGGCCGATGTGCGGCGCGGCGTTGACATAGTAAATAGGAGTCGTGAGATAGTACTTCATCTTGTTTGTGCCAGGTATGCGAAGTTAGCGGCTGCCACGATCTGCTGCAACGGGACGCCGGTAGCGAGCGCCATGCGGCGGCAGTCCTCGTATTCCGGCGCGAAATGCCCTTCCTCGGAGACCTTCACGCGCACCCTTCCGTGCGGAGTCCCGACTTCCACGATGCGGCGCGCCAGGACGCGGCGCTCGGCTGAGTAAATGCGCAAGCCCAGGGTGGATGTTTCGGCAAAGAGCAGGGCGGCCAGGCGCTCCTGATCTTCGGGGCGGGCGATGACGCGCACGAGCGTGCCCGGGCGGTTCTTCTTCATGAAGACGGGGGATAGCGTGACGTCGAGTGCGCCGGCTTCCAGCAGCCGCTCCATGGCGTAGCCGAGCACCTGGGCGGTGGCATCGTCGATGTTGGCCTCGAGGACGGAAACGGTGGTCGCTTCGCTGGCGCCACTGGCCTCGCCGACGATCACGCGCAGGACGTTGGCATGCTCGGGGAAATCGCGGTCGCCCGCGCCGTATCCTATGGCCGCGATGCGCAGGGCGGGCAACGGGCCGAAGGAGCGCGCGAGGGTAGCGGCCACGGCCGCGCCGGTGGGAGTGGTCAGCTCGACGGCGGGTCCTCGCGCGTAGACGGGCTTTCCCTCGAGCAGTGCGGCGGTCGCCGGGGCAGGGACCGGAAGAACTCCGTGGGCGCTAGCCACCGTTCCACTGCCCAGGTTGAGCGCGGAGCAATAGATCTCGTCGACGCCGAGCAACTCGAAGCCCAGGCAGGCGCCGACGATGTCGCTGATCGAATCCACCGCGCCCACTTCGTGGAAATGCAGGCGCTCGACAGGCTCCTGGTGAATGCGGGATTCGACCTCGGCGAGCCTTTGGAATACCGAGGTGGCGTTTTGGCGGGCCCGCTCGGGCAGCGCGGCGCTCGAGATCATTTCGAGGATGTGTGCGAGGTGGCGATGGCCGTGCTCGCGGCCGCACTGGACGCGAAACTTGGTCGCCGCGATGCCACGCCGGCTGGTCTTCTCGAATTCGTAAGTGGCGCCAAGTCCCAGCGCGGCGAGGGCCTCGCGCATTGCGGCCGTATCCGCGCCGGCATCGGCCAGCGCGCCCACCAGCATGTCGCCGCTGATGCCGGAGAAGGCGTCGAGGTAACAGATCTTCATGATGCGACCAGTTGGGGCAGCAATTCGCCCGCCGCCCCTCTAAAAGCCCGGTCCACTTGCGCCGAAAAGGGCGTCTCTTCCATATTGCACTCAATCACCCTCGCTCCGCTGGAGGCCGCCAGGGGAATCAGGCCGGCGGCGGGGTGGACCACCGCGGACGTGCCCACCACCAGGAAGACGTTGGCCGCGCGCGTGGCCGCCTCGGCCAGCTCCCAAGCGTCGGGCGGAAGCATTTCGCCGAACCAGACCACGCCGGGCCGCAGGGGCGCGCCGCATTCGCAACGGGGCGGCAATTCGGGTAGCGGAACGCGCTCGTCGCGCCGCTCGCGCCGGCAGACGGTGCAGCGCAAGGTCCAGAGATCGCCGTGGAGCCTGACGATGTTGCGGCTGCCGGCGCGCTCGTGCAATCCGTCCACGTTCTGCGTGATCAGCGTGAAGGATGGCTTCGCGCGCTCGAGCGCGGCCAGCGCTGCGTGGCCGGCGTTGGGCTGTGCGGAGGCGATCAGGGTGCGCCGCCAGTCGTACCATTCCCAGACCAGCTTGGGATCGCGGGCGAAGGCCTCGGGCGTGGCCAGATCCTCGGGCCGGAATTGCTTCCAGAGGCCGCCCAGGCCGCGAAAGGTCGGGATGCCGCTCTCGGCGGAGATGCCCGCGCCGGTGAGCGCGGTGACGACGGCGGCCTCTCGAATCCACTTCCGAGCCTGGTTCACAGACCCCATTATCGCGTATTGGTTTTTGTGGGGAATCAGAGGGCGGGCAAACGAGCGATCAGTTGCCGGAGACGCGGCGATGCGAAGGTTGGATGTTAGCGGGCGGATGTTCTCGATCGGGCTGCGATCACGGCCCCGCCCGCGGCGTCCTTAACTCCCGCCGAGGCCTCTATCCGCGCGCGCGAACCTGGGCCAATCTCCCGGCCAGGATCGGCGACAGAGCTGTTTCAATTTCGGGCGTGATGAGCCCGGCCTCGTCCAGATCCTTGAGGTGCGCTTCGTCGTTGGCCCGAAAGCTGGTGAGCTTCATGCGGACTAGATCCTCGATCGGGATCAGTCGAAGTTCCTTGACTCTTCGGCAACTCCCCAGTTCCGGCGTTGGCTCGGGATATTCCGGACGGACCTTTTCGCTGGCGAAGACCAGGCGGACGGCCCTGCGCGCCGACGGCTTTCCGGCCTGCACGAGCATGTCGACACCGGCCACATGGCGGAGTTGGAGACCAAACGGCTCGGCCGCTTTCGCGATCCTATCCAGATCCTCGCGCCGCACGGCGATGTCGATGTCTTTGGTCAGGCGCCCAGCGTCCGGCTCCGCCTCTTCCACGTACAGGTAGGCCGCCAGTCCTCCGACCAGCCGATACTCAAGTCCGGCGGAAGAAAAGACCCTCTCGACAAGCCCTGCCAGATCGAAGAGTTGCTCCACTCGCACCTCGAAAAAGGTGTTGACGTATACCGCCATGGCTGACGCTTCATTATCGCATCACTCCGCCTGGAGCGATCCGCCCTGCTCCACTTCCAGCACAGCCCAGCCGGGCAGGGTGGCGGGTTGGTTGTGGAGGAAGACGATGCCGCGGGTCTTGGGGAATGGCAGGCCGCTGCCCTGTTGCATGGGTGATCCGCCACCGAGTCCACTAGTAACGGGGTCTCGGGCTGGCGCCAGATGCACCGGGGGCTTGAAGTCGTCGGTACTGAAGATGCCGAGGGGCTCGCTGGGTCCGGCGACTTGGAGGACCAGGGCCACCCCGGCCTTGGGATCCTGCGGAGGATCGTTCAGCGAGGCGGCGGCGTTGCTTCTCGGGATCGCGCCATGGCGGCCTGGGTTCCCTCCCGGCGGGCCACCCGCGTCGACCCGGTGGCGGCGCTGCGAAGCGAATAGCCGCCTACGGCAGGGTTTGTTCGAGGACTCTGTTGGACTGCTCCTCGCGGAAGGCGCGCAGCTTGTCCTGCAATTCCGGGCGGTGCGTGGCCAGAATCGCCACCGCGAGCAGCGCGGCGTTGGTGGCGCCGGCCTGGCCGATGCCGAGGGTTCCCACCGGAATGCCGCCGGGCATCTGGACAGTCGAGAGCAGGGAATCCAGGCCCTTTAGGGCGGCGCTCTCGATCGGCACGCCCAGCACCGGCAGGATGGTGTGCGCGGCCACGACTCCGGCCAGATGCGCCGCGCCGCCCGCGCCCGCGACGATCACCTCGATGCCCCGCGCCTGGGCCGAGGCGGCATACTTCGCCGTGTGCGCCGGCGTGCGGTGGGCCGAGAGGACGCGCACCTCGTGCTCCACTCCGAAACGGCTCAGCGTCTCGGCGGTATGGCGCATGGTTTCCCAATCCGACTTGCTGCCCATGATCACGGCTACCAGCGGTTTTGTTTCGGCCATACATACTCAAGGTACACTAGGACTGAATCCTCTGGGGTTTCCCGCGATGGTAGAGACCGAAGATCTGGTGGTGGAATACGGCGCCCGCTCTGCGCTGGCGGGGGTCTCGATGGAGGTGCGGGAACGCGAGATCTTCGGAGTGCTGGGGCCGAACGGCGGGGGGAAATCGACGCTGTTCAAGGTGCTCTCGACGATGCTCGAGCCCACGCGTGGCCGGGCGCGCGTGGCGGGATTCGACGTGGAGCGCGAGGCCACCGAAGTACGCCGGCGCATCGGCGTGGTGTTCCAGTCGCAAAGCCTGGACCGCAAACTTACCGTCGACGAGAACCTGCGCGGCCAGGGCCACCTGTATGGCCTGTGGGGCGCGGCGCTCGCGGAGCGCATGGAAGAAGTGGTGCGCCGGCTGGGCCTCGGCGAGCGGCGCAACGAACTGGTGCAAGCTCTGTCGGGCGGGCTGCGGAGGCGGGTCGAGATTGCCAAGGGGCTGCTGCACCGGCCCGCGGTGCTGCTGATGGACGAACCCTCGGCCGGGCTGGACCCCGGGGCGCGCCGCGAGCTCTGGCGCTACGTCGCCGAGTTGCGCGAAACGCAGGGCGTCACGGTGCTGCTGACGACGCACCTGCTCGAGGAGGCGGAGGGCTGCGACCGCCTGGCGCTGCTGCACGAAGGAAAACTAGTGGCGGCCGGGACGCCCGCGGAGTTGAAGTCCAAAATCGGCGGCGACGTGGTGGTGCTGGAGGTCGGCGATGCGGCGGCCGGGATGCGGGAGCGATTGGAAGCCCGGTGGGGAGTGTGCGCCACCGAGATGAACGGCTCGCTGCGGGTCGAGATCGGCAACGGGCACCGCTTCATCACGGAGGTGGTGGAGGCGTTTCCGGGCGCGATCCAATCGGTGGCGCTGCACAAGCCGACGCTCGAAGACGTGTTCCTGGACGAAACGGGGGCGGCGCTGTGAGCGGCTTCTGGCTGGCGGTGGCCACGCTGTGGCAACGCGACCTGCTGCGCTTCTGGCGCGAAAAGGCGCGCGTGGTGGGCTACGTGGGATCGCCGCTGCTGTTCTGGCTGCTGATCGGCTCGGGCTTCGGGAACCTCGCCTACTTCTTCCCCGGCGCGCTGGTGTTGACGGTGATGTTCTCGGCGGTGTTCTCGACCATGTCGCTGATCGAAGACCGGCGGGAGGGCTTCCTGCTCTCGATGCTGGTCTCGCCGGCGCCGCGCGGCTCGATGGTGCTCGGCAAGATTCTGGGATCCACCACGCTGGCCTGGATCCAGGGGGCGATCTTTCTGTGTTTCCTGCCGATGGCGGGATTCCGGGCGGGCGCGGTGGAAGTGCTCGAGGCGGCGGCGGTGATATTGCTCGTCTCGTTTACGTTCACGGCGCTGGGATTCCTGATCGCCTGGCAAATGGACTCGACCCAGGGTTTCCACGCCGTCATCAACCTGCTGTTGCTGCCGCTGTGGCTGGTTTCGGGCGCGGTGTTTCCGATGGCCAGCGCGCACGGCTGGGTGCGCTGGCTGATGCGGCTGAATCCGGTCACTTACTCGGTTGCGGCGCTGCGGCAAAGCCTCGAGCGGCATGCCGCCGCCGGTGCGCCGTCGCTCGCGGCCAGCCTGCTCGTGACCGCCTTCTGCGCGGTGGCGCTGTTCGCGGCCTCGGCGGCCTCGGCGCGGCGCAAGAGCGCGCGGAGCTTTGGGTAGAAAAGAGCGATGTGGTCGTTGACGGGAGATGAATTACGGCAACGGGCAGCACGTTTCCTGGTTCGAATCTCTCCGTTCTTCGTCTGGGCGCAATTCTCGCGGCAGCTTCCACCTTGCGAGGATCAGTTGGGCTTCTGAGTGACGTCCTCGCCGAATGACGCGCTCGTGATTCCCATGGTGGCTGCGAGCCAAGGTATGACCTCAGCGGGTCTGTCAAGAACTTTGTGTAAGTGGCCTTCAGTGGTTGACAATTCCCCAGTCCGAGCG
>JBKQQG010000037.1:0-66794 GCA_052144455.1 Bryobacteraceae bacterium
AAAAAGCAAGCTTTTTTTTCGCATGCGAAAATAGGCGCCCGCCGGAGGCAGGCGACACAGGGTGGGCAACACGTTCGGCGATCAATCAGTTAGCCGCGGAGGAACCGTCACCATTCCGAGACTGCTGGCGGCTCAGTTCGGGCGCTTGCCGGGGAGGCCGGCCGAGTTTTCGTGGGTCCTCTCGCGGAAGCCGCCCTTCACGGCGGAGCCCAGCGAGACGGCCTTTTCTCCAAATCTGTCGCGGAGGCGGTCGGCGGCGCCCAGGGCCTTTCGCCAGCGGCCGCTGGCTTCCTCTTCGAGCAGGTTCATCTGGCCTTCGGTGGACTCGAGCGAGCCGGCGTGCACGCCGATGAGGCGCACCAGCCTGCCGGGCTTCCAGTTCTTGCGGAATAGCAGGCGCGATTCCCGGAGCAGCTCGGTGTCGAGCTGGGTGGCGTGGTCGAGAGTGCGGGAACGGGTGATGGTATTGAAATCCTTATCGCGCAGCTTGAGCTGTACGGTGCGGGCGTAGAGGCCATGCTCGCGCAGGCGCCGGCCAACCATGACGCAGAGCCGGGCCAGCGTCGAATCGATCAGATGCGTGTCGGCGGTGTCCGGGTCGAAAGTGTGCTCGTGGCTGATGGACTTGGGGGCCTCGGCGGCGCCGATCTCGGAATCGAACCAGCCGCCGGAGTCCAGGCCGCGCGACTTGCCGGCCAGCGCCAGTCCCCACTTGCCGAACTTTTCTTCGAGAAACGACTCGTCCAGGCGCGCCAGATCCGCCACGCGGCGAATGCCGTAGGAGTGCAGGCGCTTTTCGGCCACCTTGCCGACGCCGGGAATCCTGCGCACATCGAGGGGCGCCAGGAAATCCGCTTCCTGCCCCGGCAGGACCCACAGCACGCCGTTTGGCTTGGCCTGATCGGAGGCCACCTTGGCGACCAGGCGCGAGGCGGCGATGCCGATGGAACAGTTCAACCCGGTGGCCCGCTTCACCTTCTCGTGCAGCAGGTGCGCGGCGGCCAGCGGCGGGCCAAGCAGGCGCTCGGTGCCGGTCATGTCGAGATAGGCCTCGTCGATGGAGGCCATCTCGACGAGCGGGGAGAAGCTGTTCAGCACCTCGAAGACCTTCTCCGAGTACTCGCGGTAGCGCGTGGGATGGCCGTCCAGGAAAATGACCTGCGGGCAGAGCTGGTAGGCGGTGCGCAGGGGCAGGGCCGAGTGTACGCCGAACTTGCGCGCTTCGTAGGAAGCCGCCGAGACCACGCCGCGCTCGTTGGGCTGGCCGCCGACCACCACCGGCCGGCCCTTGAGCGACGGGTCGAAGAGTTCCTCGACCGACACGAAGAAGGCGTCCATGTCGAGGTGGAAGATGGTGGGCATTGGCCGCCTCTGTATCAGGATACTCTGCACGGCCTGTGCAAAAATGCCCACAGAGGAACAGCAGCACTTGGGTACGCCGCGGTTCTGGCTCGCAAGGCCAGCGGGAACTCATGGGACACGAGCGGTGTCTAAGTTACAAGAGGTTGCAAGAGCGAGGTTCGCAATGAGAAGGGTGACTGCGATCGGGATGTTCCTAGTCATTGGGGCGGTCGTCTTAGCGCTGTTCGTTCGCTGGCGTCAACCTCCCCGCATCACCACGGCGGAACTATTGGTGCGGTTACCGAGAATACCACCGCCGCTTCCGTTGTCAATCCACTACTCAGTAACGTTTCCAACGCTGTGGCATCTGGAGCACTGCTCTCTTCCTGGTGAGGACGTCCTTAGCTTCAGGGCGACGGCGAGGGAGTACCAGTCCTACCAGCGAAACCCTTCGGTCTCTTTCCTCGTCAATCAGCGGGGAACTGTCGACCAGGTGAAGTTGCTACGAACCTCTGGAAGCTCCGTCCTCGATCAACGCATACTCGCGTGGCTTCAACAACGGCACTTTGCGGTCCAGAAGGGCTGTGAATTCTCATGGAGGGGGAATGGGCAGGTCAATGTGGAGTTCTGATCGCCATCCTCGTCGAAGAAGGGAATCTCGGGCGCTCCGCAGTCGGAGCGTTCGAAATCCGCATAAGACGACTTTCACGCATAGCGCCGGCGGGTTGGTCAAGCGCTACGAGGCGCCCGAAGCTCCACTATTCCGAAGCGGCCGCAGGCTCCGCGGCAGCCAGACGGGCGGAGAAGACGCGCGGCAGGCCGGCCAGATCGGAGACGACCAGCACGTCTTTCCAGCGCTCATCGAGCATGGCCTGGACGTCGTCCACCTGGCGGTATCCCAGCTCGAAGACGATGCAGCCCCCGGGCTTGAGCACGCGAGGCGCCTCGGCGATCAGCCGCCGGTAGAAATCCAGGCCGTCCGGTCCGGCGAAGAGGGCGATGCGCGGCTCGTAGTCGCGGACCTCGCGCGGAAGACCTTTCTCCTCGGTGGTGGGGATGTAAGGCGGATTCGAAACCAGCACATCCACGCTGTGGTCGGCGACGGCGGAGGCCAGGTCGCAGTTCATAAAGCTGGCCCGGGCGGTCAGGCGCTTGGCGTTTCCGCGCGCCACGGCCACCGCCGCGGGGGAAATGTCCGTTCCCCACACGCGGACGGCCGCGCCGGCCTCCAGGCCCACGGCGATGGCGATGGCGCCGCATCCGCAGCCCACATCGACCAGGGCTCCCGGGCGCGGCACGAGCTTGAGCGCCTGCTCGACGACGTACTCGGTCTCGGGCCGGGGGATGAAGGTGTCCTTGGTCAGCAGGAAGTCGCGGCCGTAAAATTCCTGGCGCCCGATGATGTACTGGCAGGGTTTCCCGCGGGTGCGTTCCTGCAAGAAGGTGTTGTAGCGGACGCCGGTGATTCCGTCCAAGGTCTCATGGGCGTGGCTGAAAAGCCAGGTGCGATCGCGCTTGGTCGCATGTGCAAGGAGCACTTCAGCCGTCAGTCGCGGCTCGGGGATGCCGGCTTCCTCAAGAAGCCGGGACCCCTGCTGGAGTGTCGTTCGTATGTCCATGGGCGGGTGCAGCAGCCTCGGTCTATTCTTGCATTTTTTTCGCCTGGTAGTAAGTGGTCAGCGCTTCGACGATCGGGTCGAGGCGGCCGTCCATAATGATATCGAGTTGGTACAGGGTCAGGTCGATGCGATGGTCGGTGAAGCGGTTCTGGGGGAAGTTGTAGGTGCGGATCTTCTCGGACCGGTCACCGCTGCCCACCATACTGCGCCGTTCCGCGCCGATTTCCGCGCGCTGCTTTTCGAGCTCCATCTCGTAAAGGCGGCTGCGCAGGACGCGCATGGCCTTGGCGCGGTTTTTGATCTGCGATTTCTCGTCCTGGCAGGAGACGATGGCGCCCGTCGGAAGGTGTGTGATCCGGACCGCCGAGTAAGTGGTGTTCACCGACTGTCCGCCCGGACCGGAAGAGCAGAACGTATCGATGCGGATATCCTTCGGATCGACCTGAACCTCGACCTCGTCGGCCTCGGGCAGCACCGCGACAGTAATGGCTGAGGTATGCACACGCCCTTGCTGTTCGGTCACGGGAACCCGCTGCACCCGGTGCACTCCGCTCTCGTACTTCAGCTTACTGTACACCTTTTCGCCGCTGACCAGGGCGATGACTTCTTTGAGGCCGCCCACCGGGGATTCGCTGGTCGTTGAGAGCTCGACCCGCCAGCCCTGGCTCTCCGCGTAGCGGGTATACATGCGGAAGATCTCCGCGGCGAACAGGGTGGCCTCGTCGCCGCCGGTGCCGGCGCGGATCTCGAGGACCACGTTCTTCTCGTCGTTGGGGTCCTTGGGCAGGAGCAATACCCTGAGGTCCTGCTCCAGGCTGGCCAGAGCCGGTTCCATTTGCGCGATTTCCTCGGCCGCCATGGCGCGCAGCTCCGGATCGGACTCCTCGAGCATCGGCCGCGCCTGATCCAGGTTCTGCCGGACCTTCTTCCACTCCCGGTACTTGGAGACGGGGCCCTCGAGATCGCGGTGCTCCTTGGCGATCGCGCGGTACTTCTCCGAATCGTTGATGACCGCCGGGTCGGCCATCTGTTGGGACAGCTCCTCATAGCGAGCTTCAGATCGCTCCAGCCTGGAAAGGTGTTCCATGACGGCCCCTCAGGCGATGACCGGCTCGCCGCCCTGCGCCTTCTCGATGGCCATGGCGCGCTCGAGCGCTTCGATCGCCACCTCCGTCTGGCCGGGGGAGGGCGGCCGGGTGGTAATCCGCTGCAGCCACAGGCCGGGCGCGGTCAGGGTGGACAACAATCCGCCAGGGCGCCTGGCGGCGAATCGGATCAGCTCATAACTCAATCCCGCGATCACCGGCAGCAGCAGGATGCGGCCGGCGAACTTCAGCAGGAACGAATCGAAGGGCAACAGCGTGTAGACGCCGATCGAGACCAGCATGACCACCAGGAGAAAGCTGGTTCCGCAGCGGGGGTGAAAGGTCGGGAAAGTCTGCGCGTTTTCGACCGTCACCGGCAAGCCGGATTCGAAATTGAAGACTACGCGGTGCTCGGCCCCGTGGTACTCGAAGACCCTGCGGATATCCTTCCAGAACGAGAGCAGGAACATGAAGCCGATGAAGATGGCCATGCGGATGACTCCGTCGACCAGGTTGAATGGAATGCGCCCGCCGAGGGCGGGAAACAGCTTGGAGAGCGCGGTAGCCAGATAGAGCGGCACGAGTTTGTACATGAAAATGAAGAACCCGAGCGCCAAGCCGATATTCAGCCACAGCATCCAGGAGGACATCTCTTTGGTGGCGGCCTGCGGTTTCAATTCCTCCAGCGCCACATTGGCGGAGTACTGGAGCGTCCTCATCCCCAGGCCGAGAGCCTGCCCCAACGTCCCCAGGCCGCGCAGCACCGGAAAGCGGAAAATCGGGTACTTCTCGGACATTTTGGGCAGCGGCTTCCCCTGGTTGACGATCTCGCCGCTGGCCTTGCGGACCGCCACGCAGTAACTGTGCGGCGCGCGCATCATGACGCCCTCCATCACGGCCTGGCCGCCCACGAGGGTCTCCTCGCCGCCGCTAGAGAGGACCGGCAGGCACTGGAGGTGCACCAAGAGGCGCAATGCTTCTGGAAGTGGCAAGGTGAGCGATACTCCTCATGTAAGTATATCAAGCTCTTAGCCCTGGCCTCGCCTTGGGACGAGGCTTCGGCGCGACAGTGCAAAGGAAGGCGGTTGTTACAATGGAATCTATGGCGGTTTTGGCCCGGCGCGCCGCGGTGGTGGTGGACGTGGGAGGAGTCCGTATGGGCGCGGGGCACCCAATCGTCGTGCAGTCGATGACCAACACCGACACGGCGGATGTCGCCGGCACCGCGGACCAGGCGGCGGCCCTGGCGCGGGCGGGCTCGGAACTGGTCCGCGTGACGGTCAACAACGACCAGGCGGCCCAGGCCGTGCCGCGCATCGTCGAATCGCTCGAACGGGCCGGAGTACGCGTGCCTATCGTCGGCGACTTCCACTACAACGGGCACATCCTGCTCAAGAAGTACCCGGAGTGCGCCCGCGCGCTGGCCAAGTACCGCATCAATCCCGGCAACGTCAACATCGGCCGGAAGAATGACGGCAATTTCCGCGCGATGATCGAAACGGCTTGCGAGTTCGGCCGGCCGGTGCGCATCGGCGTGAACTGGGGATCGCTGGACCAGTCGTTGCTGGCCCGGCTGATGGATGAGAACGTGCGCCGCCCGGAGCCCGCGGAGGCCCGGTCGGTGATGCTCGAGGCGATGGTCGAGAGCGCGCTCGAATCGGCGGTGGCGGCCGAGCGGCACGGCCTGGCGCACAACATGATCGTGCTCAGCGCGAAGGTCAGCGGCGTGCAAGATCTGATCGAGGTCTACCGAGCGCTGGCGGCGCGCTGCGATTACCCGCTGCACCTCGGGCTGACCGAGGCGGGCCTGGGCGCCAAGGGGATCGTGGCCAGCACGGCGGCGCTGGCGGTGCTGCTTCAGGAAGGCATCGGCGACACCATTCGCACATCGCTCACTCCCGCGCCCAACGGCGACCGCACCGAAGAGGTGCTGGTCTCGCAGCAGATCCTGCAATCGCTGGGTATCCGCAGCTTCACGCCACAGGTCACCGCGTGCCCCGGCTGCGGCCGGACCACCAGCACCTTCTTTCAGGAGCTGGCCGGCCAGATCCAAACCCATTTGCGCGAGCGCATGCCGGCCTGGCGCCGGGCGCATCCCGGAGTCGAGGAGATGCGCGTGGCGGTGATGGGCTGCATCGTGAACGGCCCGGGCGAATCCAAGCACGCGGACATTGGCATCTCGCTACCGGGCGCCTCCGAGGATCCGAAGGCGCCAGTGTATGCCGACGGCCGGCTGATCACCACGCTCAAGGGCGACCGCATTGCGGCCGAGTTCATCGCTATTCTCGAAGACTACGTCGAGAAGAAGTACCCCCGCGCGGAGGGGTGACGCCGCCGGCGGGCGGCCAGTCGCCGTCAGCCCCCAGATGCCCGCCGAGAAACGAGCTGCGATCTGGGCCAGCGCTCCAAGAGCCACACCCAAATGACGGATGGAAATGCGGGCGCTATACTCAATTGGGGATTGCGAATGATGGACCTGACAATCGCCGAACAGATCCGGGAAAAGAATGGGGAGATTCTCCGCATCGCCGCCAGTCACGGCGCCACTGGGGTCCGGATCATCGGATCGGTCGCGCGCGGTGAAGCGGGTCCCGACAGCGACATCGACCTGCTCGTGACATGGGCCGAAGGGACGAGTCTCCTCGACCACGCCGCTCTCGTCCTGGAACTTGAAAGCCTATTGGGCCGGAAGGTCGATATCGCAAGCGATGGTTGGGTGAAGCCATCGATCCGGGAACCTGTGTACAGGGACGCGATTCCCCTATGAGAACCGACCCGGATCGTCTCAGCGACATCCTATTGGCCATCGCGAAGATCAGGGAACGGGCCGCGGTCAGCCTGGACGCTTTCGAGCAGGATGAGATGCTCCGGTGTCAATGACTGGCGCCCGGAAGTGCAGTGGCCGCAAATCGTCGCACTTCGGAACATTCTGGTCCATGAGTACTTCGGCCTCAACCTGCACCAGGTGTGGACGATGGCGCAAAAGGACCTCCCCGAGCTGGAAGAGCAGATTCAACGCCTCCGCGCGGAGGTTGCATCCGATCCCCAGCGCGGGTGAGGCGCTGTCCACGGGTTTCTCGCGAAATCGCCGTAAACGGGAGGTGCCCCCCGGCTTTTGGAGGGACTGAGTCCCGACGCCGACAGCCGTGGCGCGCGGGCGGCCTCCCGTCGGCAGCCCAACGAGGGACGCTTGGGTCGCCGTTGATGGCAAAGAGCTAAGCCTCGGCATGCGAGGTGTTGCGGATCACCATATCCGATAGATAGGAAAGGCCCACTCTGGTCCGGTTGGGTTGCCCGAGAACAAAGATGCCCGCCTCAGACGGAGGCAGGCATCTGTTTTCCCTGTTCTACCAGGGCGATGTTCATGGGAGAATCAGCTTCGACGGCTACGCAACCGCCAAAACTCTTTGTGATTGGATCTTATTTCACCCCAGCGGGTAAATCAAGCAAAAAAGCTGGGAAGTGTTTTTTCCGCCCAAGCCATTAAAGATAAGCAGCTTAGCTGCTGTTGGGATTCTCATCGAGGGAGCGAAAAGCGGGAGCGGGGCTGGGCCAGGAACCTGATCTTTTCATCTAAATCATAGAAAAAAGGACACTTGCGTCCGTGGAAACCGGCGGGATCAGCGGCGGTCTTGCAAGTGGAGGAGAATCATGGGCTCCTCGGCGCGTCCCCAGTGAATCCAGCGCCGCATGAATCCAAAGGTCAGGCCCATCACCAGGCAGGCCCCCAACAGGACGCCAATCAGGCTGAATATGGCCAGGATCAGGTTGGCGACGTTGTCCCGGGCGGTGGGCACGCGCTCGTTGAAAGTGATGTTGGCCTGGTAGCGAACCTGGGAGAGCAGCCTCTCCGCCGCATCCGGATCGGAAGGAGAGACGATAACGGCTACCAGCGGACCGCTTCGCTTAGCCATGGCGCCGGGGAGCTTCTCGAATTCGGCCAGGCGCTGGCGGGCGATCTGAGGGGTCGGGTAGGAGAAGATGACGAGCTGCAACGGGTCGGACTTGGTTCGGTACCTGGCGAGAGCAGCCTCGGCGCTCAGGTGGAACGCCGCGACCGAGGGCGGGATACGCGGCTCGAACGTATCCAGGCCGGCGGGTCCGAGAACGTAGCGCTCCGAGTTCGGAATCAGGTTGCCGGAGGGGAGGTAGTCTTTCAACTCCGGAAGCGGCGCCTGGTTCACGTCGCGCAGGGTCTCGAAAAAGGGCCGCAAAGCGTCCGCGCCCGGCTTCCACCCGGTGAATTGCAGCAGGTAATTGTAGTAAACCAGCAAAACCCCGTCGCCGGTCTCGACCGCCAGCGGGGCCAGCTTGGAAAGGCGGCCTTCGGCGGGCCGCCGCCACTCAAAGGCCGCCAGGGCGCCGGTAGTATCCTTCAAGCGGTACGCTTCGGCCTGGAACGGGTTGGCACAGCCGGCATACTCGGCCTGCTCGGCCTGTTGCAGCCCGTATTCACCCCAGAGCGCGCGACCGGGCGGCGCCAGGGGCTTGGAGGGTTGCTTGAGGCAGCCACCCAACTGGTCCGGCCAGATGGAAGCCCAGGCGGGCCAGCAGACCAGCAGGGCCAACCCGGCCAGCACTCGAGGCGCGCTCACCCCGCCGCTCCGCAGCATTTCTTATATTTCTTTCCGCTCCCGCAGGGGCAGGGCTCGTTGCGGCCCACTTTGGCCCCGTGGATCACGGTCTTGTTGGAGGAGCCGGAGGCATCGCCACCCGCGAACTGGAGCTGGGCCATCTCCTTCTCCTTCTTTCGCTGGATGTTGCGGGTGAAATCCTCGATGGTGGATTGGGCCGCCGCGCGCTGCTGGCTGGCCTCCGGCTCGGCCTCCGCCCCGGCTTCGACCTGCGACCCGTTGTCCGACCCAGGGAAGGTCACCGAGGGCCCCTCTCCCTCATTCGTCTGGAGGAAGAACAGGTAGCGGGCGACTTCGTCCTCGATGCGGTCCACCAGTTCCTCGAAGAGTTGGAAGGACTCCTTCTTGTACTCGACCAGCGGGTCCTTCTGGCCGTAGCCGCGCAGCCCGATGCCCTCCTTGAGGTGGTCCATCGTCAGCAAGTGGTCTTTCCACTGGCCGTCGATGACGTGCAGCATAATGAGGCGCTCGGTCTCGCGCATGATCTCCGGCGAAACGCGCTCTTCCTTCTGCCGGTACTTCTCGCTAAGCTGCTCAAAGACGGCCGCCTGGATCTCCTCGCGGCGGAGCGTTTCCAGCTCGGCGGTATTGATCTTGACGCCGAACTGGCTGTTCACATCGGTCTGCAAGCCCAGGAAATCCCAAGTGCTGGGGTGGGTCTTGTGAGGCAGGCGCAGATCCAGGAACGAGATCAGGATGCGGTTGACCGTCTCCAGCACCCAGTCCCGCTGGTCTTCGCGCTCGAGCAGTTGACGGCGCCAGCGGTAGATGTACTCCCGCTGCTTGTTCATGACGTCGTCGTACTCGAGCAGGTGCTTTCTGGCCGCGAAGTTCTGGGCTTCCACGGCCTTCTGCGCCCCGGCGATCTTCTTGGTGATCATCCCCGACTCGATGGGGACATCCTCCTCCATGCCCAGGCGAAGCATGAGGTTCTGAATGCGCTCGCCGCCGAAAATACGCAGAAGATCGTCCTGCAGCGAGAGGAAGAAGCGGGAACTGCCCGGGTCGCCCTGCCGGCCGGCGCGCCCGCGCAACTGGTTATCGATGCGGCGGGACTCGTGGCGCTCGGTTCCGCAGATGTGCAGGCCGCCGACGGCGACCACTTCGTCGTGCTCCTGGTCGGTCTCGGCCTTATAGCGTTTGAAAGCGGCGTCCCATTCCTCTTTGGGGACCGCGTCCGGATCCTTATTCGCCTTGCGGAAGTACTCCTTGGACTGATACTCGGGATTGCCTCCCAGCAGGATGTCGGTGCCGCGGCCGGCCATATTGGTGGAGACCGTGACCACTCCCTTGCGCCCGGCCTGGGCCACGATGAAGGCTTCCCGCTCGTGATTCTTGGCGTTCAGAATCTCGTGCTTGACGCCCATCCGCCGCAACATGCCGGAGAGCTTTTCCGACTTCTCGACCGAAATGGTGCCCACCAGCACCGGCTGGCCGCGCTCCTGGCACTGCTTGATCTCCTTGGCCGCATTGCGGAACTTCTCCTCCTCGGTGCGGTAGACGACGTCGCGGTTCTCGATGCGGATCATCGCCTGGTTGGTGGGAATGACCACCACATCCAGCTTGTAGATCTTGTCGAACTCCGCCGCTTCGGTCTCGGCCGTTCCGGTCATGCCGGCCAGCTTCTTGTACATGCGGAAGTAGTTCTGAAAGGTGATGGTGGCCAGCGTCTGGTTCTCGCGCTGGACTTTCACGCCCTCCTTGGCCTCGACCGCCTGATGCAAACCGTCGCTCCAGCGGCGCCCCGGCATGAGCCGGCCGGTGAACTCGTCGACGATGACGACCTCGCCTTCCTTGACCAGGTAATCCTTGTCCAGGTGGAAGAGCACGTGGGCCTTGAGGGCCTGCTCGACGTGGTGTTTCCACTCGATGGTCTCCATGTCCCACAGGGTCTTCAAGCCGAGCATTCGAGCGGCCTTGTCGAACCCCTCGTCGGTGAGGGCCACGGAGCGGCCTTTTTCGTCGATGGTGTAGTCTCCGGTGTAGTGCTTCTCGCCCGGCTCCTTGCCCTCGATCACCTCGCCGCGCACCAGCTTGGGAATGATCCGGTTGACCTTGAAGTACTTGTCGGTCGATTCCTCGCTGGGGCCCGAAATGATGAGCGGCGTGCGCGCCTCGTCGATGAGGATGGAGTCCACCTCGTCGACGATGCCGAAGTGGTGGGTGCGCTGGACGCAGTCCTCGACGCGGAACTTCATGTTGTCGCGCAGGTAGTCGAAGCCGAATTCGTTGTTGGTGCCGTAAGTGATGTCGCAGCCGTAGGCCTGCTGGCGTTCCCGGTCGTCGAGGTCGTGCACGATGACCCCCACCGACAGGCCCAGGAACTTGTACAGCCGGCCCATCCACTCGGAGTCGCGGCGAGCCAGGTAGTCGTTCACGGTAACGACGTGCGCGCCCTTCCCTTCCAGCGCGTTCAGGTACACAGGCAGCGTGGCGACCAGCGTTTTTCCTTCACCGGTCTTCATTTCGGCGATTTTTCCCCGGTGCAGGATCACGCCGCCCACGAGCTGAACGTCGAAATGGCGCATCTTGAGGACGCGCCGCCCCGCCTCGCGCACCACCGCGAAAGCTTCCATGAGCAAATCGTCGAGCGGGGCGCCCTGAGCCAGCCGCTCCTTGAATTCCACGGTCTTGCGAGCGAGATCCTGGTCGGAGAGCTGGAGCACGGCAGGCTCCAGATCGTTGATAGCGGCCACTAAAGGACGTAGCGCCTTGACTTGCCGTTCGTTCTTGGTGCCGAAGACCTTGGCGAGGATGACGTCGAGCATGATGAGGGCTTCCACTACATTTTATCAGCTACCGGGCGGAAGCCATCGACTGGGGGGGGGGGGGAACTGCGTGTGGCAGGAGCGGCAATTTCACGGCCGCGGCTGGGTTTCCTCGGGGATACCCAGCGGCACCCAAAAGGAAACCACCGCGCCATGCTCGGGCGCGCTATCCGCGATCACCTCGCCGCGCATCAGGTGAACCAGTTCCTGCACCAGCGCCAGCCCCAGGCCGAGACCCGAATACTTGCGCGCGAGACCGTTCTCCACCTGGTGAAAGCAATCGAAGACAGATTGCAACTGGTCGGCGGGAATTCCAATGCCGGTATCGCGCAGCGCGACTCCCAGGCGGAACTGCCCGGGCGAGACGGGCCTCCAGGCGGCCAGCAGCTCGACCTCGCCGCGTGGAGTGAACTTGAGCGCATTGGCAAGCAGGTGCGCCAAGATCTGGCGCAAACGCAACGCATCGCCAAACGCCAGGCTGGGCAGCGGCTCCCAAACCGTCAGAATCAAATGGACACCCTTGGCCTGAGCTTCCAGACTCATTTCGGCCTGCGCCGACTCGAGCAACTCCTGGAGGTCGAATACCGACTCCTCGAGAAGCACGTGGCCAGCCGCCAATTCCGAGAATTCCAACAGCGAGCTGAGCTGCTCGAGCGTCTGTTCGGCGCACGTCCGGGCCGCCTGGACGTACTCCCTCTGTTGTTCGCCGAGCTGGGTCTCGAGCAGCAGGTCCGCCATGCCCACGATGCCTGTGAGCGGGGTCCGAATCTCGTGGTTGACCCCGGCGAGGAACTGGGACTTGAGCCGGCGGAATTCCTCCGGCTCCTGCGACCGCGGCGTGGGGGTGTGGTTTCCGACGAGCATGCCCGAATGAATGAATCGGCCAGACGGGGGACAGGCTTTAGGCCGGGAAGGGCCAAAGTATACCCTGCCAGCGCTGGCACGCGCCGCTGCCGAGAGAGCGCCGCCCGCTACTTCACCTGGATCACCGTGAACGGGTTGCTGGGATTGGTCGCCGACGGCGTGGTGCTGCGCACGGAACTGTACTCATCCCCGTAAAAGAGCATGATCCATACCGGGCCGGGCGTCGTATTCTGGGGGACCGTGACGTTGATCTGCCAGACCCCTACCAGCGCCGGCGCCAGGCCGGAGAACGTTACGTCGGCCGCGGGCACAAACGCGGTACCCATAAAGACTTGCGGGTTAGTGGGGGTGCTCACCTGGCCGCTGGCCGCTGCGCCATCCGCGGGCATTCCCGTCAGCAGCCCCTGGCCGGTTGCGTAGAGCGTAATCGTCTCGCCCCGATTGGCCGGCCTGACTCCGCCTGGACAACTCGGCGAGGCGGGACCCGCTTGGCCGTTGCAGCTCGGAGGGTTGTCGGCGAACTGCTGTGCGATTACCTGAATCCCGTTGGCCGTTCCGGTGGGGTAGCCAGGCCACAGATTGAGGGCCGGGGCCGCCGGGCCGACGCTCACGTACGGCGTTCCAATGGACCAGGCCAGGACCCGCCCCGTGGAGGCCTGCTGAACCAGCACATCCGCCACCCCGAAAGTCGTGGAGGTGTTCTGCGGCACCTGGAAATTAATCTGGCCGGCGGTTACGTACCACAGCGGCGCCGGAACGCCACCCACGAGCACCTGAGTGTCGCCCAGCATAGTGGGAAAGGGCAGGCTGGAGGCGGAGGCCGTGGCGATCGAGCCGAAGCTGTTGCCGGGCGAGAAGGGCCAGGCCGAGGCCCACGAACCGGGCGCACAGCAGGGCTGTGCGTAAGTATTCGCCACGGAGGAATTCGGCAAGAAGTTGAGCGCGCTGGTTATCCACAGCGGCGGGAAGTACATCGAGACGCGGTTGGCCGACTCGACCACCAGCAGGTTTTGGAAGCCATCCAGGGCCAAGCCCAACGGATAGGAGGCCGTCGGAAGGATGAATTCGGCCAGCCCGGTCAGCGACGCCGTGACGAATTCCGGATACTGCAGGATGCGCCCCGCACCGGACTCCGCCACCCAGATGGCGCCGTCCGCCGGACTGACCACCACGCCCTGGGGATACTTGAGGGCCGCGCTGGAGGTCGAGTTGGTGAGCGCCAGCACCGGCGCGGGTCCGCCACTGGGACCGTAGGTGGCGGTCGAGCCCCACACCAGAATGCGGTTGTTCCCGGCGTCGGCGACGTAGAGGCGGCCACTGGTGTCCATGCCGATCCCGCGAGGGCTAGCCATCTTGTCGGGAAGGCCCTGGGACGAAGTCGCGGTATAGAAATCGGATTGCCCGATCACCCCATCGGCCGGCTGGCCACTTGAGAAACCTCCGCCCTGAGGCAACTTGAACAGGAGCACCCGGTTCTGGTCCATGTCGGAAACCAGCAGGTGGCCCTCCGGCATAAACGCCAGGCCGTAGGGCGCCGCCATGGTGCGGTCGCTGACGCTGGTATTGCTGGGACTGGTAAAGTCGGCCTGGCCAAGCACCAGGTTGGCCGTCTCCGACACCAGATTGGGCTGATTGAACGGGCTGGGGAACCGCAAGACCCGGCTGTTGCCGCGGTCGGCCACATACAGGTTTCCGCTGGAGTCCACAGCCAGTCCCGCCGGAAGATTCAGCCCGGTGGCGCTGGGTTGCTTGGCACTGTTGGCCGGTCCGTTGATGCCGGAACCGAATCGATCGGGCTGTCCGATCACCAGGCCGGCGGTGTCGCCGGGGTGGACGCTTCGCGCGTCGGCGAAGCCCAGCACGCGATTGTTGTAGGTGTCGGCAATGTACAGGCGGGGAGGGGTCGAGGTCGAATCCACCGCCACGCCGCCGCTGTCGGCGAACAAGGCGCCGGAAAGCCCGCTGATCGAGTAGAAGCCTGCGAAAAGGTACAGTTCCCGACCCTCGATCAGGTTGGGGGCGAAGTAGCCAAAATTGAGCTGGCCGAGTTCGCGGGTGGCGGCGGTCCCGCCGGTGGCCGCCTGGGGAAACACCACCACCCGGTTGTTTCCGGAATCCGCCACGAACAACTCGCTGCCCGAGAAGGCCACCTGGGAAGGCGCGCTCAATCCGCTGGCGGCCGCGCTGGCAGTGTTCCCGGAGTAATCCGTCTGGCCGATGACGGTAATGGCGGCGGGGGAGGAGCTGGGAGGGGTGCTGGGAGTGCTCAGCCAGGAGTCCAACGGAGCGAAGACCGTCAATCGGTTTAGGACCGCGTCGGCTACCACGAGCTGGGTATTGTTAGCTATCATCGCCAGGCCCGCCGGATAGCCGAATTGGGTGGCGTTGGGCGTCGCGGGCGGCTGTTGTCCCGAAGGGACCACGACCTGGCCCAGCATCTTCATGGCCGGGTTTCCGGCGGCCTGCGGGGAGGACTGGTAGATCAGCACGCGGGCCAGCGAGTCGGAGACGTAGATGCGGCCGGTGGCATCCATGGCCAGCCCGGTGGGATACCTCAGGCCACTCAGGTTTGTGAACCCCGCATTGGTCTCCGGCAGGGCGGCGGCGTGAACAAAATCCAACTGGCCGAGCACGTGGTCGGCCGTCCCCTGCACCTTGCCGCCGGAGCCGGCCGGGAAGCGCAGCACGCGATGGTTCCCGGTGTCGGCGTACCACAGGTTCCCGCTCGTGTCGAAGACCAGCGCCTGGGCTACGGGTGAGTTGGAGGCCAGGGGCGAAATGGCGCCCGCCGCCGGAGTGGCGCCACCACCCTGATTGGCGCTGTAAGAGTTGAAGTCGGGCTGGCCGATCACGATGTCGGGGTTCATCCCCGGACTGCCCGCCGCGAAGGGCGTGGGATAGCGGAGAATGCGATTGTTGCCCGCGTCGACGACGTACAGGTTGCCTTGTGTATCCACCGCCAAGCCGGTCGGCCAATGCAGGCCGCGGGTCTGTTGCGGGTTGCAGCAGGGGCCCTGCGGGTTGGTGGTGGTCATGGCGTTGGGGCCCTCGGGCTGCCCTACCACGATGTCGGCGTAAGCGCCATTGGAGAAGCTGGCTGCGTTGCGCCACCCCAGCACGCGGTTGTTCAACGTGTCGCTGACGTAAAGCCCCCCGGTGGACGCATCCAGCGCGATGCCGGCCGGAGACCACAATTCCCTTCCCTCGACCAAGTTGGGGCTGGACGAATACTGCACGGCGTTGAGCGAAGCCTGGCCGACGATTCGCGCCGGGGCTCCAAAAAAGGGGCTGGGGGGGACGATCTGCGCGTCAAGCTGCCAAGCAGGCAGCGTAACCGCCGCAAAACACAGGATTAGAGTTCTTGTCGTGGACATAAGGTATTCTCTGACTCGCGACGCGGGAAGGGCTTCGCTCAAAGATAACACACCGAGAATTCAGTGTACAACGGAAAAGGCCGGGCTGGCATGCTATTCTGAACCCTTGAATCCCCGAACCGCACCCTCTGAAAAGCCTCAGGTTTGCGCGGTCAGTTACCTGAATACCGCTCCTTTGGTGTGGGGCATGCTCCACGGACCGCAACGGGGCCTTTTCGACGTGCAGTTCTGCCTCCCGTCGGAGTGCGCGCTCCGAATGGCGGGTGGCTCGGCCGATATTGGCATCCTGCCTTCCATCGAGCTTGATCGGCAGGACCTGGCCATGATCCCGGGCACGGGCATTGCCTGCCGCGGAGCGGTGCGCAGCATTCTGCTGGTGACCAAAGTGCTCCCGGAGAAGATCCGGACTCTGGCGGCGGATTCCAGTTCGCGCACCTCGGTGGAGCTGGCGCGCGTGGTGCTGGAGCGCCGCTATGGGGCCGCTCCGAGGGTGGAATCGTTCCCACCGAACCTGGCACTCATGCTCGAGACCCATGACGCGGCGCTGGTAATTGGCGACCCAGCGTTGCGCCTGTGGGCCGCGCATCCTCCTTTCGCGGTCCTCGACCTGGGCGAGGAATGGGCGGCCATGACGGGGCTGCCGATGGTGTTCGCCGTGTGGGGCTGCCGGGACCCGGGCGTAGCAGCCCAGCTCGCCCCGGCCTTCGCCGCCTCCTGCCGCTTTGGGCGCGAGCATCTCGAGGAGATCGCCCGTTGCGAAGGGCCGCCGCGCCAGATCGGCGAAGCGCTGGCCTTCGAGTACCTGAGCCGCCACATCGTCAACGAGTTGGGCGAGAATGAGTACCAAGGGATGCGGCTGTTCCTCCGCTACGCCCGGGAGCTGAAAGGATGACCCGCCAGGAAGCCCTGGAAGCGTTCGCAGACCCGGACCTCATCGGCCTGGGCATGGCCGCCGACCAGATTCGCCGCCGGCTGCATCCCGAAGGCGTGGTCACATACATCGTCGATCGGAACATCAATTACACCAATTTCTGCACGGAATACTGCACGTTTTGCGCGTTCTACCGCCCGCTGGGGGACGCCGAAGGGTACGTCCTGGCCCAGGAGGCGATCTTCGAGAAGATCCAGGAAACCATCGACCTGGGGGGCACGGGCATCCTCATGCAGGGCGGGCTGCACCCGGAGCTGAAGATCGAGTGGTACGAGGATTTGCTGCGGGCGATCAAGCGGCGCTTCCGGATTCACCTGCACTGCTTCTCCTCGCCCGAGATCGTCAACATCGCCGAGGTGAGCGGCCTCAGCCTGCGCGAGACCATCGTGCGCCTGAGGGATGCCGGCCTGGATTCGATTCCCGGTGGCGGCGCGGAGATCCTCGACGACGGCGTGCGGCGCCGCATCAGCCGGCTGAAATGCTCGACCCAGGAATGGGTGGACGTGCACCTGGAGGCGCACCGGCTGGGCATGCGCACGACCGCGACCATGATGTTCGGCTGCGGCGAGAGCGTGGAGGAGCGCGTGAATCACCTGGAGGCGGTGCGCCGCATCCAGGAGGAAACCGGCGGATTCACGGCCTTCATCCCCTGGACCTACCAGCGACCCCACACGGCGCTGGCCCACTCGGTGAAGGAAGAGGCTACGGCGGTGGAGTATCTGAAGACGCTGGCGATTTCCCGGCTGTACCTGGAGGGCATTGAGAATGTGCAGGCCTCCTGGGTGACACAGGGGCTGAAGACCTGCCAGGTCGCGCTGCGCTTCGGCGCGAACGACGTGGGCAGCGTCATGCTCGAAGAGAACGTCGTCTCGGCCGCCGGGACGCACCACCGCGCCTCCGAGGAAGAGCTGCGCCGCCTGATCCGCGACGCCGGCTTCGTGCCCAAGCAGCGGGATACGCTGTACTATTCCCTGTTTCTGGCCTAGCGGCTGGGGGCGGATTCTGAGATAATTGAAATCGGGAGGCGGCAGGCCGCATGACCACGGACGAACGTCTCGAAAAACTCGCCGAACGCACCGACGCCATTGCTCAAAGCGTGGAACTGCTGACCACGCTGCACCGCGACCTCGAACGAGAGACCGCCGCGCGGTTTGCCGAATCGCTCCGCTTCATCAATCGTCTGGCCCACATCGCCGAAGCCCACGAGCAGCGCCTCGACCATCTGGAACGCCCGTCCTGAGACCTACCGGTTCTTCGCCAGAATCGAGTCGCACCACGTCTCGAGGTTCTTATGCAGCCAATTCACCGTCTCCGGCGATTCGTACCTGCGGAAAAGGTAGACAAAGACCAGCCGTTGCTTGATCCGCAGAACCGCCATCCCCCCGGCCATGGTGACGCTTCGATCTCCCGACTTTAATGACATCAGCATGGCGAAAGCGGCCACGTCGGCTTTCTTGAAGAGACCACCCAGAATCTCAGGGTGATCCACCGCGACCGGCTTCGCGCCCAAGGATTTCAGGCGAAAGTTTATCTCCTCCGCCGCCGACTCGATGATCCCGTTCGCGTCGACCTTTCCCAACGAAGGCCCCGCGCTTTCGAGCACCTGCTCAAAGTCCTTCGCGGTGCAGTCGGTGTACTCCATCTGCCGGGGCACTTCCACCATGGCATAGAGGTCCAGCCCCTGCATCTGCTTGCCCTGGTTCAACCGCGCCAGGGTATCGGAGGGGACGTAGGCGCTCAGCAGCCGATTGGTCGACGGCGCAAGGAGCTCGAAAACAGTGGTTCTGAGCTTGTCGCCCACTTCCGGGAAATCACTCGCCGGACCAGGCAATGTCAGCGCAACGCCGCCAGCCTTGAACTCCTGGCCGACGGTGGCGGCCTGGAAACACGCAGCCAGGAGCAGCACGGGGATCACGGCGCGATGGCCGCCAATGGGGGACATAGGATTCCTCCTTGACCCGATAGCATATCAGAACCGTTCCCCGCCCCCCTATCCTACTTCGCTCGGAGAAGCACCAGTTCCAGACCACCGACGATGCCGCGGCCGGGCATGGCCACGCCCAGAATCTCCTGGTAATCCGCGTTGGTGAGGTTGGTGAAACGGAGGAAGGGGCGCACGCGCCCCTGGGTGTAGGCGAAACCGGCGTCCCAGACGGCGTAGGGCGAGCGGGCG
Source organism: Bryobacteraceae bacterium (assembly GCA_052144455.1). Lineage (GTDB taxonomy): Bacteria > Acidobacteriota > Terriglobia > Bryobacterales > Bryobacteraceae > Fen-330. The sequence goes on from JBKQQG010000037.1 coordinate 18,790, forward strand.
CGCCGGTCCATCACGCCCAGCCTGGAGCGGGCCACCAGGTTCCGGCCGAGCGCGCCCTCCCAGTCCACCAGGCCGCTGTTGGAAGGATAGTTGAACACGTACCTCGAGATCACGCCCGCGCCCAGTTCGTCGTTCACTCGCAGCGCCGAATAGCGCAGGGCTAAAGTCTGGCCGTGCGCGAGGCGCAGCGTGATCGCGGCTTCCAGACCGGTGAAATCCAGGCGGTCGAGATTCGCGGCTTGCCAGATCTGCTCCGCCGGGAGCCAGAGGTAGTCGATGCCGTCGCGCACGCGGCGATCGAAGACAGTTACCTCGCCCCGGAGGCGGCCGCCGGCATTCCAATCCAGGCCGGTCTCGTAGCTCCAGGCCTTCTCGGGCTGCAAGGTTGGCGAACCTAACGTGGTGGGATCGGAGTAGTAGAGGTCCGTGTAACTGGGCAGGCGGAAGGCGTGGCTGGCGCTGGCGCGCAACCGCAGGTGGGAGCTGGCCCAGTAGCCGGCGTTGGCCGTGGGACTGAACTGGCGCCCCGCGCCGCTGAAGAACTCTTCGCGGCCGCCGACGGAGAAGGAGAACCGGCCGAGCGCCCGCGCATCCAGCGCCAGGTACACGGCTTCCTGAGTGCGCTCGTGATCCCCGAGGTTGTTGCTCTCTATGGCGTCGCGGGTGGTCTCGACTCCATAGCTGACGGTGGCTTTGCGCTTGAGCGGATCGTGGCGTCTCAGGCTGGCCTCCTGGCTCTCCACCGCGTGCCGGTTGGTGTAGAACTGCGGCTGGTCCCGGAGGAGCACGAACAGGTCGGTGTGGCGCCGGTAGGCGAACGAGACTTCGGTACGCTCGCCCAGCTCCTGCCGCGCCGCCGCGAACCAGGCCTTGGTGCGCTCCCAGGAATCGTAGGGGCCGTAGAACTGATTGGCTCCGAAAGGCCGATCGCTGTAGGCCAGGATGAGGCTGGTGGCGCCCCAGCGGGAGCGCGCGTGGGTGAGGGAAGCCAGCGCCAGACTGCGGTAATCGCGGTCCGGCGTGAAGCCGGAGGAGAAGTCGCGCGAGAACGAGAGCTGCTCGCCGATGCCGCGCCATGCCGCGCCGGCCTCGCCGCTCTGCTCGTTGACGCCGAAGTTGCCCACCGAAGTGCGCAGACGGAACTCGGCGGCTTCCGGCGTCTCCGTAATCAGGTTCACCACGCCGCCCACCGCGTCCGAGCCATAGTAAGCCGAGCCGGCGCCCTTCAGCACCTCGATTCGATCCAGAGCGTACATGGGGAGCGGGATGTCCAGATCGTGATGGCCGGTCTGCGCGTCGTTCATGCGCAGGCCGTCCACCAGCACCAGCGTCTGGCCGAAGGTCCCGCCGCGGATGGAGAGATCGGAAGAGACCCCGTCGGGCGCGCGCGCTTGCAAGTCGAGCGAAGGGTCCAGGCGCAGGAAGTCCACCATCGAGGCCGCCAGAAGCTGTTCGTCCGGGCCCACAGGAAACACGCGGACGGCGCGGTCGGCCTCCCCCAGCGGCACGGGTTCGTACGTGCCGGTCACCACCACGACCTCGTGCCGCTGCATGCACAGCACGAGCCAGAGAAACCAGGGAGGCATGTCCTTCCATGGTACCGATTCGCCGGTGGGACGAGAAAACCGATGGCGCGAGCGGCGGGAAACGCTATCATACGGTTATGCCCGAATGGACCCGACGTGAGCTTTTGAAAACCACCGTTGCCGCCTCGATGAGCGGCGGCGGGACACTGGCCGCCCAGGCCGCCCAGACCGCCCCGGATGCCACCGCGCCATCCGGCGAGCCCGCGCCTTCGCGCCAGCGCCTGCTGCTTGATTTTGGCTGGCGCTTCCACCTCGGCCACGCCTGCGATCCGGAACGCGACTTCGGATTCGGCCGCGCCGGCGAATTCATGAAATCGGGCGGCATGCTGATCCCCTCGCGCCCAGGCTTCGACGACAGCGCGTGGCAGGCTGTCGACCTGCCGCACGATTGGGCCGTCGATCTGCCCTTCCGGAAAACCGATGACGACTTCGTCATCACGCGCGGCTCCAAGCCCCTGGGACGCCAGTTCCCAGACACCAGCATCGGCTGGTACCGCAAGCTGTTCGATCTGCCCGCCTCCGATCTCGGGCGCCGCCTGTGGCTGGAGTTCGACGGGGTGTACCGCGACGCGATGGTGGTCTTCAACGGCCACTTCCTGGGCCGCCACATGAGCGGTTACGCGCCCTTCCGTTACGATGTCACCGATTTCGCGAACTACGGCGGGAAGAACGCGATCGTGGTGCGCGCGGACGCGACCCACAGCGATGGATGGTTCTACGAAGGCGCCGGCATCTATCGCCATGTCTGGCTGTTGAAAACCCATCCGGTGCACGTCGCTCACGGCGGCGTTTTCGTCAGCTCCGAAGTGCGGCCGGGGGCGGCCACGCTCACCGTCTCGACCGAAGTCGAGAACCAGAGCGGCAGGAACCAGGCCTGCCGTGTCGTTTCCACGGTCCTGGATGGCGCCGGCAACGTGGTGGTCTCCTCGGCCGGGGCGCCAGCCGCGGTGGGGCCCTGGAGCGCTTACGAGTTTAAGCAGCAGCTCGCGGTCCCCCAGCCGGCGCTGTGGAGCCTGGAGGCGCCCCAACTCTACCGCCTGGTCACCCGGCTGGAGGCGGGCGGCGCCGCCATCGACCAGACGGAGACACCTTTCGGCATCCGCAGCCTGCGCTTCGACGCCGACCGGGGCTTCTTCCTCAACGGGAAGCACGTCGAAATCCACGGCACCTGCAATCACCAGGACCACGCCGGCGTCGGGTCGGCGCTCCCCGACCGCATACAGTCCTACCGCATCGAGAAGCTCAAAGAAATGGGCTGCAACGCCTACCGAACCTCGCACAATTGCCCCGCCGCCGAGTTGCTCGACGCCTGCGACCGGCTGGGCATGCTGGTCATGGACGAGACGCGCGTCATGAGCTCGAACCCGCAGGCCCTGGAAGAGCTGGAAGCCATGGTTCGGCGCGACCGCAACCGCCCCTCGGTCTTCCTCTGGTCGCTGGGCAACGAGGAGCGCGAGCAAGGAACCGAGCGGGGCGCCCGTATCGTCGCCAGCATGAAACGGCTGGTGCGGCGGCTGGATCCCTCGCGCCCGGTTACCGTGGCGCAGAACGGGGAATATGCCGGCGTCGGTATCTCCACGGTGGTGGATGTGATGGGTTTCAACTACAACCTGCCGGCGATCGACGGCTATCGCCAGCAGCATCCTCAGCAGCCGCTCATCGGAAGCGAAACCGCCAGCACCGTATCGACGCGCGGCGTCTACGTCAACGACCAGGCGAAGGGCTACGTCAGCGCGTACGACCTGAATCACCCGCACTGGGCCACGACCGCGGAGACCTGGTGGAAGTTCTACGCCGAGCGGCCGTTCCTGGCCGGCGGTTTCGTTTGGACCGGCTTCGACTACCGCGGCGAGCCGACTCCTTACGGATGGCCTTGCATCAGCTCCCATTTCGGGCTGATCGACATGTGCGGTTTCCCCAAGGACAACTTCTACTACTACCAGGCCTGGTGGAGGGGGAAGCCGGTGCTGCACCTGTTCCCCCATTGGAACTGGAGCGAGGGCCAGGAAATCGACGTCTGGTGCCACTCCAACCTGGACCGCGTCGAGCTGTTTCTCAACGGCCGGAGCCTCGGGGCGCAGGATGTAGCGCACAACACGCACCTGGAATGGAAGGTGAAGTACGCGCCCGGCGTGCTCGAAGCCGTGGGTTACAAGGGCGGGCAGCGCGCCCTGGTCGCCCGGCGCGAGACCGCAGGCGCCCCCGCCAGAATCGTGCTTCGCCCCGACCGGCTCACGCTTTCCGCCGACGGCGAAGATGTGGCGATGGTCGAGGTCTCGGTGGTGGACGCTCAGGGCCGGCTGGTTCCCACCGCTTCCCACCCGATCATCTTCGAGGTCGCCGGCCCCGGCCGCATTTTGGGAGTCGGCAACGGCGACCCCAGCAGCCACGAGTCCGACAAGGCGTCCCAGCGCAGCGCCTTCAATGGGTTATGCATGGCGATCGTGCAGGCGCTCAAGCAGTGCGGCGAGATCCATCTCAGCGCTCAGTCTCCGGGCCTGGCGGGAGCAACCGTCGCCATCGGAGGCAAGAAAACGACGCCGCGCGACGCGGCGTAAGGAGGCGGATGGACATCTTCGCGCATGGCCTCTGGACCGCCGCCATCGCCACCGGGGTGAACCGCAAGATCGCCCGCCCCCTACGCGTCCGCTGGGCGGTCTTCTTCGGCGTGTTTCCCGACCTGTTCGCCTTCGGGCCGCCCATCGCCATGACGCTCTGGCTGCGGCTCACCGGCCGCCTCGAAGTGCTTCCCCCCGGCCGCCACATGCCTTTCCGCCTACTGGCCTGGCAGCTCTACCACTTCAGCCACAGCCTGGTGGTCTTCGCGGCCGTATTTGGGTTCGTTTGGATTCTGGCGCGCCGGCCGGTGCTGGAGATGCTCGGCTGGGCCCTCCACATCCTGATCGATATCCCCAGCCACTCCCTGCGCTTCTTCGCGACGCCCTTTCTATGGCCGCTCTCCAACTACAGCGTCGACGGAATCCCCTGGGGCAATCGCTGGTACATGCTGATTAACTACAGCGCGTTGGCCGTCGTCTACCTGCTGATTTGGAGGGCTTCCCGCCGGGCAGCCCGTCAGTAGCGCCGCAGCCCCGGGTCCACCGACGCCGCCCAGCGGTCGATTCCCCCCTGCATGCTCTGGCACGTTGCCAGGCCCTGCTGGCGCAGCCAATTCACGATCTGCAAGCTGCGCGTTCCGTGATGGCAGTAGAAGACCAGCGCGCCCTCCCCGGCTTTTCCCCGGAGGGCAGCCAACTCCTTGGGAATGGAGCGCATCGGGATCGACTCGGCCCCATCGATCCGGCACAAGGCGAACTCCCGCGGCTCGCGCACGTCGATCAGCCGCACGGCCTCCCCCGCCCGTAGCCGCCGCTTCACTTCCAGGGCATTGATTTCCAGTGGCAACCCCTCCATTGCGCCTCCTGCCCCAATTATCACCCCGCTGGCAAGCACCGCCGAGGAATTTCCCGGTCACTGCTCGGCATCAAATTCTTTCTCCCCCGCCTTCAATCGCTTGCCGCTCTTCTCGCGTCCAGAACACCGAGCCCTTCTGGTCCTCTTCGGTCACCGCACGACCTGCGATATAATCCCCGCCTTCTCAACGATTCCCGCTCGGCTCGCGTCCGCGATGCCGAGCATCTGTGGTCTTCTGGAACCGGGCAGCGCAAGCAGTTTCCGACATCCGCCGTTGCCCAGGAGATGGAAATCCCAATGAAAAAGGCATTTCGCAGTGCTCTGTGGTTTCTGGCGCTGGTGGGGCTTGCCGTGGGCCAAACCGTGGTCAGCAGTGTGCCGGTCATTCCGGCTCCGCCCAGCACGGCCAGCTACGCCCCAAGCGCGCTGTGGCTGTTTCAGACGTACACCCGCGACACCTATCGGGCTGCGTTCGGAGCCGAGACTCCGGTATGCGACCCCACGCAACCCTACAAGACGTGGTTCGACACCAGCGTGGCGCCGGGAACCAGCGTCACCTACCAGCTCTTCGACAGCACTAAGGGCGCGCTGGTCCCCTTGACCATGACGGCGGCACAGGCCGCGAGCCTCAACCTGCCGGGGCTTCCGAATTACCCGGCCTGGGTTGTTCAGCCGACCCCGGCCGTCATGCAGGCTGCCGGCTCTCCCGCGGCTCCGGTCAACGCCAGCCAACTGGCCACCGCGGCCCAAGCCCAGATGTTGGCGGGGCTGCTTGGCGGGACAGTGGTACCGGATGCCATAGACGGCGTCATCTACACGTGGAACGGGGAGACACGGGGTCTGTACGCCGTTGCGGTGAACGGCAACGTCTGGAACTGCGGCACCCTGCTGGCGCAGCTCTACGGCCAAGGCGTGGGCTACCCCGGCGCGCTCTCAGCGGCCACGGGGATGTTTACACCGGCGCCGCCGCCCAGCAGTTCGAGCCTCGGCACGACGCCCATCCCCTCCCGGGCGCTGCTGCCCACCGAATCGTTCTCCAACAAGCAGTTCGGCGGGGATTGGATGATCGTCAACTCGGCGAACGCCCCGGCGATTCCGGCCGCGCCTGCCACTTCAACCGGTTCCGGCTTCTCCGCCGCCGACGAAGCGCTTTTGCAGCGAATCGACGCAAATCTGAAGGCACTCACCGTTCAATTCAACACACCAGGGAGGCAGTAATGAGCTTCGTGTCCATTCTCAAGAAGGTCGGCGCCGTGGCCACGGGGATCGAACAGATCGCCGTTCCGGTGGCGGAGGCCGCGCTACCGCAGTTCGCGCCACTGATCGCGGAGGCGGACGGCATTTTTAAGCGCCTCCAAACGACCGTCGCCACGGTGGAGGCCAGCAATCCCGTGGATGGCCAAGGGCAACTTAAGGCCCAGGCGGTCACCACGGATTTCCAGGCCAGCCTGGAGCTGGTACAGCAGGTGCTCGCTCTGGAGGGCAAGACGCTCACCTACGACGACACCTCCCTCCAGACGGCCATCAATTCACAGGTGGCGGCCTACAACGCGATGGCGCAGATCCAGGCCAGTTTCAAGATCGTGCCGGTCACCCCGGCGTCCTAACCAAAACAGGCGGCCGTTCCCGCCAGAAAGGAAAACACATGCAGATCGCTACCAAGAACCTGAAGACGACGCTCATGGGCATCCTGGCCCTGATCATGCTGGGGTTCACCGTCTACAAGAACCCCTCTGCTCTGACGGACCCGACGCAAGCCGCGCAGATTGCGGGCGCCGCAGCCGCCGGAATCGGCCTGATCCTCGCCAAAGACGGCAGCCAGGCCGACGCTCCGGCCCCGCCCAAGCAGTAGGGGGCCCGGCGACCTGAAGGGGGCCGCGATCAGGGGATTGCGGCTACCCCATTACTTTGAACTCGATCACGCCTTTGCCCCACACCGTCTGGCGGCCTACCCCGATCCAGCGGGCCGCCCGCAAGTAAGGCAGGAACTCGCCCAGCTCCCCCTCGTACTCTACCTCGCCGACAAAGCCCCCCAGCGGATGACGCTCTCCGGTCTTCGCCGACCGCCGCTCCGCCTCGCTGAACTCCAGTTGAATCCGCGAAAGCTTCACCAGGGCCGCCCGTTCGCCCAGCGCCTTGAAGTCGATGGGCAGCGGCCCGGCCCCGTAAAGCGCCCGCAGCGTGCTCAGCCGGTCCCGGATTCTTCCGAACAGCGTCTCGAACTCCGGCCGCGTGGCCAGCAGTTGCCCGTGCTTCAGCTCGGTGGGCGTCGTGAAACGGACCTGGACCTTGGAGGCCGCCTCCGCCAGGTTCCCGAGCTCCAGCTTGATGGGTGGCAGCAACTCGGTCATAAGGAACGTGATCCCGTTGTGCACACAAGCGGCGGGCCGTCCCTGGGCATCCAACTGATCCACTTGGCGCAGCGTCGCCCGGCCGCGCCGCGGCCCGATGCCTTCGGTGGCCAGTTGCGAGAAGGCCAGCACGAAATACACGATCGCCGGGTCCTTCAGGTCGAACAGGTGGACATCGAAGTGGAACCCCCGGCCCGGCTCGATGGTCTGGCCGTCCAGGTGTGCCGCGCGGAACACGAACGGCCGGGGCCAGTCATGCAGCCCACTGGGCCCTTCGGCGGGAGGCGCCACCGGCTCGAAGATGCGCGCATACGGGCAGGTGGTCCGCTGCTCGCAGGTTCGCGCGTCGTGGCAATCGGAAATGCACACGATTTGCCGGAAAATCGTGCCGAAGGCGCCCCGCACCACGTTGCCCGACTTGCCAGGCGGGAAGTAGATGGAGTCCCGCGCCGCGAACTGAAAGCGAAAAGCCGCCAACTCGAAACTTGGCTCTTCCCCGCCCGCCACCTCGCCCCCACCCGGCGCCGGCCCTCCCAGTTCGCAGGTTGGCACTCGTATCCTCGGAACCTACAACGATAGCACTCTGCCGGGTTATCCGGTGCGCCTCGCGAGCCTCACTGAATGGGCAGCAGCACCTGGTTGCTCTGGAAGCCGTTGACCGTCACGGTCAGCGCGGCGTTCGTCGACGAAGGCAGGCTGCTGTCGATCTTCAACTGGATGGCCGCGATTCCCACATAGCCCACCGCCGCCACCGTCTGGACCGGCGCGATGGTGTTGCCGCCCGACTGGATGGTGACCGTGTCCGCCAGGGGCAGGACCATCCCGGCCGGAATGGCGAGCCCATCGGGTGCGATTCCCGTGTACGGGCCCAGCCCGGTACCCAGCAGCGTCACGGTCTCGCCCTGCACAGCCGGAGAGGCCGGCGTTACCAGCGAGCCGTCCGCATGCTTGGCCAATGCGTAAGGCGTAGAGCCCACCGGATTGGTGAACAACCCCGGTGCGTTGCGCCGCACCGTGAAGGTCGTCGTGGCATCCGGCTGGTTCTCACCGCGCACCAGCAGGTTATACTGACCCGGAGTCAGCTCCGAAGGAAGCTGCGCGTTGATCTGCGTCGGAGAGACGAACAGCAGTGGAAACAGCTCGGCCCCCGCCTGCGCGGTTATGCCATCCAGCGTCTGCGCCAGCGTGCTGGAGGGTCCCGCCACGGTGTCCGGCGCCAGGGCCCCGCCGTAGATGGTAATCAGCGAGCCCGGCGCGACCGCTACCGGAGGCGTCCCGTCCCCCGCGGCGTTCCTCACCCCGGTGGGCGTGACGAAGGGCACCGGCTTCATTTCCGCAATCATGTACACCGGCAGACTCGTATTCACTTGCAAGGATGTGGAGGTTCCGGTGACGTCGCCCGCCCAGCCGGTGAACTTGTAGCCGGGCTGCGGCACTTCCGTTACCGTCACATTGGTGTTGGTCACATAGTACCCGTCCGGAGAGGCCGGACTAAACTGGAACGTAGCCCCGCTGGCCGGATTGGAGACCGCCTGCACGAGGTTGCTGGTCTGATAATTCACCATCAGCGTCGTCACGTTGGTGTCCGCCGTCCAGGTCCGCTGCCTGGCTGCGCCATCGGACCAGGAGGTGAAATCCAGCCGCGACATAGCGCTCAGCGCAACCGAGGCCGGTGCGACCACCACGGCCTGGGCGCCGGGCGTCCGGTCGACCACGCAGGGCGTGGGACACGCCACTCCGTCCACCAAAACGCCGACGCTGCTCGGCGAGCTGAGAATCCTCAACTGCCCCATAATGTCGTAAGTCGCCAGCACGCCCACCTGGCCGGATGCGGCCACCGTGTACTGCTGGTTGGCTCCGGCGACCCCCGTCGACCAGTTGTCGAAGGTGTACTGCCGCCCCTGGCTGGCCTGCTGCAGCGGCGCCGAGATGGTGTGCGTGGACCCCACCGCCCATGTGAAGCCGTAGCTCGGCCAGTTGCTCCGCCCGTCGATCGTCAACTGCAATCCCTGCGGACTGGTGCCGAAAGTGACCTGCCCGGCCAGCGCATAGGTGGCCGTCAGCGTGATCGGCCCCAGATACCCGCCCGTAGAGTAAACCTGAGTCTCGGGCCCGCCCTGGCTCCAGGATTGCCACACCCATGGTCTTCCGATGGCGTCCATTTGCGGCTCCACCGAGGAGAGGGTGTGGGATGAATTCATGGCCCACGTCAGAGAAGCCGGACTGACCAGCAAGGTGCCGTCCGCGATGAGCTTCATCTGCGGCGGGGAGGTCAGCAGCGTCACTGGATCTCCCGGAAGGAACTCCGGACCGATGGTTACCGGGCGCACCAGGGTGAAACTCCCGCTGGCGGTCGTGATCCCGCTATACTGACCCGGCAACCACCCGGCAAATACCCAGCCCTGGGGCGGGATCGCCTGGATGGTCATCAAGGTGCCCGCCGGCAGCCACAGCTGCGAATCGGAGGAGTAACAGGTCCCGTTTACGAGCAATTGGCCGGCGCCCGGATTCGCCAACTGGTCGCAGGAGAGCAGGGCGGTCAGCCCCTGGTTGTCCATCACTATGTTGACCTGATAATCCAATTCCGACGTGGTCTCATAGTAAGTGATCGACGGGTCGGCGACGACCGTCACGATCGGCGTTCCGGGCGGCACGGTATTGCCGTTGGAGTCCACCCAACTCTTCCCCGTCATCAAGCACTCGACGCCAGGGGACACCGGATAGGATTCGCCAACGATCAGAGTGTGAAGGCTGCCCACCGGCCACAGGAACGTGGCTGTGTTCGTGAACGGCGTCCCGTCCACGTAGAACTGCCCGCATGGCTGCGCCATGACGCGCGTGCTCACGATCTGCTGGGCCCAGACGGAGCCCATGATAACTTGCGCGGCGGCGAAGAGGACGAGACGTTTCATCGGCCTTCCTTGTTCAGCCCCATCTAAAATCCAAAGCTCAGCGCCACCATGGGCGCAAACCCGTGGACCCAACCGCCGATCGTCGAGGGCGGATACGGAGCGATCACGTTCTGGGGCGTCCGCGTGATGAAGTCAATCACCTCCAGATAGATAAACTTGCGCTGCCCCACCTGGAATTTCACGCCGCCGCCCGCGGTGATCAGGCCCTCGATCTGTTTCGTCTTGCTGAGGATGGCAAACTCGGCCAGCGGCTGGAACTCCTGCTCCTGGCCGGTTCCGCGATAGATCTTGATTCCGCCGCCGGCCAGCAGGAAAGGCCGCACTTTGGCGTCGCGGCGAGCCCCGTAGAGCATGAAATCGTAGTGAATGGCGTGGGTCTGCGCTCCGAAGTCCACGCTAGTGCCGCCGGAAGATTCCTTCATATCGGCAAGCCCGAAGTCGTAGCGGATCTCGCCGCCCAGGTGCTGATACAAGTCCTGCGCGGCGAAGGCGCTGACGACCAAGCCGGGCTTGAAGCCCGCAGTGGCCTGGTCCGACCCGTTGGTGACCGTCAGGTTCTTATAAATCTCGAGGCCGCCCGCGACCCCGACGTCCCACTGCTGCGCCAGACAACCGCCTCCCAGCGCAAGCGCAAATAGACAGCCCGTGAATTTTCGCATGTTCCTCTGGTCCCCGTTCCTAGTTATTGGTCACCACCCGCACCGACAGCGTCAGCGTAAAACCGCCCTGCGTGATCGTCAGTGGGATCTGCATACCGGTCCTGACGCCTTTGAACGGCACCTGGACATTGATCTGGTAGACACCCACCTCGCCGGGCACCAGTCCGGCGAACTCCACCGGCAGTTGGGCTCCGTCCAGGTACAGTGTCGGAGCCGCCGCAGGCTGGGCCAGCGGATCCAGCGGGCTGGCCGCTCCCGTGGCGACCGTCGGCGCCGTCACGCCCATCCCGGTCACGTAGATGGCCAGCCACTCGTTGAGATGGATCGGGTAGGAGGGCGTCACGAGCTCTCCATCGGCCGCGTGGGTCACCGTCGGCATCGGCGTATTCCAGTCCGGCACGTCGACCAGGAAAGCCGAGGGCGCGGTGGGGTCGATCGGGAATGTAAACGTGTTGCTCACCCCGGCGGGCGTCCGCAGGACCATGGTCCCGGTACCGCTCACCTCGAATGGCAACTGGCCGTTAATCTGGGTGGGCGAAACCATGATCATCGGAACCATCACGCCGTTGACCGTCAGGCAACTGCTGGCCAGCGCGGTGGGCAGCGGGAGCGTGCTGGTCGCCGCGTTGGTCAGGCTCAGGTTCGTGCCCAGTACGGACATCAGACCGCCTGGCGCCACGGGGCTGGTCAGGTCCGCCGCGCTCACCACCGAGGTGATGTCCGGGGTTGCCATCGCCACGTCGTAGTTCGACGCCAGCGAGACGAACCCGGAGGTCGACAGGGAAACGATCGCGTTGCCGTTGGCCAGCGCCGCCAGAGTGCGCGTGAAGGCGCTGCCCGCCGAAGGCGGCAGCACCGGAGCCTCCGTCATCGCGGTAGGACGCACCGAGAACGACGACTGGCTCAGGTCCACTCGCGCCACCACACCGGGGCTGGAGGCGCTCTGAGCCGAGGTCGCCAGACCCAGGCCGCCCGCCATCGTGAAACCGGAAGTCGTGCCCGTTTCGCTCAGCGCGCCGATGAGCACGATTGAGGCATCTAGCACGTTGTTCGCCACAATGAACGTGTCGTCGGTGGGCGCCGCAATGGCGCCGGTCAGCGCCGTGAAATCATTCCGCGCCGAGACGAACAAATCCTGGTTGGCGTCGTAGAGCAGGGTTCGCCCGTCCGCCATCGCGCCCAGGATGAAGTTGCCCGAAGGAGACGCCACAATCGCGGTATCAATGTTGATGTCGTTCTTCCAGGGCCCCAGGGTGGGATAGATGGTCCCCATGCCGTACATTTGTATCCGGGCGATTCCGTGGATCGGCCCGGCGTGCCGGCAGGCCGCCAGGATCGCATTCCCGGAGGCGGCGACCCAACGCGGGTAATAGCCGTAGGGCAGCGGCAGATAGCGCACAAACTGCAGCGTGTTCAGGTCATAGAGGCCCGCCACCTGGGAGTTGTCCCCGCCCACAATCAGATAGTGCTTGTCGAAGGTCATGTCCATCGACCAGGGGGTGTTGGGGGTGCGCAGCACGGCGATCTGGTTGAAGCTCGATCCGTCGAATACCAAAACCTGGTCGTTGTCCTGTCTCAGCACGTAGAACCGGTTGCGGGTCGGGTCGGCCAGCACGCTCACCAGTTGGCCCGGCACGTTGAACACCGCTCCCCGCTGCTCGGGCTGCGGATTGTTGATCAGCAACTGCACCGGGACCGGGACGTTCACGGCCAGCCCCGACTGGATCTGAATCAGCCCGGAGGTGGTTCCGTTCTGGCTGCGGTACGCGGTGGGATCGACCGACACCGTGATCACCGCCGGCGTGGTGCCCGAGGAGGGCGTCAGCGTCACGCCGGGCAGGTTCGTGTACAGCGAGAAGTCGGTCGTGGCGCCGCCTGGATCGATCACCGCGAACACCGCCGTTTGCGGGGTCGAATTGCACCAGTTCGAGGTGAAGAGCAGCGACGCGTGATCGGAGGCGACCTGATGGATCTTCGCCCCCTGCGTCACATAGAGCTGCCCCACCGGCATGACCATCAGCCCGCTGGAGGAGACCGAATACATGGTGCTGTTGTCCGAACTAAGCACGGACTTGCCCGACAGGTTCTCGGGCAGCATCAGTTGTTCGCGCACCGCCAGGTTATCCGAACCGGTCACCATCAAAACCGGGCCGCTGTAGGGCGTCGGCAGCGGGGGCCACATCTGGAAGGCCGAACTCATCGCGACTTGCGCGTAAATGCTGCCGCGGGCCGTGTCGATGGCGTTGCTGCCCAGCGAGAACGTCCCCACCGCGTTCGGAAACTGCGCCAGTTCCACGAAGTCGCTGGCGCGGTTCAAAGTCCAGCCCGTCATGTAGGTCGAGCCAGTTTGATCCACGCTCACCGCCCGCGGGCCCATGGGCGGAGAGGAGATCCACCCCATGACGTTGAGCTGCTGGGAGGGCACATCGTAATAGAAGTCCGTGGACACCTTCAGGTTAGTACCGTCTCCCACCGTCCCGAAGATCCGGCTCCCGTCGCCCGAGACGGCCATGGACGCCTGGGTGATGTCGGCCGGGTAGTTCCCAATGGCGATCGGAAGCAGCTGCGTGTCGATACCCGAGATGGTAGTCAGGGTGGCGATGTAGCCCCGGGTCGGATCGAACAGATCAAACTCCGTGGTGGTCGCCACCAGCGCGATTCCATCGTTGCCGAAGGCGACGCCCAGGGGCGGCGACCCGAAGGTGTAATTCACGATCTGGGTTTGGAGGTTGCTCGCGCCTCCGCTCAGGGTAATCACCGACAGGCCGTAGTCCGGCGTGGCGATCGTGGGATCGAAGTTCATCATGTGCGTCGCCACCAGGTAGTTGCCATCCGGCGAGAGGGCGACGGAGGCCGGGCCGGCCGGCATCGCGATCGTGGTGACACGCCTTAGGGTCGAGGTCGACACCACGTCGATGCGGTTGGCGGTGTAGTTGGCTACGTACACCAGGCCGCGGGCCTCATCGAGGGCCAGATCCGAGGTTTGGCCGCCGAGAACCACCCGTGTGCCAAACGTGGCGCCGAACGCTGCTGAGGCCAGCAGACTGAACGCCAAAAAGACGAGAGCCCAGCGTGACAGCTGGTCAGCAAAACGAGATCTCTGAGTCCAAACACCGAGAGTTGTGGGCATAGGTCTGCCTATATGTGGCTCTATCAACCTGTAACATGTCTAAGTTACTGTCAAGATTGAAGATCGGCAGCAGCCGGGTGTATACCAAAGTTAGGCCGGGTACTGGGGGACTCGGAATCAACTCGCGGTACCGCACTAAGTGATTGACTCTTCGCGACTTACTGCCGAAACAGTCAGCGCACATCGCACCCCTCGCCAGGGTGGCTGCCGTGAGGGGAGTTAACCAGGAATGATAACCCGCGCGCGCTCAAGGGGAGGGAGCGATTTCAAGCAGCTCCCGAATCATCTGCAGTTCCTCGGGGCTGTAGCGGCTCCGGAACCCAGGGCGATCCATGCGGAGCTGGCGACGGGCCGGGTCCAGCGTCTGCAATTCCCACACTCCGCGCCGCACCGCCCGGCGCCGGTCCTCGGGCAATTGGCTGAACCGCTGGAAGAGCTGGCGCACCGCCTGCTGGCGTTCCGGCGGGAGCTGGCGGAACCGTTCGAACTGCTCTCGGAGGCGTTGGCGCTGGTCGGGAGTCAGGCTCTCATATTTGCGCAGCCGCTCTTCGATCCGCTGGCGCCGCTCGGGGGGCAGTTTTTCGAGCAGGCGCTGGCGCTGCTGGGGGGACATGCCTTCCAGACGGTCGAGCATGGTCAGGTTCGGCGGCGGCCCCAGCGGGAGGTGTTCCGGCGGCTGCCCCAGAAGCAGCCCGGAGGCCAGCACGATCATCGCGCCAATGCAGAACCTGTGCCGCATATGCTTACATCGATTGGGGTTCCGCGGACGGCGCCAGGTTCAGTTGGCGCAGCATCTCCACGTCGTCCAAGGCCTTCTCCAAGCGGTCGACATCCAGGCTTTCCACGTGCGCCTGCTGGGGCGGCGCCGCAGGCTGGGGCGGGAGCGGACGGATCAGCAGCGCCGCCAGCAAGACCAGCGAAACCAGGGCCAGGGAGAAGGCCGGCCGGAACAGCCCGCTCCAGAACGCCGGGCGTTCTTCCCGCGCGATCCGCTGGTACAGCTTGCGATCGAAATCCGGCGAGACAGCCGGCGCGTCCCAACCGTCCAGCGCCGCACAGACGGTCTGCTGCCGCCGCATCCACTCCTGGCAGGCCGGACAGTGCTCGAGGTGCCGCTCCATGGCGAGGCTGCTGTTCGGATCCAGCTTGCGGGCGACGTAGTCCAACAGAACCGCCGCCTTTTCCCGCTCTTTAGCCGGGCATTCCATGGTCTTCTCCTCTTCCCTCAGGCCAAGTGCGCCAACCGCGCACGCAGCGTCTCGTAAGCCCGGAACAGCAGCGACTTTACCGCCGACTCCGAGCACTCCAGCACCCGGGCAATCTGAGAATACTCCATCTCCTCGTACTTGTGCATCAGCACGGCGGCGCGTTGCTTGTCCGGCAACGCGGCCACCGCCCGGCGCACTTCGTCGAACCTGGCCCGGTCGAGCAGCTTCTGCTCGATGGTCGGCCGCCGGTCCGGCAACTGCCGGCTGGCCGTCTCTCCGGCCTCTTCATCGAGGCTCTCGTAGTACTTCCCGGAGCGCCGATCCCGCAGGCTGTTCAGCGCCAGATGCGTGGCGATGCGAAACAGCCAGGTGGTGAACCTGGCGGTCGGCTCGTAGCGGGCCCGCGCCCGGTAAACCCGCAGGAAGGCCTCCTGCGCCAACTCCTCCGCAACGGCCTGGTTTTGCACCATCCGGTAGACGAAGCGAATCACCGGAGCGCGGTGGCGTTCCAGCAGCAACTCGAAGCTGGCGGCGTCGCCGTCCCGGACGCGGAGCATCAACCGGGCGTCGGGTTCGAGCGCCTCCACGGCCACCATATCTTTACTAACCCATTCGTCCATCGAAGGTTGCGCCAAAACCGAGCTACTCTTCCTTGAGGGAGCGCTCCATGAGCTCGCGAATGGCCTCGCTGGGTCTCCGCTGGCCGCGCAGGATGGCGGCAATCTGCGCGCTGATCGGCAGGTCTACGGCGTGCCGGGCGGCCAGTTCCAGGGCGGCATAGGTGGTCTCGATGCCCTCCGCCACCATGTGCATCGAAGCGGTGATGTCGGCGAGTTCGCGACCGCGTCCCAACTCGAATCCTACCTGCCGGTTACGGCTCAAATGGCCAGTCGCGGTGAGTACCAAGTCTCCCAATCCGGCCAGACCGGCCAGGGTGGCGGGCTGGCCTCCGGCGGCCACGGCCAGGCGGGTGATTTCCGCCAGACCCCGGGCGATCAGCGCGGCCGTCGTGTTGCTGCCCAGTCCCAAGCCCTGACAGACGCCCGCCCCGATGGCGATGATGTTCTTGAGCGCGGCGGCCAGCTCCACGCCTACCGGGTCGTCGTTCCGGTAAACCCGAAAGGTCGGCCCCGAGAAGGCCCGCTGGATGGCCTGGTTCAAGGCGGGGTCCTGAGAGGAAACCACCAGCAAGGTTGGCTCGCCGGCGGCGACTTCGCGCGCGAAGGTGGGGCCGGAGAGGACCGCCACGCGAGGCGGGAAGCGCGGGGCGACGACTTCCCGGATGACCTCGGAGATCCGCAGCAGGGAGCCGCGTTCCAGGCCCTTGGTGGCGCTCACGAAGAGCATGCCGGGATCGAGCGCGGCCAGCAGGCGACTGTAAACGTTTCGGGTAGCCTGGGACGGGGTGACGCTGAGAACCACTTCCGCGCCCTGAATGGCCGCGTGCAAATCGTTCAATATCAGCACGTTGCCTGGAATTGAGAAGCCCGGCAGGAAGACGTCGTTCTGGCGGCTCAAGCGCATGCGCTCGGCCAGGTCGGCTTCGTAGACCCAGAGGCGCACCTCGGGGAAGCGGGGCGCGAGCACGATGGATAAGGCGGCGCCCCAACTTCCGCCGCCGACGATGGCCAGGCGGGTCAAGATCGGCCTCCGAATGCCAGGGTGTTCTCGGCGCCGGCGCGGAGCCGGGCGATGTTCTCCTTGTGCCGCCAGATGATGAAAGCGCCGGCAATGGCCGCGGCTGCGAGGACCGGCGGCGCGGCGCGCGAAACCAGCCAGGCGGCCACTGGAAGCGCGGCCGCAGCCACGATTGAACCGAGCGAAATGTAGCGCTTCCAGGCGACCACCACGACCAGAATCCCCACTGCCACCACCAGGGCCAGCGGCGTCAGGCACAGGAACGCGCCCACGAAGCTGGCCACCGCCTTGCCGCCCCGGAACCTCAGGAAAACCGGGAACGCATGACCGGCCATGACCGCGAGCGCCGCAGAGCTCATCCAGACGGGCGAGCCGCCGGTAAGGCGTCCGGCCACCCACACCGCCAGGTAGCCCTTGGCGACGTCGAGCAGGAGAGTGATCACGCCGAGCGTTCGACTGGTGGTGCGCAGGACGTTGGTAGCGCCGATGTTTCCGCTGCCCATGGCGCGCACGTCCCGGCCGGTCTTCATCCGCACCAGCAGGTAGCCGAACGGGATGCCGCCCAGCAAGTACGCACCGATGAGGATCAGAGCGGCGGTCATGGGTTAAGGGGAAACTCCGCGAGCCGGGTGTAGACCGAACCGGAGGGGTTCAGCGTGCTCTGGTAGAGGTGGAAGCTCGAAGCTGTGAACGCGCCGAACTCGGTCGAGGGGAGTGCGGCCAGGCTGGAGTGCAGGCGGTCGAGCGGAATGGGTTCCTTGATCCGGGCCAGTGTGAGGTGCGGCGAGAAAGGGCGGGTCTCAAGAGGCACGCCCAGGCGGTGCAAAGCCTGATCGGTCTGGCGCGCCAACTCGGCCAAGCTGGGGGGCGCGTTGACGCCGGCCCAGAATACGCGAGGCGCGCGCGGGTTGGGGAAGAATCCCAAGCCGCGGACTTCGATCAAGATGGGTTCGTTTGGCGCCAGGGCGGCCAGCGCCTGGACCAGCTCCGCGAGCCGCGCCTCGGGCCACTCGCCGATGAACTTGGTCGTAATGTGCAGGTTACGGGCGGGGCTCAAGTGCAGGCGGGCGCTGGGCTTGAGGCCGGCAATGAGCTGGTCGAGCCGGCGGACGACTTCGGGCGGGAGATCGATGGCGGTGAACAGGCGCATGATCGAAGCTATAATTGTCGGACGGAAGCGATCGCGGGCGCAATGGCAGAGTGGGCGGACCGGATTCCGATAGGACGGCTGGTAAGGTTGAGCCGCGTTCTGCCGCGGGCGTTCTATGCGCGGCCGACGGCGGAAGTAGCGCGCGAACTGTTGGGCAAGATCCTGGTGCACGGCCAGACGGCCGGGCTGATCGTGGAGACGGAAGCCTACCTGGGCCGCGAGGACCGGGCGGCGCACGCCTGGCACGGCCTGACCCCGCGGACGCGGGTGATGTTCGGACCTCCGGGGCACGCTTACATTTATCTCATTTATGGGATGCACGAGTGCCTGAACCTGGTGGCCGAGCAGGACGGGACACCGGGCTGCGTGCTGATCCGGGCGCTGGAGCCGCTGGCCGGGATCGGGCTTATGCGGGAGCGGCGACCGGCGGCACGCAGGATTGGGGACCTGACCTCCGGCCCCGGAAAGCTGACCGCGGCGCTGGGGATCACGCGGAGCCTGTACGGCGCCGACGTCACGCGCGGCCCACTGACGGTGCGGGGACTGCGCCATGAGCCAAGCATCGACATCGAGACCACGCCGCGCATCGGGATACGGCACTGTGCCGACTGGCCGCTGCGGTTTGTGGCGAAGAGGGCTGTACCTGGTTTGACATCATGATGCCGGCCAGGTTGGCTTCCGAGTCGCAGGCCATCCGCCCCGAACATCTGCAGGGTCAGTGACACACGCTATCCCGGCGGTTCTCGACATCTGCCGTGAGCTGAGCCAACCGAAGGAGTCCTGCCAACAGTATCGACAAGCAGAGCGGCTATGCAAACCGACTTCCGAGACGCCGTGTGCCACCAGCGGACGAACGGTGAGTGGGTGGAAACGATCCCCTTCGGCTACCGCGTGGCGGCTGACGGCTTGCATCTGGAAGCAGACCCCGCGGAGCAAGCCCTACTGGCCCGTAAAAGGAAACTCAAGGCAGCAGGCTACGAACCCGGCAGATTGCGCATAAACTGAAAGGGCAGGGATTTACCACCCGGCGCGGACGGCGTGACGGTTTCAGTATGTGGCGGAACCACTCCGGGCGGCATAAGGATGAATTGTATGGCGGCCTTGAAACACTTGCACAAATATCAGCGCAGCAAGACGAACCGTAATTATTTCCGCTGCGTAGATCCCGACTGCACCCATCGTGACTCGAAGGATTCGATCGACGGGAAGAACGCACGCTGCCCATCTTGCGGCGGGACCTTCCAGCTCGACCGCGAAGCGTTGCGAAGAAGGGACCCCAAGTGTCTAAACTGCTCCAACACGAAGCAGGCAAGGGCAATGAAAGAGAGGATCGACGCCGAACGGACTCTGCCAGTAGCAGAGGCAGGCAAGCCGGTCCGGCGTGGACGGCCGAAGTTGCCGCCGGAGGAGAAGCTGAAGAGAATGATTTCGAAGCTCCCTCTCATCACTGAGGACTATGCTCAAGAGGTTATCGAAAAACTGAGGTCGGTGAAGGTGAACCCGGACCTTGCTTGAGCGGGATAAACAACATTCGCACTGTCGCCGACATCGTGTAGTCCGGCCACGCCCAGGCTTTTTGCGTGTCTGGGGGTCCATATGGGGGGCGCTGGGCCGACGGACCAACTGGCTGACGACCAGCTCGGATTTGCAGGTCGAAAAGTCGGAGTATACTGAAGCATACCGGGAAAGCCCACGATGAAAATTCCGGTTCAGGAGCAAGAAGAGTGAGCGAAGGTTTTGAAGAGGAATATAGCCTTCTGGAAAAGAAGTGGCTTGCCAGAGAATATAGCGGCTATCGCGGATTGGAACTGGCCCGTCGAATCCTCGACGAGCTGGAGTCCATGGACTTCGAGGCGATTCGCTCCGCATTGGGCGATCCGGACTGCCCGCGGCAAGGCTGGGACATAATCGTGGCGGGTCCGGCAGAGCAGATGGAATCGCATGCATTGGAAACCTTTCTCCTTTGCCGTACGGATCGAGAGATCCAGGCGGCCGTCGGGAGAATGCGTCCACCGAGTGCCAGCGACCCGTCCAGGCTCCTCGAGTGGCAAAGCGACTTCTCCAAACGCTTGGCTGCGGCTTTACTGAAGGTTTCGGTTAATCTGGGATATTTCCGCAGCACTGGCTCCTGGACACCACGTTATTTGAGCATCCGGGCAGACGTGACTCAACTAATAGCATTCAAAACTGGCGGTTCTGCGCTTGCACTCTTAACGTACAGCCCGGTATGCCGGAGAGTCCTCCGAAGAACCCGTGCGACCTATCCGTTTTGTGTTGGCTGGGAGATGACGCCCATCGCCAAATGGTTGGTAAACGATAATGCCGGGCAGACTCAGCAAATGGCGAACCGAAAAGCGGTAGGTCACTGCACGATGTGTGACCGACCCCTGGGACCCATGGGACGGCTGCTGAGGCTAAATAAGCATGCTGGCTGCAGGGAGTTCTTAGACTAGCCAGCTTGGCCCATCTCCAAAGATGGGCGTGACGGCAGTGTTCATCGATGGTGGGTACCTCGACAAGGTGCTCTACCGTGAGCACGGAAACGCCCGGATCGATCTTGAGAAACTCTCCAGATTGGTGGCGGAACCAGACGAACTCCTACGCGCCTACTTCTATCACTGTGTGCCCTACCAGGGCAACCCGCCAACTCTGGAAGAGAGCGGTCGGTACGCCGGCCGCCATCGATTCGTCACGAAGCTGTCGCTCTTGCCGAGGTTTGAAGTGCGCCTTGGGCGGTTGGTTTGTCGTGGCATTGACAGAACCACTGGTGGGCGCATATTCCAGCAAGAACGCGTAGACTGCATGATTGGCGTTAATAAGGCGATCCTCGCTGGAAAGGGAAAGATCACAAACGCCGCGATCTTTACGGGCGATAGCGATCTCATGCCGGCTGTTGAATCCGTCAAGCTCGAGGGTGTTCTAACGACCCTCTGGCACGGAGGAATCAATCCCGAGAATCGCCCCAGCGCCGAACTCTACGCCCTGGTTGATGAACGCAGGCAATTGACACTGGAACTTGTTCAATCCACCGTGCTCCAGCGCTATCCTACGCGCGTCCATTGATACTCCCGAGGGGACACCGTCCGCATCGACCCTTCGACGCAGGTTTCAGACACTACCCGGTGGCAGAATGGGCGGACCGGATTCCGCTGAGACGACTGGTAGGGTTGAGCCGCGTCCTGCCGCGGGCGTTCTATGCGCGGCCGACGGCGGAAGTAGCGCGCGAACTGCTGGGCAAGATCCTGGTGCACGGCCAGACGGCCGGGCGGATCGTGGAGACGGAAGCCTACCTGGGCCGCGAGGACCGGGCGGCGCACGCCTGGCACGGCCTGACGCCTCGGACGCGGGTGCTGTTCGGACCTCCGGGGCACGCTTACATTTATCTCATCTACGGGATGCACGAGTGCCTGAACCTGGTGGCCGAGCAGGACGGGACACCGGGTTGCGTGCTGATCCGGGCGCTGGAGCCGCTGGCCGGGATCGGGCTTATGCGGGAGCGGCGACCGGCGGCACGGACGATTGGGGACCTGACATCCGGCCCCGGAAAGCTGACCGCGGCGCTGGGGATCACGCGGAGCCTTTACGGCGCCGACGTCACGCGCGGCCCGCTGACGGTGCGGGAATTGCGCCATGAGCCCAGCATCGAAATCGAGGCCACGCCGCGGGTCGGCATACGGCACTGCGCCGACTGGCCGCTGCGGTTTGTGGTGACGAGGCTCGGGGGCGCGTAGAAGACGTCAGACGGTCCGGTTCGCCAGGGTCTGCTTGAGCTGGCGGAGCGCTTGGATTGCGGATTGGTTGGCGGTCTCCGCGGCCAGCTCATCGGCGAGACTGACGACCGCGTGTTGGACGCTGGCGATGGGGTCCGCTCCGGGCACGTAGAGAGCCAGTTGCTGCTTGAGCCAATCGAGTTGGCCGGCTGGCGTGCAATCGCCCCAGGCCTCGGCCTGGTTCTTCAGCTCAGTGCGGAAGCGGGTGTCGAAGTCGGCCTTGAGGTCCAGGTCGATGTAGTCGGGGAGCAGAGCGGCGCTAGGCCCCAGCCGGAAACCGATGCGCTCGAGGCAAACAGCGTAGACCAGGCCGGCGATCTGTTGGGCCACAGCCGCGGCGGCGGCCCGGCCAGCGCCGGGAATCAATCGGCGGCCCTCGGCGTCCACATAGACCTTGGCCTTCGGCTCGGTGCCAGAAGGACGGATGACCACCTGCGCGCCATCCAGTTCAAGAAGCAGGAGGTTGCGGGCCTGGCGCTCGGTCTGGTCCTGGGCGGAGAAGGGACCGAACTTCGGGGAGCAATAGTCCTGGAAGCCGGTGACCTCGAAATCGCCGATGCGGGACGGGGGGGCGGCGCGGAGCGAAGCCATCATGGAAGCCAGCAATCCGGCTCCCCGTATGCCGCGCATCACGATGGAACGGGCCACGTTGGCGTAGTTGCCGGACTCGATGGACAGGGCGTCCAGATAGTCGGTGAGGAACTTGCCTTCGGCACGTAGCTGACCGAGAAGATCGCACAAAACCAGCGCGGCGCCGGCCGCATCTTTGTCGCGAATCTCGGGAGTGAGAAGAAAGCCGTGGCTCTCCTCGGCCGCCAGCACCAGGTCGCCGGGCTGGGCCTGGACGTCGCCGAAGCGGCCTTTCGTCTCCAGGGAAAGGAGCACGTCCGCGATGTATTTGAAGCCCACCAGCAGATCGGAGACGATGCGGCAACTGGAACGGCGCGCGATATCCTGGAGCGCGCGGGTGGTGACCAGGGTCTTGACGAGCAGCCCCGGCCGGCGCGGGCCACGCTCGCGATCAGCGACCAGATAGTAGGCCAAAATCGTCCCGATTTCATTGCCGGTGATGTACCTCCATCCGCCGTCGGCCGATTTGGCGAACATGCCCAGGCGATCCGCGTCCGGGTCGGTGCACAAGACGATTTCGGAGCCGGTGGCCGTGGCTTCCGGGAGCGCGGGGCTGACGGACTCGGGGACCTCGGGATTGGGGAGGCGAAAAGGAACCGAGGCGAACGTGCCATCGAAGTTGGCCTGCGGCCCAAACAGACGAACGTCGTGTCCGGCGGCGCGCAAGACGTCGCCGACGGTCGAATCGCCGGTTCCGCACAGGGGCGAATACATGACCCGAACGGGAATGCGGGACGCGGCCGGGCGCAGCGCCAGGTTGAGCGAGATGTACGCCTGATGCAGATCGGCGGTCAGGTCGCGGACGCTGCCTCGGGCCTGGGCGCCGGCGAAGGGCACGCGCTTCACCTCGGGCACGTTGTTCATGTACCCCATCAGCTCGAGGTCGGTGGGGGGGACGTCCTGAGCGCCGTGCTGGTTGAAGAACTTGAAGCCGTTGTCGTCGGGATGATTGTGGGAGGCGCTGACATTGATGCCGCCCAGCGCGCGCAAGCGCCGGATCAGGAACGATAGCTCCGGAGTGGAGAGATAGCCGGAGTTGTAGCCGTCCCCGGCCACATGGACCTGGAAGCCGTTGGCCGCGTAAATCTCGCAGGCGATTGTGGCCAGCGCCTGGGAGGTGACGCCGATCAGCGGATGGTCCGGCGGGAGGAAGGAGTAGGCGCCGCAGAGATCGCGGAAGATGCGCGTGTCGAAGGCGACCACCACCGCGGGTGCGGCGCCGGATGGGAACCTGTCCCGGAGATAGTTGCAGTGCCCCTGAACGGAGAGCGCCACCGTCGCTTCGTTGATGCGGTTCGGCCCGTAGCCCACGCGCCCGCGCCGGCCGCCGGTGCCAAAGGGAATCAGTTGATAGAAAGAGTCCAGCAGCAACTCGGCTTTGCCGGCGGCTACGTGCGCCCAGATCGAATCGCGCTGCGGAGCGCAGATCGGGTCGTCGAACCAAGCCCGGAGCAGATCCAGGGCGTTGCGGATGAGAGCGGGGTCATGGGGAAGGCGGGAGAACTGCAAGCCAGCCTGGGCTACGATATCGTCGGGCATTTCGAGGTTTCGCCTCCGGGGGGTTCAGAAGTCGAGCGGGAACATCCAACATTATAATGGAATCCGCCGGGTAGCTCAGCGCTTCAGCGGGCCGTAGATCGTTCCCTTCGGCGCGGTCTGCGGTTGAGTGAGATCCAGGTACACGACCTCGACGAAGCTGGGCCAGCGGCGGCCGCCTGGGCCTGGGGCGTCCACGACACCGAGCGCGGCTTTGACTTCATCCAGGGACTTGCCTTGCTGGACCAGGGCCTTCACCTTGGCCTGCTTCTCCTGGATGGAGGCCAGCAAACCCTGGATATCGGCTTTGGTCAACGGATCGTTGTGACCGGAGACGAAGGTGTCGGCGTCCAGGGCCAGGATCTTCTTTAGGGTCTCGGCCAGGCCGAAGGAGCTGCCGCCCTTCTCGCGGTGGACGAGCGGGTCGCGGCCCAGGAAGACCAAGTCCCCGACGAAGGCGATCTTCTGATCCGGGAGGAAGACGACCAGGTCGCCGCTGGTATGCGCGGGACCGAAATAGAGCATGGTCACGCGCGCGCCGTCGATATAGAACTGGTTGTCGGTGGTCAGCGTCTGGTTGGGGAGATAGGGCAGGAGGGCACTGAACTTCGGATCCTTGAAGGCGGCCTCCATGTCCTTCCTGGAGTTGGCGTGGGCGACGACGGTGACTCCCTTGGGAAAGGCGGAGAGGCCGTTGACGTGGTCGCCATCGCTGTGAGTGAGCACCACCGTGGTGACGGGATTGGGGGTCAGCTTGCGGATCTCGGCCAGCATGGCCTGGGCGGACTCTTCGGTCATCTTGGCGTCGATGACGACGACCTCTTTCCGGCCGATGATGAAGCCCGTATTGGCGCCGCTTCCGCCCTTGACCCAATAGACGCCGTCCTTGAGCAGGGCGACAGAGAGGGGCGCGGTTGGAGGTTGGGCCGCCGAAAAGCAGCCCAGAAAGGCGATGGCGAGGAACCCGGCGATCAGAGTGGCTGGACTGGGCATGGCGGCTTCAGTATACCGCCGCGCGGCGGCGGTCAGGCGGCGCCGGCCTGGCGAATCCAGCCCAGGTAGCGATCGCGGGAGGGCGGGTCGGACATCCAGGAGGTGTCAGGCAGGGGCAGAGCGGCGGCCTCGCGGACGGTGAGCCAGCCCTGGGGGAGGGGCATCTGCTTGCGGCTGCCGCGCTGTGTGATCCAGGCCAACTGGTGAGCGCGCTCGCAGGCCTCGGCGAGTTGAAGAGTGACGCGCACATCCTGCTGGCAGTAGTCGAGCACCTCCTGGTGACGGCCGGCCGCCCACATGGCGGGGGCTTCCGCTCCTGAAACGCCGGGCTTCTTGCCGGCCAGACGCATCCCCTCGGCGGCCTTCTGGAGGCTGATGCGATGGCCGAGAGCGCAGAGCGCATGGAAGAGCATATCGACGTGGCCGGCAGCCAGTTGGGCACAGGCCTGGGCTTGGCCGGATTCCTCGGAGAGAACGTCGAGATCGAACCCCAGGCCGTTCCAGGTGACCAGGGTGTAGCCCTGGGAGGTGAGGCGGCTGAGATCGGCGACGAGTTGGGCGGCTTCCTGATTGGTCATGCGGGCGGAGGGATGGCCGGATGCGTCCCGCCCATGCCAGACCAGGGGCTGCGGGAGATCGCTGGAGACGGCCGCTGCGCAGACGATGCCCAGAGGACGATGGGCCAGGAGGTCGTCCACCACCGCGGGCAGGAGCTTGGCGGTTTCGATATCGAAAGCGAGAAAGCGTCGCATAGGTGCATTGTCGCGCGGATTGCCCGAAGGCGGCGACTCGGCGAGCGCCCTGTGAAGTGGGAGACGGTTCAGTTAGGACCGTCTCCTCAGCGACACGGGAGTGTGCCGCAAGACACGGAGCATGGTATGCATCCCCTTTGTTTTCATCCGGCACTCGCCGTGCAATGACGCAGGCGGCATTCCATTTCACAAGGGAGGTAGTGGCTTGGCTAAGAAGATCATGGCGCTGGTGTTTATCT
This sequence comes from Bryobacteraceae bacterium, assembly GCA_052144455.1. GTDB lineage: Bacteria > Acidobacteriota > Terriglobia > Bryobacterales > Bryobacteraceae > Fen-330. Next base: position 44,758 of record JBKQQG010000037.1, read on the forward strand.
TCGTTTGCACCAGCATGGCCTGGATGATACTGGGCACAACCATCATGGGCCGTACGTACGATTGGAGCGAGCGGCTGAAAACCGACGTGGTCTCGACGTGGGGCGCGCCACAGGAACAGTCTCCTCCCACGGCGAGTTACGAGAAGCTGGAAGAAACCAAGACCGAAACGGAGATTGGCGGCAGGACGGCGGTGCAGAAGCAAACCGTGCGCCGCCAGATTACCCTGCCGCTGGAGAGCAGCCGGATCAGCGTGAACCTCAACCTGGACTACCGGCAGAAGGGACTGCTGTGGTACAGCACCTACGTGGTGGACTTTGCCGGTGTGTACAAGTTCCGGAACACCAGCGAAACGCAGCAATGGGTCAGGTTTGGGCTGAAACTTCCCGTTGAGCACGCCCTGTACGACGGGCTCGCGCTGGAGGTGAACGGGCAGGCGCTGCCGCTCAACGGGGACCGGCACGAGGCGTTCGTCCACGCGCCGGTGGCGGCGGGCCAGACGGCCACTTTCCAGGTGGGATACCGTTCGCAGGGCCTGGAGAGCTGGCGGTACAAACTGGGCGAGGATGCCGTACAGGCGCGCGACTTCGCGCTCACCATGCACACGAACTTCAAAGACATCGACTTCGCGCCGGAGATGCTCTCGCCAACCGAAAAGCGGGAGGCCGGCGCCGGTTGGGACCTCGCATGGCGTTACAAGAGCCTGGTCTCGGGATTCCAGATCGGCATGAGCATGCCGGAGAAGCTGCAGCCGGGACCGCTGGCCGGCCAGATCAGTTACTTCGCGCCAGTGTCGCTGTTTCTGTTCTTCTTCCTGATGTTCATCATCACCACGCTGCGCAATATCGAGCTGCACCCGATGAACTATTTCTTCCTGGCGGCGGCGTTCTTCGCCTTTCACCTGCTGCTGGCCTACCTGGTGGACCACATCTCGATCCATCTGGCGTTTGGGATGGCGTCGGCGGTATCGATTCTGCTGGTGGTGAGCTACCTGCGGCTGGTGGTGGGGATGCGGTTCGCGGCGCTGGAGGCGGGCACAGCGCAATTGATCTACCTGGTGCTGTTTTCCTACGCGTTCTTCTTCAAGGGCTTCACGGGCCTGGCGGTGACCATCGGCTGCATCGTGACTTTGTTCGCGGTGATGCAGATGACGGGGCGGATCCGCTGGGCGGAGAAGTTTGGCGGGAAGGGTTAACCCGCACTCAAGTCGAGTATAATCGCCAGTATCGGACTCCGAAGAGGGCGCCGACGATGGAGTTTGCACGAGCGTTGGCCGCATCCGCCGTTTGGGCTGGGATTCTGCTCGGACAGTCCGCCTCGGAACCATTCGTCGAGATCAACTTTCCCGGCGTGAATGCCAACCGTTACATCAACCTGACGCTGAACGACTTTGGGCTGCACTGGTTCGCCGCCGACGACCACGGCACTTACCGTGAGTTGGCCGGGGTACCGCTCTTCAAAGTCCTGGAAACAGCGGGCTGGAGGATCCTCCCGAAGGACGGGAGGCGCCAGTACATGGTGAGCGTGGAGGGCGATGGCGACTACGCGCATGCGTTTCCCTTTTCCGAAGTGCTATCTCGATCTTTGGAGAACCGTGCGTGGCTCATTGCCTGGGTGGCCGGAAGGCGGCTAGCGAGGGACGAAGGACCGTGGTTGATGGTGATCGGAGCCGGCGATGTGGCGACTTTGAAGATCGAGCACGTGCGGCGCATTCGAGTGACGAACGTGGCCACACAGCAGCTTGGCGAGGACGCGGACTTTGGACGTCTCTCCCAATATGAAAGCGAAGCGGGCGCCCGGATCTTCTGGAAGGAGTTTGTTCGGGTGGATGGGATTCCTGCGATGATTGTGACGTGGTCTACGGGGGTCCGGCGAGGAAAGACGGCGGTGCTATTGTCGGAGCGGGTGGCACAATGGGACGAACGCCGCTTGCGCGATTTTCTGGACGGCCGGGCGGCCCTGGGAATCGACCCGCAGGCGGCCATCCAGCGGGGTAGCGAATTCACGGTGGTTCGGCTGCGATTTCCGTACTGAAGAACGAGATGCGAATCATGCGATCCAAACACATCTGTTTTCTAACCATCACATTAGGGACACTGCTTGCGGCGACCGGCAACGCGTTCGCTCAGACGCCGCCGGCGGCGGGAGGCAACTCGCGCCCCTTCGTCAGCCCGATGTTCGGCGACAACATGGTTCTGCAGCGCGGAAAGCCGAACACGATTTGGGGATGGTCGGAACCCGGGGAAGCGGTCCGCGTGGAGATCGCCGGCCAGGCCGCGAGCACGGTCACAGGACCGGACGGCCGCTGGCGGGTGAAGATCCAGCCTCCGCCGCCGGGGGGACCTTACAGCATCAGAATCAGCGGGCGCCAGAGGGTGGAATTGCATGAAGTGCTGGTGGGCGACGTGTGGCTGTGCGGCGGGCAGTCGAACATGCAGCTTGGCCTGAAGCGCACGCGCAATGGAGCGGAGGAAATCGCGGCGGCGAACCATCCCGAGATCCGCGTTTTCACGGTCCAGCAACAAGTCTCGTACTCGCACGCGGATCTGGCGCAAGGCGCCTGGAAGATCGTTTCGCCACAGACGGCGGGCGAAGGCGGAGGGATTTCGGCCGCGGCTTACTACTTCGCGCGCAAGGTCCAGGAGGCCGTGCATGTGCCGATCGGGCTGGTGGTGGATTGCCTGGGAGGCACGACGGCGGAGGCCTGGACCAGCGCCGAGGCTCTGCGGCCGCTCGGGGACTTCGACGCCGCCCTGGCCGAACTCCAACGCCTGCGGGCCGGGGGCGGATCGGAATACGGCAACTACATCATGCATTGGTACGACCAATACGATGTGGGGCAGAAAGGCGCGACGTGGGCCGATCCGGGATTGGACGATGCGAGCTGGAAGACGGTGGAGATTCCCGGCGGCTTCGCCGAACTGGGAGTGCCCGATACGCCCGCCGTTGGCTGGTTTCGGAGAGAGATTGTGCTTCCCGATCCGCTGCCCGCCGGGAACGGGATGCTGTTTCTTGGCTCGGTCGAGAGAATGGACACGGCGTACATTAACGGCCAATGGGTCGGCGCCAGCGCCTGGGTGGAGAACCCGCGAGTCTATTTGATCCCCGCGGGCGCGCTCAAGCCGGGCCGAAACGTGCTGACGGTGCGGGTCTTCAAGGTGAAGCCGGCGGGAGGGTTCCTGGCCAAGCCCGAAGTCCTGCGGCTGACACTGGGCGAAACAGTGGTTGCGCTAGCGGGGAAATGGAAAGGCCGGGTCAGCGTAGATGCGCGACCGCCGCACCCGCTGCCCATGAGCTTCGAGAACTGGCCGGTGATGCCTAGTGTGCTCTTCGAGGGGATGCTCGCGCCGGTAGCGCCGCTGGCCATCACGGGCGCCATCTGGTACCAGGGCGAAGCGAACGCGGACCGGGCGTTTCAGTATAGAAAGCTGCTTCCCGCGATGATTGCGGACTGGCGCAGGCTGTTTGGCCAGGGGGACTTTCCGTTCTATATCGTGAGTCTTCCGGCCTTCCAGCCGCGGCGCGACGCGCCCAGCGACGACAACTGGGCGGAACTGCGCGAGGCGCAGGCGCTGGCGGCCCGGAGCGTCCCAAATTCGTGTCTGGCGGCGACCATTGACACAGGAGAGGCCGACAACATTCACCCGCAGGACAAGCAAGTGGTTGGGGATCGCCTGGCTCTATGCGCCCTGGCGAAAAACTACGGCGAGAAGGTTGTGTACGCCGGCCCGACGTTCAGTTCCGTCGAACGTGTGCCCGGCTCGCTGCGGCTGCATTTCACCAATACGGACGGGGGCCTCGTGGTCAAAGGCGGCAAACTGGAGGAGTTTGCGGTGGCAGGGGCCGACCGCAAGTGGCATTGGGCCGAGGCACGAGTGGAGGGGGACACGGTGGTGGTCCAGTCCAAAGAGGTACCCGATCCGAAGGAGGCGCGCTACGCCTGGCAGTCCAACCCGGCGGCGACTCTGTTCAATGGCGCCGGGCTGCCGGCGGTTCCCTTCCGGACGGACGATTGGCCGGGCATCACGGAGCGGCACTAGCGGCCGGTTGCACGCTGGCCAGCGCCTCCGCGAGTTCATGGTCGCGAATCGGTTTGGGCAGGTACCCGTCCATGCCGGCCTGAAGGCATTTTTGCTGGTCGCCTTTCATGGCATGCGCCGTGAGGGCGATGATCCACTGATGCCTGCCGGAAGGTTTCTCCCGCTCCCGGATCCGCGCCGTGGCTTCGAAGCCATCCATCTCGGGCATTTGCACGTCCATCAGCACGAGATCGAAGTCTTCGCGCTCCAGCGCCTGCAAGGCTTGAAGTCCGCTGCCGGCAACCGCGACGGTGTGCCCGTGTCTCTCGACCATCCGCCGCGCGACCTGCTGATTCACGGGGTTGTCTTCCGCCACGAGAACTCGAAGTACGCGCCCGGCCAGCGCGCCGGGGGGCGAGTCGGACGGCCGCCGCGGTTCGGGGCGGAGTTGGAAGGCGCGGCCAAAACGAGCGCTGAAGTGGAACTGGCTGCCTTGGCCCAGGGCGCTGTCTACCCAGATCCGCCCACCCATCAACTCGACCAGTCGCGCGGAGATGGTGAGGCCCAGCCCGGTGCCTCCGAACCGGCGGGTTGTCGAGGCATCCGCCTGCGTGAAGGCCGAGAAGATGGCCTGCTGCTTCTCGGGCGGGATGCCGATGCCCGTGTCTTCGACGGTGAACTGCAGCTTCACGCTATCGCCGGTGGTCTCCTCGGCTCTCACACGGAGCGCAACATGGCCGCGCTCGGTGAACTTGATGGCATTCGCAAGCAGGTTGACGGCGATCTGCCGCAGCCGCACCGGATCGCCGGCCACGCCTTCCGGCACGTCCTCCGGGATATCGCACAGGAGCTCCAGACCCTTCTCGCGCGCCTTGGCTTCCAGCATCCGGACGGTATCTCTCAGGTTGTCCCGCAGATCGAACTCGATGGGATCCAGCTCAAGTTTTCCGGCTTCGATTTTGGAGAAGTCCAAAATGTCGTTGATGATCGTGAGCAACGAATCGGCGGAGGACTTGAGGGTGGTGAGGTCGGTCCGATACTCGTGGCTGAGGCCGGAACGGAGGAGGATGTCGGCCATTCCGAGCACGCCATTCATGGGCGTCCGGATCTCGTGGCTCATGTTGGCCAGAAACTCGCTCTTGGCGCGGTTGGCGGCTTCGGCGGCGTCTTTGGCCCGCCTCAGGTCGGCGGTTTGCTGGCGGACTCTACGGCGCAGGACGGCGATCCACCCAAAGGCGAGCAGGGTCACCGCGGCGAGTCCCGCCAGGGACCAGAGTGTCTGCTGGGCGGTCCACCAGGGGCCGTCCACCAGGAGAGCGACGTCGGCGGGAGAGCGCAGGAGCATGGAGAATCCGCCCGGCACCAGGTTGTCGGCTTCGCGAGCTTCGATGACGGTAATGCCGGTGATGCGCAGGAGGCTGCCCTTGCGCAGGGGAGGGACGGAACCGCGGTCCAGGCGAGCGCTGAATTGCACATTTCCGGCCTGAAACACGAGGGTCTGGTCTCTGCGTCCCGCGATGGTATCCACCAACACAGCGTCCAGCCGGACCAGTTCCGAATCCTTGCCCCCTTCCAGGATGCCTTCGGCGGTGACGAGCGGCGGGAGCGGCAGCGCGACGTGGCCGACCTTGAGCAATTCCGCGTCGCGCAATACGGGGTTGAAGCGGCCGGCTACGGCAAACCCGGTGGCTTCGACAATATCCCCGGGCCCGAGATCCACGGCGGAGTGGTCCTGAATAAGAACGCCGCCGGAATCGTCGCTCACATAGGTTGGTCCCAGCCGGTGAGCCAGCGTGACTACGCCGCGTATGCGCGAGGGCTCGCCAGCTCTGGATTCCGGCGAGAATTGCAGAAGCTCGCCGATCTTCCGAATCTCCACCGAGCCGGGGTCGTGAGGACTCACCACTTCCAGGAAGCGCCGGTCCGGGACATCGATCCGCATCCCCACCACCTGACGCCTGAAATTGAACACCGGCTCGCACACTCCGCGCACGCGGATGGTCGAATAGAGCAGCGAGCGGGGCGCCTCCGAAGTGCGCGCCAGGAACACGCGGAAGCGATTGGCGCCCGACCGGACGCCCAGGATGGCGCGCACGTTCTCGCTTCCCACCGAATGGACGACTCCGGAGACCTCGACCCATCGGTTGTCCGTGGCTCCCGTGAAGAGCTGCTCGATATCGGCGCGCATTGGCTCGGGAAGCGGCGCCTCGCCGACCACGCGGACGCGCGGAGAGGCGATGACCGGCGCGAAGTCGCCCGGTCCGCTGATGCCATCGATTTCGACGATCTGGCCGGCCCACAGCGGCGGCACGTTGTCTCGTCCGACCGCGACATAGATGCCTTCGGTTTGGTCCTGAACCACCAAGTTCGAGAGCACGGGATTGAAGTAGGTGACTTGCGCCCGCAGGTGCACGGGATATCCGCGCCGCGCCTCGCTCTCCTTGAGCCGGTGCACCTGGCTGACCGTAGTCAGGACCGGCAGGGCCGCCGGCGCCGCGAGTTGACGCGCCACATCGACAGCTTCTTCGAGCATGGGCGCGCCGCCGGCGAGGCTGGCAAAGCCAGCAACCTCCCGGCCCGTGCCCGTGGCGACCTGCTCGGCACCGGCGGGATGCACATGAACAGCACCCGTGGAGTCGCGAAGGACCAGCCCCGCCGATGTGGATTCGATCGAGCCGCGCAAACGCACCCGGTGGGGCCGAGGCGCTTGCGCGCCCTGGCCGAAGAGGGCGCCGACGGTCATGAGCGGAGCGTCGTTGGGGGGGCGGCCGGGAGCTACCACCGTCAGCCCCCGAATAGAGTGCATATAGAGCTGAAGCGCGGCGATTCGCCCGGCGGCGTCGACGCTGGCGCTGAAGGAGGCGCGCACTCGAACCACGGAGTCGATGAGCGGGAGATAGTCCCCGCCGGGCAACTCGCGAATGAGCACGTCCAGGGCCTGGCCCTCGGACTGGAGCGACAATGCGAGCCGGCCACGATGGTCGATCGCCGCGGAGCGCACCACGCCTTCAATGCTCACAAGCCGGCCCTGGAGTTTGCCGGAAGCCAGTTCGTGTCCGCCGGTGGCGACGGGCTCGGGAGGCGGGGCGGATTCCGGGAGGGCGCGGACGAGTTTGCAACTCAAGACCGGCCGCGATCCGCCCGCTACCACGACGGCAGTCACCTCGACCGGTTCGTCGTTGAAGGATTGATCGTAACGGAGGTCCTCGACCTTGGCAGCGCCGGTCGCATCCTGGAAGAACCCTTGCCCGAGAGTGAAATCGACGTAGGTAAAGACGCCCTTGAGTCGGACGGGGATTTCGGTTTCCGGCCGGGTGGGCAGTTGCCGCACCTCGGCTACCGTTGTCAACTGCCGCTCGCGGTTGCCCGGATGGAGTTGCGCACAGCCACACGCTATCGCCAAGACCGCCAGTGCGCCGCCCCATAGCGTTGCCAAGCCCGGCTTGCGCCGCGCCTCCGAACCCGGCCTGCCTGGCGAGCAGGGAACTTGCATGATTCACATATCGGCCGGAAAGCCTTCCGTTCCAGGCCGCCTGAGGGAAGATTCGGACTCCGGCTCAGCTCACGGCTTTGCGGCGGAACTGGCGGAGGCCGAAAAACAACAGCAGGCCGTCGATGGCGGCGAGTGCGGCGATCACGACGCCGGTGGGCAGGTGCGGGAACTGCGGGGCGAGAGTGCCGCGGAGACCCTCAGAGGCATACACCATCGGGTTGATCAGGACCAGCTTCTGGAGGATGGGGAAGGGGTGCAGGGCGGCCCAGGGATAGTAGGTGCAGCCGAAGAAGAGCATGGGCGCCAGCACCAGGCTGAACATCAGACCGATGTTGGTCTGGCCCACGGAACATCCGAGAACCAGGCCGCCGGCGGCGGAGAGCAGCGCCACCAGCAGAGTGATGGCGAGGATCTCGACAGGGTGGCGGAAGGTGAGATCGAGATGGCCGAGGATGAGCCAGGCCGAAGGGATAACCACCAGTCCGGCGGTGAGCGCTTGGAGCATTCCCGCCACCACCTTTTCGATGGCGATCCAGCCGATGTTCATGGGGGCGAGGAGGCGATCCTCGATCTCGCGGGTGAACTGAAACTCGGCGATGAGCGGCATGGCGACGCCCTGGACGCCGGACATGGTCATGCTGATGGCGACGATGCCGGGCAGCAGGAGGCTCTTATAGTCGGCGCGGAGCAGGCCGCCGCGGGTCATGATGGCGCCGAAGACGAAGACCGACAGCATAGGCTGGAGAAGGTTCTGTAAGAGCATGGGGAGGAGGTTGCGGCGGGCTACGCGGGCGTCGCGCGCGAGCATGGCGGAGAAGGCCTTCCAGTTCATTCGCGCAAACTCCTTCCAGTGTGGTGGAGAAACAGGTTCTCGAGGCTGGGCTCGGCGATGTGGACGTCCAGGAGATCGACGCCGGCGGCGGAGGCGAGGTTGACGACCTGGGGGATGAGGGAGCCGCCGCGGTCGGCGTAGAGGTCGGCGGCATCGGAGGCGGAAGCGCGGACCTCGCGAACGCCGGAGAGCGCGGCCAGGGGCGCGAGGAGATCGGGGACGGCGCGGGCGAAGCGGAGACGCAGGAGGTAGCCACCGGGGATGCCGGCCTTCAACTCAGCGGGCGTGCCGAGCGAGATGATGCGGCCGCGATCGATGATGGCGATGCGGTGGCAGAGGGCGTCGGCCTCATCCATGTTGTGGGTGGTGAGCAGGATGGTCTTGCCGCCGCGGTTGTACTCGCGGACGATGTCCCAGAGCAGGAGGCGGGTCTGGGGGTCGAGGCCGGCGCTGGGCTCGTCGAGGAACAGGACCGCCGGGTCGTGCATCATGGCGCGGGCAAGGGAGAGGCGCTGCATCATGCCGCCGGAGAAGCCGCGGACGATGTGGTCGGCGCGATCGGTGAGCTTGAAGCGGTCGAGGAGCGCAGCGGCGCGGCGGGTGCGATCGCGGCCGGGAAGGCCGAAATAGGCGCCGTGAAAGAGCAGGATCTCGCGGGCGGTGAGGGCGAAATCGAGGTTGGGGCGTTGCGGCACCACACCGATGAGGCGCTTGGCGGGGACCTGTTCCTTCCAGACGTCGTGAGGGCCGATCCAGGCCTGGCCCGCGGTGGGACGGACGCGGGTGGTGAGGATGCCGACGGTGGTGGACTTACCGGCGCCATTGGGGCCCAGCAGGCCGAAGACTTCCCCGGCGTGGACTTCGAGAGAGATGCCGTCGAGAGCGACGATTTCGGACTTCGGGCCGGCGCGGCGGGCGGCGAAGAAACCGAGTCCGGCGGCGTGGGCGGCGACGGGCGGAGGCGAATGGTAGGTCTTGCGGAGGTCGGCGGTGCGGAGGCCGGTCATGGGCGATGGGCGGAATCAGTTGCGCATGCCGGGGCCTTCGCTGCGGCCGGCCAGGGGCTTGACGATGGGGCCGCCGCAGACACCGACGCCGGAGGAGGAGAGGGCATTCAGGAAGCTGAGGAGCACCGCGTAGATGGTCTGCTCGGTCACGGGGCTTTTCCCGGGGAGGCGGAAGTTGGCGGGCAACTCCTTGGCAAGCTGGAGGCGAAGGGCGTTGGGCTGGATATGGCCGGCGCGGTCCCTAATGTTGGCGACCGAGATGGGGGTCTGGAGCACGGCGCCGGTCTGGCCGTCGACGTAGAACTGGCAGCGGGAAAACCAGCCGAGATTGGCGGGATCGGCGGCGTCGAAGAGGAGCAGCGGACCGGGGCGGCCGGAGGCTTTCAGATCGAGGGCCAGCGCACGCGAGGAGTCTTCCAGCTTGCACTCGAAGCCGGCTTGCCTGGCGATGCTCGCGAGGATCTCGGGTTCGAGCTCGAGCTGAATGAATTTATGCCGGCCGGCGTGAACGACTTGCACGCTCCATTATAGCCTGCGATGCTACAGTCTGAGGTCCAGATGACCAAGCTGCTGCCGGCCGGGGTTTTGCTTGTGGGAATGTTGCCGGCAATGGCGCAGCTCAACGTTCGAGAGCGGGATTACGAGTTGATTTTGGGAGGGAGCTGGATCCAAGCCCAGGCGGTTGCGCCGGGCTTCGACCGCGGGTTCGAGAGGACCCTCGCCCAGGGCCAGAAGGCGGTGATTCTGTTGCACTCCGAAGTGATGCCGGCGGGCGCCGGAGCGCCGCCCTCAGACACCTCGGAGATGGAGCGGCAGTTCGACACGCTGGTCAGGAGCCAATATCCGGACGCGCGGGCGGCGGGCGCCCCGGCGTTCCGGGTGAACGGCCGCATTCTGGTGAACGTCGCTTACGACCTGACCGAATCCGGGTCTCCCGTGCGACAGAGCTACACGTACTTTCTCGTCGGAAGGACGGCGTTGGTGGTGCAGTGCACGGCTCCGCGGGAGCGATGGGCGGAGGCCAGCGGGGAATTCGCCTCGATTCTGGCGACACTGCGGGCGGTTTCCAGCGAGAGGCAGCAGAAGCTGTCCGATGCGGCAGCGCTGGAGAGTTTGCGGAAGCGGTTGCCGGCGGTGGCGAGCAGCTTGCCGGCCGAGTGGGCTTGCGAGATCCGGGACGTGGCGATCATGCGATCGCCATCGGGTCCGGAGGGCGGCACGCTGTTGATCAACGTGGCTTTCCGGCGGGGCGATATCGGCGAAATCTACGAATCCGCCAAGGTTCTGTTCACCGCGATGGCGAGCGCGCGCAGCGAGGCCGAGCTATCCCGGAGGGGGGATGTCTCGGGACTGATGAAATACGTGGGTGAGCTTTGGGGAATGGCCTGGGGCGTGGTGGCGGACTGCGAGCGGCCCATCGGGCGGTTCCAGATCGTGATCCAGGGAGCGGCCCGCCGGATGGGCGCGATCAGCCTCTCGGCCGAGGACGGCGTGGCGGTCCTCTCGGGGAAGATCACGGCGTCGGACCAGACACGCGTGGGGAAGATGTACCGGTTCGAGTAGAGGGGCGGTCTCGGAGGGAGCGGGCGAAGGCGTCGAAGGTGCGCTGGTCGAAAAGCACGAAGACGATTTCCTGGACGCGGGTATCGTCGCGCTGGAGGTGGGCGCGGGCTGCGGCCAGGGCGATGGGCGCGGCCTGGGCAACGGGGTAGCCGTAGACTCCGGTCGAGATGGCAGGAAAGGTGACGACGCGCAGATCGCGTTCCTCGGCCATTTGCAGACAGGTGCGATGGCAGGAAGCCAGCAACTCGGCCTCGCGGCGGCCGCCATCGCGATAGACAGGCCCGACGGCGTGGAAGACGAAGCGCGCGGGGAGATGGCCGGCGGAGGTGGCCACGGCGCCTCCGGTGGGACAGCCTCCGGAACGGGCACGGATCTGGCCGAGCTCGCGCATAAGGGAGGGACCGCCGGCACGGTGTATGGCGCCGTCCACTCCGCCTCCGCCACAGAGATGGGAGTTGGCGGCGTTGACGATGGCGTCGGCGGGAATCCGCGTGATGTCGCCGAGAAGCAGCCGCAAGCGCTTCCCGCCCGGAAACTGTCGCTCCATGCATAGTAAAATAGGCGTTCCTTACCGTGAAAGCAAGCGCTAAGAGCCGAACGAAGATCGCACCCGCGCTGGCGTTGTTCGACATCGACGGAACGCTCCTGCGGCGGGCTGGACCGCACCACCGGGAGGCGCTGGTGGAGGCGATCCGGAAGACCACTGGGCTGGCCACAACCACCGACCGGATTCCGTTGTACGGGATGCTGGACCCGGTGATCATCGCGGAGATGCTGCGGCGGGCCGGCACGAAGGAGCGGGCGATTCGGGAGGCGCTGCCCGAGGTGGTGCGGCGGGCGCAGTCGATCTACGCGCGGCGATGCCCGGACCTGGCGCGGAGAACGTGCCCGGGGGTGCGGCGGCTGCTTGCGCGTTTGGAGCGGCGCGGCGTGGCGATGGGCCTGGTGACCGGGAATCTTACGCGAATCGGGTGGAAGAAGATGGAGCGCGCCGGGTTGAAGGGCTACTTCCGGTTTGGCGCGTTCGGAGAGATGGCCGGCAATCGCGCGGGATTGGTGCGGCTGGCGGTGGAGCAGGCGCGGCGGCGGGGATGGATCGATGGGGCGACGCCGGTGAGTCTCATCGGAGACGCGCCCAACGACATCCTGGCGGCGCAGGCGGCCGAAGTGCGGTCGATCGCGGTGGCGACGGGCGTGGTGGCGATGGAGGAGTTGCGGGCGTATTCCCCGGACTACCTCCTGGAGGATTTGCGAGGGCTGCGGGTGGATATGGTTCTCTGATGGGAGGAATCAAACTGAAGCGCATGGCGGTGCTGACGAGCGGGGGAGACGCGCCCGGGATGAACGCGGCGATCCGGGCGGTGGTGCGGACGGGGATGGAACAGGGATGCGAAGTGTTCGGCGTGGAGCACGGTTACGCCGGGCTGATCGCGGGCAAGTTCATGGAGCTGGGCGCGCGGGACGTTGGCGGCATCATGCAGCGCGGTGGAACGATGCTGGGCAGCGCGCGGTGCCCCGAGTTTCGAACCGAGGAGGGACGGACGAAGGCGCTCCGGGAGCTGAACCAGAAGCGGATCGAGGGGCTGGTGGTGATCGGGGGGAACGGATCGCAGAGCGGGGCGAACGCGCTGGCGGCGGCCGGGTATCCGGTGGTGGGGGTGGCGTCGACCATCGACAACGACCTGTACGGCTCGGAGATTACGATCGGGGTGGACACGGCGCTGAACATCGCGCTGGAGACGATCGACCGGCTGAAGGTGACGGCGTCATCGCACCAGCGGGCCATCCTGGTGGAGGTGATGGGGCGGGACTGCGGGTACCTGGCGCTGATGGCTGGGATCGCGGGCGGGGCCGAGGCGGTGCTTATTCCGGAGTACGAAACACAGCCCGAAGAAGTGGTGCGGGAGATACGGCGGGCGTACGAGCGGGGCAAGCCGCACGCCATTGTGGTGGTGGCCGAGGGCGCGAAGCCAAACGCACAGGGACTGGCGCAGTACGTGAAGGAGCAGGGGACGCGGCTGGGATTCGAACTGCGGGTGACCATCCTGGGCTACGTGCAGCGCGGCGGCACGCCGACTTACTTCGACCGGTATCTGGCCAGCCGGCTGGGGGCGGCGGCGGTGGAGCAACTGGCGGCGGGCAAGCACGGCGTTCTGGTGGGCATCCAGAAGAGCGAGGTGGCGACGACGCCGCTGGCCGAGGTGGTGGCGGGGAAGAAGCCGCTGGACCCGCGGATGCTGGAACTGGCGAGAGTGCTGGCGAAGTAGGACGCCGTGGTGGAGCCGCCTCTGGCTAATCCCCGTTTGTTAGGATGAGGCGTGCGACGCTTCGCGCCCCTGGGCATCATTCTGTGTCTTCAGGCAATTCTGCTGTTCTGGCGGCTGGATCTGCTGTCGATGTGGATGGACGAGCGGTTCACGTACCTGGTGGCGGCGCACCCGCTAGGCGAGATCATCGGGATAGTTCAGCGGGACATTCATCCGCCGCTGTACTTCCTTCTGGTGCACGGTTGGACGCGGCTGCCGCTGCCCTGGCGAGGCATCGCGGCGCTGCGGGCATTTTCGGCGCTGTGGGCGCTGGCGGCCACACTGCTGCTGGACAGGCTGTGGACGCGGAGGTGGAAACCCGGGCGGCGGTGGCTGGCGGTTAGCTTGTTTGCGCTGTCGCCGTGCCTGCTGCTGTACGGCCGGATGGCGCGTTCCTACGCGATGCAAACGGCGCTGGCGATTCTCGCCGCCGGCCTGCTATGGCGGTGGCTGCGCGACCCGGATTCGCCGGTGCGGGATAATCTGGCCACCGCGACCGCTCTGGTGGCCTTGCTCTACACCCACTACGTTCCCGGAATCGCCCTGCTGGCGGGATTCACGGCAGCCGCCTGGCGACCGCTGGGAGCCCGCCGAACCGGAGCGTTCCTGGCGGTTGTGCTGGCGGGATATCTTCCCTGGATCATGACGCTGTACCATGCGCTGAGGAGTTGGGGGCAAGCCAGCGACTTCGCGGCGGGGTACACGCTGACAGGCAACGTGCTCACGGAGCAGTTCCTGAAAGTAGGCTATGGGCTGGTGTCGCTGACCATCGGGGAGAGTTTCTGGGCAGTGTCGTTGGCGCTGGTTCCGGTAGCGTTGTGGCTGGTTTGGCTGGGTGTGCGGTCGTACTCGGGGGGTGGGCGGCTGCTCGCGTTCCTGGGTCTGGCGGCGGGAGTGGGCTACCTGGGGACCGCGCGCTGGGTGAGTTTCCCATTCGTCCCGGCGCGGCTTCTGTGGCTGCTGCCGGTGGCGATCCTAGCCATGGCGCAGGGGATCTGGCGGTTGCGCGCGCCCTGGAGACAGGTTGTGGCGGGCACAATGACGCTTTCGTACCTGTCGTCGGCGGTGTTGTATTTCCGCGGAGAAAACTACCTGAACACCGGCTACTCGGCGCCGTTGCGGGAGATCGGCGAGCGGCTGAATCGCGAAGCGGCGCCCGGCGATATCATCCTGGTGGACGGCTACAACACGGACGACAGCGTGCGCCATTATCTCTCGGGCCGGACGCCCAGCCTGATCCTGCGCGCGGGAGGGGAGGAAGAAGCGCGCGCCCGGCTGGCGGGGGCGAGCGCGGTGTGGGTGATCCGCAACACGCGCGACATTTCCCCCGGCCATATCACCTCCCGCCTGGAGGCCGAGGGCTGCTCCGGACGCCAGCGCCAGGACACGCTTCTGCACCCCTACGCACCCTGGCAAGTGTCCGTCATGGGCGTGCTGGGCATGGCGCGGCCCGCGCCGCGGTACGTCTACCAGATCACCGTGTGCCGGTAGCGCCGGAAGATTCGCGCGCGCGGCGGGAACAAATCGCGGGCCGCGGCGTATCTTTAAGTGGTGAGGTGAGTCATGAGAATGCGTGTCCTGGCCCTGGCTGCGCTGGCGGCGATTCCGTTCCAGGTGGCTTGCGATTTCGAGTCTATGGGGGAGTTCTCGGACCGGTACCGGGAGGATTTTCAGTACAGCTTCAATCTCCAACCCGGAGGGCGGGTTTCGGTGGACAACTTCAATGGACCGGTCGAGATTCTGAGCTGGGAGAAGAACGTAGTGCAGATCACGGGGACCAAGTACGCCTCGCGGGAAGAGGATCTGAAAGACCTGAAGATCGAGACCAAGGCGGATCCCGGCGGGGTGCAGGTTCGCACGGTGCGGCCGAACATGCGGCACGGGAACATGGGGGCGAAGTACTTCATCAGGGTGCCTGAGCGGGTGGAACTGGAGACCATTCGAAGCTCGAACGGGCAAATTCGGGTGGAGGATATCGAGGGGACGACGCGCCTGGAGACCTCGAACGGAGCGATCCGGTTTCGGAGGGTGCGGGGGCGTGTGGATGCGAAGACCAGCAACGCCACCATCGAGGGAGACGACCTGACGGGAGATGCGACGCTACGGACCTCGAACGGCGCGATTCGAATCGACCGGGCGCAAGGGGGGATGGAAGCCAGCACGTCGAACGGGTCGATTCACGTGGCTGCATCGAAGCCCCGGCCAGGGCAGTCGCTGCGGTTCGAGAGCTCGAACGGAAGCCTGGAGTTGGAGTTCGCGGAGCTCGAGAATAGCGAAATCCGAGCGACGACGTGCAACGCGTCGATCACGCTGCGGATTCCGGCCACGACCAAGGCTCAATTGCGGGCCACTACGTCGAACAGCTCGATCGCGAGCGAGCTGGATGTGGCGACGCGGGGCACTGTGGGGAAGAACCACCTGGAGGGCGAGATCAACGGGGGCGGACCGGCGATCGTCCTCTCCACCTCGAACGGCTCCATTAGAGTGTCGAAGCAGTAGAAGCCGGCCGCCGCGCCCGGCCAGTGTCTTATCATGGGAAGTCCATGCAGAGACGCGCTGGACCGGCGATGGTGGGGTTGGCGTGCGCGGCGCTGGTGCTGGGGTGGCAGTGGCTCACGGTGCGCTACAACTACCAGGGCAACTGGAGCGCGCTGTTCTGCACGGGGTCCAAGTTCCCAACGCCGCCGCTGGAGGAGTTTCGCGGCACCTACGTGCTCGGGGGGAGCTTCGGATACGACGGGCAGTTCTACCGGTACATCGCGCACGATCCGTTCCTGGAGCGGGGTTTGTGGAAGTGGGTGGACGCGCCCCGCCTGCGATACCGGCGAATCCTGCTCCCCTTGCTGGCGTTCGCCGGAGGGCTGGGCAGGCCGGGGGCGATCGATACGGCGTACCTGGCAGTGACGCTGGGATTTGTGTTCCTGGGCGGCTATTGGGCGAGCCGGTACGCGGTCCAGCGGGGACGTCACCCGGGCTGGGGACTGGGATTCGTCCTGACACCGGCCGTGCTGGTGTCCGCGGACCGCATGACGGTGGACGGCGCGCTGGCGGCGCTCACTTGCGGGTGGGCGCTGTACTGGGGAAAGCGAGCGGCTCCGAAAGTGGCTGGGTATGCGCTGCTGTTGGCCCTGCCGCTAGTAAGAGAGACGGGAGTGCTGCTGAATCTGGTCAGCGGAGCCGTGCTGGCTCTGACTCGCAAGGCGCGGGAGCTGGTTGTCTGGGCGGCGGTGATTCTGCCTTGCGCCGCCTGGTACGCGTTCGTGGCCAGCCGCACGCAGGGGGGGATGGGAGATCTGGGAAACTTCGTCGGGCGCCTGCCCCTGGCGGGGTTCGCCGCGCGGGTGCTGCATCCTTGCGTGTATCCGACGGGGACGCCAATGCGCGGGTTGTTCGTGGGGCTGGACTATGTGGCGCTGGGTGGCGTCGCGCTAGCGCTGGTGTTGGGGATACGGGAGTGGCTGCGACGGCGGGACGGGGCGATGGAGATTGCGCTGCTGCTGTTCTGCCTGCTGGCGATTGGAACCGGGGCGCCGGGCACATGGACGGAGGCCTTGGCGTTTGGCCGGTGGTTGTCGCCGCTGCTGCTGTTGCTGGCGCTGAAGGGATTGGAGACGGGCGAGGGCGCGCTGGCGCTGCCGATGGCGATGGTGACATTGCGCGTGGGGGCCCAGTTCGGGTCGCAGGCGCTGGGAGTGCTGCGCGGACTGTAATCCTACCGGGGCTCGAGTTCCTTGAACTTGGCCTCGAAGGCGGCCAGAGGCTGCGCACCCACGAGAAGGCTGCCGTCGACGCCGTCCGGAGTGGTGCGGCCGACGATGAAACTGGGAGTACCGGTGACGCTCAAGGAGGCGGCGTCAGCCAAGTCCTTCTGAATCGCTTCGCGGTACTTGCCGCTGGAAAGGCAAGCGCGGAAGGGTTCTATCTTCAGGCCCAGACTCTCGGCATGCACGAGGATATCGTTCTCGGTGAGATGACTGGGGTCGGCAACCAGCAGATCGCGCATCTTCCAGAACCCGTCCTGATCGCCGGCGCAACGCGCGGCCTCGGCGGCGTGGAAAGCGCTGGGGTGGAAATCGAGCGGGAGGTCGCGGCTGAGGAAGCGCACCTTGCCGGTGTCGATGTAGAGCTTGCGGATCTCGGGGAAGGTGTTGAGGTGGAAACTCTGGCAGTAAGGGCACTGGTAATCGGTGAACTCAACCACGGTGATGGGAGCGTCCGGCTTGCCGAGCCAGTTCGCGCCGTCGATTTTGAGCTTGGCGGGACCTTCGCCGTCGGCGTTGCGTTGCGGCTGGGGCGCCGGCGGGCGGGCCTGCTTCTCGAGCAACTGGTGGATGGCCTTCAGCTCGTTGAGGATGGCATCGGCCTGGTCACGGGTGATGCCGGGCGTGGGGGGCTGGCCGGCCGGCCAAGCGGCGGGCGCGAGCAGACAGAGCAGGATGGGGACAAGGATAAGTCTAGGCATGGGAAACCACTAATATAGCGCAGTCGGCGGGGTCTGGTATCGTGATTCCAGGGAGGTCTTATGAAACGCGCTGTTTGGGTGCTGGTTTTGGCAGTGTGCGGATGGGCGGATGAGGGCATGTGGCTGTTCAACCAGTTCCCTAAGGAACAGGTGGAGAAGAAGTACGGATTCCAGGCCAGCGAGGAGTTTCTGAATCATCTGCGGCTGGCTTCGGTGCGGCTGGGGGCGTCGGGGTCGTTTGTGTCGCCGCAGGGTCTGATCTTCACGAACCACCACGTGGCGTCGGGGTGCATCCAGAAGGTGAGCACGAAAGAGCATAACTACATGGCGGACGGCTTCTACGCGGCCACCCAGGCCGGGGAGCTGAAGTGCCCGGACAGCGAGGCGAACGTGCTGCTGCGCATCGAAGACGTCACCCAGGAAGTAAACGCGGGCGTCACGGCGCAGGCGGGAACGCCGGAGGCGAACCGCGAGCGGCTGGCCACACGGGCGCGGATCGAGAAGGAGTGCGGCGCGAAGACGGGCAACCGTTGCGAGGTGGCGACGCTGTACGCCGGGGCGAGCTACAGCCTGTACGAGTACAAGAAGTACACGGATGTCCGGCTGGTCTTCGCGCCGGAGGAAGCGATGGCGTTCTTCGGGGGCGACCCGGACAATTTCACGTATCCGCGCTACGACCTGGACATCGCCTTCATGCGGGCTTACGAAGACGGGCGGCCGGCCGAGACGCCGCACTATCTTAAGTGGAGCCGGGAGGGCGTGCGGGAGGGCGAACTGGTGTTGGTCTCGGGAAACCCGGCGTCCACGGACCGGTTCATCACCTACGCGGAACTGGAGTATCAGCGGGACACCGAATATCCGCTGGCGCTGGGCTACGTGCAGTCGGCGATCCGGACGCTCAAGGATTTCGGCGCGGGGAGCGCGGAAAACAAGCGGGTTTCGCGGGACAAGTTGTTCAGCGCGGAGAACACCTACAAGGCGCGGGTGTGGGAGTTCAAGGGGCTGGAGAGCGCGAGACTGTTCGCGGAGAAGAAGGCGCGGGAGGAGAAGCTGCGGACGGCCATCGCGAGCGACGCGAAGCTGCGGCAGGAAGTGGGGGATGCGTGGGAGGCGATCGCGGCGGCGTACCGGAAATGGGCGCCGGTTCAGAAGGAATACTACGCGCTGGAGGGCGGGCCGCGGTATTCCGACCTGTTCCGGATCGCGCGCAATGTAGTACGGCTGCCGGTGGAGAAAGCCAAGCCCAACGGGCAGCGGCTGAAGGAATACACCGATGCGGCGCTTCCATCGCTGGAGCTGCGGATGTACTCGCCGGCGCCAATTGCGGATGGGGTGGAGATCGCGGTGCTGGCGAACTACCTGCGCTTCCTCGAAGAGCAGCTCGGGCCAGGGAACGAGACCGTGAAGGCGGTGCTGGGCGGACGGACGCCGGAACAGGCGGCGAAGGACTACGTGAGCTCGAGCAAGCTGAAGGACGTGGGGGAGCGGAAGCGGCTGGCCGCCAGCGTGGAGGCGGGGAAGAACTCGGAAGACGGAATGATCCGGCTGGCGAGGGCGCTGGACGAGGAGGCGCGGCTGATCCGCAAGCGGGAAGAGGACGAGCTGGATGCGGTCCGGCAGGCGAACGCGACCAAGATCGCGCTGGCGCGGTTCGCCATCTACGGAGCCACCGAGTATCCGGATGCGACCTTCACGCTGCGGCTTTCCTACGGGCCGGTGAAAGGGTACGGCAAGATTCCGTACGCCACGGACTTCGCGGGGATGTACGCGCATGCGACCGGGGAGGAGCCGTTCCGGCTGCCGGAGAGCATTCTGAAAGCGAGGGGCGCGCTGGAGGCGAAGACGCCGCTGAACTTCGTGAGCACCTGCGACATCATCGGGGGCAATTCGGGAAGCCCCACGGTGAACACGCGAGGCGAAGTGGTGGGAATCGTCTTCGACAGCAATCTGGAAGCGATGGCGAACCGGTTCGTCTACGGCGAAGTGGAGGGGCGAGCGGTACACGTGGCCAGTCAGGGAATTGTCGAGGCGCTGCGGAAGGTGTACCACGCGCAGCGGGTCCTCGATGAGCTGGGGTTCGGCAAGTAGCCATGGACGGTCACTCGGCGGAAGCCAAGTACGGCCTCTTCAACTACCAGCATGAAGAAGATCTGGCGACGCTCGCGGAGATTCTGGGCGGGGGCGAGGAGCACGGTCCGCGGGCGGTGTTCCTGGTGGGCGAGCCGGGGATCGGGAGGAAATACTTCCTTGATGCGGCGGTGTGGCGGGCTCGCGGGGCAGGCCAGCGTATTGCGGTGGGCAGCATCGACTTGGCGGGCTACGATCCCGACCGCGGCACTTTGGAAGTTTACGCGCGGCACCAGCTCGCCAAGTGCACCGAGGAAGGCGATCGGGAGCGGATTGCGCGGCTACTGGAAGAGGCGCAGCTCGAAGCCGTGGCGGAGAACCCGCAGGTTTTCGGCGTCGCCGCCGTCTCCATCGCGCTGAGCCTCGAGCTGTCGCTGCAGGAGGTGCTGCCGGCACTGCGCGAAGCCGTAAGACTCCCGGGACGCGTGGGGTTGAGCGGTCTGCTGCACCGGCTCAGCGGAACGCGGACCCTGGCGATCCGTTTGGTAGAAAGCGCGGAGATCCCGGTTACGCTGTCCGCTTTTCTGGTGGAGGAAGCGGCGGCCAATCCCAAGCTGGCACTGGCGTTTCTTTGCCATCCGCGATACGAATGGCCTCACGAGGCCCCGCTCCCGCGCTCCAGGCGCTTCGAGCTGATGCCGCTGGAGGAGTACGAGTTGCACCGCGCCGTGGAGCAGCGCTTCCACCCGAATTCGTTCCTCGGGGAAATGGACCGTGCGCTGTGGGAATGCAGCGGGGGGCTTCCTGGAAAGCTGGCGCTCAAGATGAGGGAGTTGGTAGAGGCCGGCGTGGTGGTGGAGGTCGCGGGCGAGGGCTGGCGAGTTGCCGACGCCGCCACCTTGCGAGCTGCCCTGACTGAGCCGGCGCCGGAATGGCCGGAGCCGATCGGCAGGTTCCTGAAGCTGGCGGCGCTGGCGGGAGACCCCATCCCAGTCGGGCTGCTGCTGGGGCACTTGGGCTTCGCCGGAGAGGCGCGGGAGGAGATGCTGGATGCGCTCGACGAGTCCTTCGGCCCGGATTCGAGCAATCCGCTTTTTCTGGATTTCGAGTACCGGCATCCGGGGCTGCCGGGCCAACTGGTTTATGCGTTCTCGAATCCGCTCGCGCGGCTGGAGATTCTGCGGAAGATGCCGCCCCACGAGCGGTCGCTTTTGGGGTTGAATCTGCTGGCGTTTCTGGAGGGCGCTCTGGCGGTTACGACCCGCGACGCGGCGCGTCTGTTCCTGGAGATCGTGGTGCAGGCAGGCTCCGAGCAGGGGCAAGAGAGGTACGGGCGCGAACTGGCCTGGTGGATCGGCCAGGATGAGGCGGAGGGCCTCTCGAAGATGCTGAGAGCGGCGATCCGGGAGCACCGCCTGCCGCCGGACTTGCCGTGGATCGTGGTTGACGGAACAGAGGGCCGGTGGCCGGCTTACCGGAGGCTGGCGGTGCTGGACGCACTCCACGCGCCCGGTCCAACGGAGGATGCGGGGCCTCTCAGCGACCATAGCGCGGCGCCGGCCAACCGGCTCGCGGAGTTCCACTACAGACGCGCTTTGCTGCTGTATGAAGCGGGACGGGCGCCAGAGGCGGACGCGGAGGCTTCCCGGGGACTGGAATGCCCCGGTGCGCATCCCCTGCTGGAAGCGGCGCTGCACGAAGTGGCGGGTGCGGCCAGACTGGCGTCGGGGGGAATGCAGGGGGCGACACAAGCGCTGGAGGAGGCGCTGGCGATCCGCAGCCGAGTTCTGGAACCCGCTCACCAGGTGGTGACCGCCAGTCTGCACAATCTGGCGGAACTCTACCAGGCCCAGGGCCGCGGCGAGGAAGCGGAGCAGATTCGGATGCGTCTGCGATCCATCGCCGGGAAGCAGTAGCCCTCTCATCGACATCCTGTTGCGGCGCGCGATAAGGCCGCATCCACTGCGCTGCGCTCGGCGTGAGTCCTCGACAGCGCTGCCGCGGGGCTGGCCGCCTCCGTCTGGTGGAAGCGTCAACTCCCAGCGAGTTACGACGCCTGCCCTGTGCACGGAACGAGTGCGAACTTCATCGAGGGGTGCACAGAGGGCACGCCGACCAACCGCGTCCTATACTTATTCTTGATGGACTGGCTCACGCCGGAGCAGCGCTCGGGAGACCAGTTGGCTAGTGGTCTGCGGCGAGCAGATTAATCATTATTCAGCACGGCGCGGGCGCGCTTGACCTTCTCCAGGATGTCGGCTGCCTTGGCTGTCCAAACGAATGGTTTGGG
>JBKQQG010000038.1:0-3336 GCA_052144455.1 Bryobacteraceae bacterium
TCTGGGGCGGCCACATGATCCCTCCTTCGTGACAGAAGCTCGGGCTCAGCCAGTCGAAGACATCGAAGTCGTCATAGCTCCCGTCGCTGCCTATCCGCAGCAGCATGAGATGGTCGAGCTGGGAGGAAGTAAAGTCCGGCCCACATGGCGAGGAGATGTCTGCGTACCAGTGGGGCACATAAGCATACCCGTCGCCCGCTATGATGATGTCGAAGGCAGGCGCCTGCGAGACATTTGGCGGCGGTATTGGCACGCTGAGTTTCGTGGCGCCGGTGGTGGGATCGATGCCAACAACCGAGCTATTCCCGTTCCCATCGTATTGGCCGGCGAAGATGGTCCCGTCGGGATGCACGGCCGGATCGGACATCCAGCCCCCTCCGCCCGGGAGCGTATAGGTGAAGGTGGGCTGCCCGGTCGTTCCATCCAACCCCATGATCGAGTCACCCGTCATCATGACCAAGCCCCCACGGAAGTCCGGCACAACCACCGCCGGCTGCTGGTCCTGCTCCGCCGACTGCGGGTGCAGCTTCGCCGGCTGCCGGTACCGCCCCGCTGGCCTCATCCGCGGCGCGGCCGCCCGTCTCATCTGCTGCCCGGCCGCCGGCCACATCGGCGGCACGACGGTCGCCCAGGCCATCGTGCCGTCGCCCGTGATGGCCTGGACGGTGCCGTCGCCCTGAAACGCAAACACGTCCGCTACGCCGTAACCGCTGGGCACCGCCGGCACAATCGAAGTGACGCCCGATCCGTCGCCCGGATTGGACCACAGCACCGTCCCCACCGGCGGGGTGGTGGCCCATACCGTGACATTGGCTGTCGCCGTCCCGGCCGTGATCGTAACGCGCCCCGCCGCCACGGCCGTAAGAATGGGCGGGTCGTCGGTCGACAGGCTCGCCACCGTCGTATCGCTGGACGCCCAGGTCAATCCCGTGACAGATTGCCCGGCCGAATTCACCGCCTGCATCGGATTCGTATCCCCAACCACCATGTTGATCAGAACCGGTTCCAATTGCAAACCGCCCGCCCCCGGCACCGTGAACGTTACCGCGTTGCTCCACACGCCATTCTGTTGCACGCGCGCGATGCCGGTAAGCGCTCCCGTAGCCACCGTGGCCACGATCTGGGTGTCGCTCCAACTGACGACCTGCCCATCCATGCTGCCCAGCCAGGCTTCGCCAGTGCCCTGCGAGGCTCCGAAGCCGGCGCTGGTAAACGTGACCGGAGTTCCTGCGGCACCCGAGTTCGGGCTTACGCTCGTGAGCTGAAGAGAATTCACGGTAAATGGAACCGCATTGCTCAGGACGCCGTTCTGGAGCACGCTGGCGTTGCCGGTAGCCGATCCGGCCCCCACCGCAGCCACCACCTGGGCATCGCTCCAGCTTTGCACCACGCCGGGGACCGTGCCCAGCCAAACTTGCCCGCTGCCCTGGGCCGCGCCGAAGCCCGAACCCGCGACCGTCACCACGGTTCCGGGCACGCCGCTGGACGGTGAAACGCCCGAGATCGCCGCAATCCTCACGCTGAAGGGCACCCGATTCTAGCGAAAGCGTCCTAGGGCAGTGAGCGTCCTGTCAGCGTTCTTCTTGATGGCGGCGTCTTTCGCCTTTGCCCGGAGCTCAGTTGCACAGCGTATGGCCGCGTCCACACCCACGTGGGGTTCGGGCACCGGCCCTTCAATCCGCCACTCGCCCGCCCGGCTGGACCCACCCGCGGGTTGTTTGGTGAGATGGAATTCCGCCCGAACTTTAATCCCAGGAGGCAGAGGGGAAGAAAAGCGCGCGTTCAAGAGGTCGATCCGCCCGAGCTCGACGTATTCCACGTAGAACCCGGCTCTGCCCTTTTCAAAAATTGGACGGCTGCCCCCAAAGTCTTTAACGACAATGATTTCGTCACGCCGGGGCGCACCAGGCCTTTCGAACAGGGCAGCCACCTTCTGCCAGCCCTCGGGAGTCAGCTGTTCACCTTGCAAGTCGAGCTCGCAAAAGCGCACTAAAGCGGTCCCAGCCGGCGCCACCTGAGCAAGCACTGATCCGCCTGCCGCAACTAGCGGTCCTATGCCGAAGAGAACCCTGATGATGAAGAAGCGACCCGTAATCACACAGTCTCCTTTTGCTCCCGAAGAGCAAACGGCCCATCCTTCACTGCAAAGGGAATCGGAGCGGGAGCACTCCGTCTCCGTTCGGAACCATGTAAGTGGGCACCCCACTTGGCGCCACCATCCCTTTCCTGTATGCTCTGGGAGTAGGGTCCGAGCTGAAATACATGTCTACTGGGTAAGCCAAAACCCTCCTTCCCAGTTGATTTGCGATCAGTTGTGCAATAGACCTCCTTCCACCATAACCGGCATGACACGCGTTGAGGGTTATCGTGACGTTGGGATCTAGTTGTGCGTTCGAGAGCTGACCAACATTGAGAACGGTGACGTTGTTGGCGTCGCCGAACTCCTGACCTGGAAACAGCGCTGGGTTACGGTGAACATCAAGCCCGGCGTGGCCGAAATAGGTGACGTCTCCGTCTATCCAGCCGTTCGCCGTCAACGCCGCGTTGAAATCTGCGAAAGATGAGACCCTCTGCGATACGACAACGTTATTCCCCGACTGGGTCAAGTTCAGTAATTGCGTTTCCGCAGCCAAACTGAACAGCTGACCCACATTGTGGTCGTGACCCGGGCCAAAGTTGTGCCCGGGATCGCCTGCCATTACCAAGTATCTCTTCTGGTCTCCGGCGTCCTCGGCATGGTACCCTCTTGCCGAACGTGACGTCGGCGTTTGTGGCGTCCCGGGCGTATCCGCCTCCCCTGCCGACTGCAAGAGGCACGGGCACTGCACAATTGCGGTCCCATTTCCAGAAGGGTTGCCTCCCGCCGTTGGCCAGAAACTGGCGCCGTCTTCAAAGACCAGCGGTTCCACAACGGATTCCAGAGAGCCCAGCGACTGGTACTGATTCCCGGGCCACGACTGAGCTGGCAAGCTCGCCAGTTGCCACTTGGCATTTCCGTTCTGGTCGAACGCGACGGCCGCCCCGGTGTTCTGGTCGACGGCGATCAGGCCGCCATCGGCGGTGGCGATCTGCGGCTGCCAGTTCCCGGCCACGCTCCAGAGCAGGTTCCCGCCGGCGTCGAAGCCGATCATGGATAGGGGGTTGTAGTTGGCATCCAGCGCGGCGCCGACGAACGAACCGTCCTGAGCCTGGAGGACCGGAGTGACCATGGCGAACTGGCCGGCCCCCGGCGCGTTGACAAGGCTCGCGCTGGCGCCCGTCGTCACCGCCATGTACGGCTGCCAATTGCCGGATTCATCCTCAAGCTGCCAGCTCAGCAAGGTTCCCGTGTCGGCG
>JBKQQG010000039.1:0-50018 GCA_052144455.1 Bryobacteraceae bacterium
GCTTCCGCAGTTGGGGCAGCTCCACAACTTTGCGGAGCCGGTTCGAAGGCTGTTGAACCCAGAGGACAAGAGAGCCGTCCTTTGTTTCCATCAGGCTGTTTCCGCGGTTAAGTTTCGGAGTTCCGAAAAGCCGATGTAGTGACGGCCAACCCTCTCGAATCGGAGCCGTAGATCCGCGACATGGGGCTATGTACTGGCGGCGCCGCTATCGAAACAAGGATGGCGAGCGCCACGCTTACTGGGCTATGGTGGAGAGCTATCGCACCCAGCGCGGACCGCGGCGGCGCGTGGCGGCCCGGCTGGGCGCGATGGACGAACGGGGCCGCCTGGGGGCGAAGCGCTGCGCCGCAGGAACCCCCGGCCATCGGGGCAGCTTGTTTCGGGAGGCTCGGCCCTAATGGGTGGCAGTCGATGGGAAGCGGGTTCATGTCGAGCGCAGCCGGAAGTTCGGCGGCCCCTGGCTGGGGCTGGAGCCGCTGCGCCGGCTGGAACTGCATCGCTTCCCCGACGAGACCTTACCCGCAGGACCCGAAGAGATCCCCTGGCCGCCGATGGCCACGGTGCCGGTGCTCGGGCAACTCTGCGCCCGGTTCGGCGAGTTGGGCTTGGCCGAACGGTTCCACCAATCCAGCACGCTGGTGGATCGGCTGGGCGTGCCTGCCGGGAAGGTGAACGAAGACCGCCTGTATCGGGCGTTGGACGCGCTGCTGCCGCACCAGCCGGCGCTGGAGAAACACCGCAAGGACAAACTTGGGGAACCGTTCGAGCTGGACTACGATCTGCTGCTGTACGACGCGACCAGCACGTCTTCGAAGCCCGGTCGGAGATCGCCATGGTCGATGTGGCGCTGCCGACGAGATCCGGACCAGTGGTCCGCAAGGGTTGCATCGGCGAGCCAACCGAGCACCAGTGGATCCTGCACCGGAGGCTTGGCCTGAGGCTACCCGCCGCGCTGGAAAAAGCGGCGATGTAGTGGAAACTCGCCCATGCCTCCGTTGAAAGCAAAGGCTTTATTGTTCCAACTGCGGAAGCTGGGTTAGCATTCTCCAGGCTCTTGTCGCCGCCGCCCATGCTGCATACCACGAGTCGCAAACGGTCACGTGGCCTGTCGGGGGATACAATACGACTCTCCAGTTCCTCGAGCCGCCTGTCGATGCTCCTCATCGGCGCTGCCCTCCGCTCTCCGCCGCCGCTTCCAGATCCGTCACGCGCGCTTCGATATCTTCGATCTCAAGGGCCTTGGCCGTGTGTCCCAACACGATATCCGCAGCGCGGAGCCCGGTGGACGACCTCGGCGATGCGGAGTTTCTTCCCGGCCTTCAGACGCAGATGGCCGTCCACCACCTCACCGTCGTTGCGCGCCAGCACGGGAATCTTGAATCCGAACTCGCGGATGGAGGAGCACATGCGGTCCACGGCCGCGTCGTTCTTCCTGGGATTGCGAGCGCACAGAACGAAGCGGTCTATCGGCCAAGTCTGAACTTGGGGGGAAATCGTTGTCTGCGCAAGCATGCCTCACCTTCCGATACAACAAAGTGGAGGCGCCTTTCGGAGGGTGCGCTTTGCGCTGGTCTGCCGAACCGAGCCTCTAACCCAACGATACGCCACGAACAATTCGATGTGCAGATGTTTTCGACGCCTTGGCTGTGGCGCTCGCGAGATCAGTGGCCCGGGCCTGGCGGCGATGCGACGGATCGCGGGCATCGTCGCCGTTGTCGGAGCAGTTCGCGGCCGACCATCCGCGAAGCACTGGGGGGAAACTGGGGGTACCCGAAGGGATAAGGATAAGGAAATATGGGTAAGGATGGGCAATTCCCGATGAAGGGGCCCAGGTTGGGCGCAGGGGGAGAACTGGCGTGTTTGCTAGGTGGTACGTTGAAACTAAAGGACTTATCTTGGCTCCTCAGGTAGGACTCGAACCTACAACCCTTCGGTTAACAGCCGAATGCTCTACCATTGAGCTACTGAGGAGCAACAGGTTGGCAGTCATCATTACAGCAGACGCGGGTCGTCCGCGTCAACCGAGGCAGAGACCTTAGGCGGGCCTTAGCCAGAGGCTGGCGATCACCGCCAACGCCGCGATGGCGGCGGTTTCGGCACGCAGGATGTTGGGTCCGAGCGAGACCGGTGTCCAGCCGGCCTGGAGCGCGGCAGCACGCTCCGCGCCGGTCCAGCCCCCCTCGGGGCCCACCAGAATACTCACCAGGTCTTCCCGAGCGCGGCTGTCGGGCAACGCGGCCGCCAGCGGCGAGGCGCCCAGCTCTTCGTCGAGGAAATAGGAGCAGGGGGGCGCCCCGGCGATGGCAGATTCGAAAGCGGCAGGCGCGAGCACTTCGGGCAGGCGGGCGCGGCGGGCCTGCTGGCTGGCCTCGCGCACGATTCTCCGCCAGCGATCGAGCCGTTTCGCAGCAGCCCTCTCCAGGCCTTTTTCGCATCGTTCGCTGCGGATCGGAAGTACGTTCTCGACCCCCAGTTCAGTGGCCTTCTCCAGAGCATATTCGAAGCGGTCGAACTTGATGAGAGCCAACAGAAGCCTGAGGCGGACGGGAGGCGGCGCCGGAGCCAGCTCCTCGAGAACGCGGAACAGCACACAGTCCTTGGCGAGCGACTCGATCTCGGCCAGGTACACCGACCGGTTGTCGGAGATCTCATAGCGCTGGCCCACTTCCGCGCGCAGCACTTGCCGCAGATGCCGGGCCTCCTCGCCGGCCAGCGAGGCGCGGGAATCGCTCACGGCATCCACGAAGAACCGGCGGCGCGCCATGTGAAATAATGTAACTCGAATGATCGCTCACTTGCGCGGCACCCTGTTGGAGAAGCATCCCAACCAGGCGATTATCGAGGCGGGCGGGGTCGGCTACGACGTCACGATCCCCATCTCGACCTATGCGGCCCTTCCGGAACCCGGCGGCGAGGTGCGCCTGCGCATCCACACGCACGTCCGCGAGGACTTGCTGGCCCTGTTCGGCTTCCTCACGCAGGAGGAGAAGTTCCTCTTCGAGCGGCTGATCTCGATCGGCGGCATCGGGCCGAAACTCGCGATTACGGTGCTTTCGGGCCTGGCCGTGGCGGACCTGATCGCGGCCATTCGCGGCGGCGAAGTGGACCGGCTGGTGCGCATTCCCGGGATCGGCAAGAAGACCGCCGAACGCATCGTGCTGGAGCTGCGCGACAAGTTGCCCGCCTCGGCCACGGGAACGGCCGCCACCCCGGCCTTGGGCGGGCGCGCGGCGCTAACTGCGCTGGATCAGGACGTGCTCTCCGCCCTGGGCAATCTGGGCTGCGCCCCGGCGGCGGCCGAGGCGGCGGTGCGGAAAGCGAAACTCGAGGGCGCCACCGGATTCGAGCCTCTGTTCCGCCGCGCGCTCGAACTGGTGCGCTAAGCTGAAGGGTCATGCGGGAGCGCGGGATTGTCTCGGCGGCGGCGCAGGCGGAGGAGCTGCAGTTCGAAGCCAGTCTGCGGCCGCGTAAGCTGTCCGAGTTTACCGGGCAAGCCAAGCTGAAGGAGAACCTGGCCATCGCCATCGAGGCGGCCCGCCGCCGCGGCGACGCCATGGATCACGTGCTGCTCTACGGTCCGCCGGGTCTCGGCAAGACTACGCTTGCGTCGATTATTTCGGCCGAACTGGAGGTCGGCTTCGAACAGACCTCCGGGCCGATCCTGCAAAAGAAGCTCGACCTGACCGGCATCCTGAGCCAGATTCGGGCGCGCCAAGTGTTCTTCATCGACGAGATCCACCGCCTGATGCCGGACGTGGAGGAGATGCTGTACGCGGCGCTGGAGGATTTCCGCATCGATATCCTGATCGGCGCGGGGCCGGGAGCGCGCACGCATTCGCTGCCGATTCCGCAATTCACGGCCATCGGCGCGACCACGCGGCAGGGCCTGGTGAGCGCGCCGTTGCGGGGCCGGTTCGGGCTGGTGCTGCGGCTCAATCACTACACCGTCGAGGAGCTGACGCTGATCGTGAAGCGGTCGGCGGGCCTGCTGGACGTCACCGTGGATGCGCCCGGCGCGCAGGAGATCGCACGGCGCAGCCGCGGGACGCCGCGCATCGCCAACCGGCTGCTGCGCCGCGTGCGCGACTATGCGCAGGTGCGCGCCGACGGGCACGTCAACGACCAGATCGCCCGCACCGCGCTGGACCTGTTGGAGGTCGACCGCTTGGGGTTGGACGAGATCGATCAGAAGATCATGTCCACCATCCTGGAGAAGTATAGCGGCGGACCGGTGGGACTGAACACCATCGCCGCTTCGATCGACGAGGAACCGGATACCATCGAGGAAGTCTACGAGCCGTACCTGATCCAGATGGGCTTCATCGACCGCACGCCGCGCGGCCGGGTGGCCACCGACCGGGCCTTCGAGTACTTCGGCCTGCCGCGCCGCATGCGCGACAACCCGCAGAGCACGCTATTCTGATGAAGACCATTTACCTTTCCCTCGGCTCGAACCTCGGCGACCGCGAGGACTACCTGCGCCAGGCCATCGCGCTGATCGGCGCGGCGGGGGTGCGCGTGCTGCGCGTTTCTTCGCTCTACGAGACCGAGCCGCTGGAGGTGCGTGACCAGCCCTGGTTCCTGAACCTGGTGGTGGAGGCGGAGACGGAGCTGTTCCCTAGGCAACTGCTTGGGCGCCTCCAGAAGATCGAGCTGGAGCTGGGCCGGAGGCGTGGGCGGGAGAAAGGCCCGCGCTCGATCGACATCGATATCCTGCTCTACGGGCGCTCGGCGATCGAGAGCGCCGATCTGATGGTGCCTCACCTGCGGCTGACGGAACGCCGCTTCGTGCTGGAACCGCTGGCGGAACTCGCGCCCGAGTTGCGGCACCCCGTGAACCACCTGACTATCCGAGAGCTGCTCCAGGCCACGGCGGGCCAGGTGGTGAGGAAGGTGCGGTAGGCCGCACGAAAAGTCG
The DNA here is from genome assembly GCA_052144455.1 of Bryobacteraceae bacterium. GTDB lineage: Bacteria > Acidobacteriota > Terriglobia > Bryobacterales > Bryobacteraceae > Fen-330. Next base: position 4,919 of record JBKQQG010000039.1, read on the forward strand.
CCTGCGTCACGGCATTAAGGCCGCTGGTATCATGAGAGGGGACATATTCCATGCGGTTCGAGCGAATCACGGTTGACCCCGCCGTAGCTACTAGCAAGCCCTGCATCCGCAATCTGCGCTTTCCGGTGTCGCGGCTGCTCGCCCTCCTGGCGGCCCGGGAGACCAGGGAGTCGATTTTGAGCGCCTACCCCTACCTGGACGAAGCGGATATCGACGAGGCCCTGCAATATGCGGCCTCCCTTTCGGAAGACGAGACCATCGAGCTGAGCCGGTGAAGTTCCTGGTCGATATGCCGCTGTCGCCGGACCTGGCGCAGTGGCTGCGAGCCGAAGGTCATGATGCCGTCCACGCCGCCGAGTCCTCTATGAGCCAGAGTCCGGACCCGCAGATTCTTCAGTTCGCAATTCGCTGTGGCCGCGTCCTCATCACCGCAGACCTGGACTTCCCGAGGCTTCTGGCCGGACTGGGTTCGAGCGGACCCGGGCTGATTCTGCTGCGCGGCGGAAACTACAGTGAAGCCGAAAGCCGGGATTGTGTGCGGCGCTTCCTGATGTCGGTCGCCCACGAAGAACTGGCTGTGTGCGCTATTGTGGTTGACCGCGAGAAGATCCGCCGTCGCCGGTTTCCCATCTGAGGTGGAGTGGGGCGCTTGTCGCCGACCTCTAGAACTGGCCGCTGGACGGCGATGCAGTCCGGGGCAGCCGCGCTTCTCAGCCAGAAACTATTCAAGGGCCGATTCAGTGATAGGCTCTTGTTGTGGGAACACTGACTCGCATTGCTCTCTCCACCTTGGTTTCTGTCCCCCTCTTGCTGGCGCAAGCACCGGCTGCGCCGGAGCAGGAGAATCCGGCGGTGGTCATGTTCGTCGCTCCGGCCTATCCTCGTGCGGCTACAGACGCACGAATACAGGGCAGAACCTCGACTCAACTTACGGTCAACCGGGAGGGCCTTGTCACGGAAGCCAAGACGATCCTCGCTCATCCTGTCTTTAAGAGCTGCGTTCTGCAGGCGCTACGGCAGTGGCGCTTTATGCCCTCGAATCGGGAGCACACGTTTCAGGTTACTTGCGTGTTCGAACTCGCGGCTGGGTGCGAAGGAACCCCTCAGCACCCGGTCACGCCGGAAACCCATGTCTCGGCGGAGTTGCCGACTGTTGTCCATATCATGACGGGATTCCAGTGTATGGAAAGAGATGACTCCCAGCAGCGGCACTGGCAGCGTTGACTCGGAAACCCGCCCTACGGAATCCGCGCCGCCAGGGCCATGCTCGGCGGGAGGGCGGGCTGGCCTTCCGCCAGGCCGGCGAAACCGGCGATGTAGCGGCCTTTGCGGAAGATGCACAGCCGGCCCAGGTAGCGGTCGGTGGCCTCGAAAGCCTCGTCGGCAATTTTGACGGAGGCGGTCTCGCCGACCCGCGCCCGCAGTTTACGCATGACCTCGGCAGCCGTTTCGGGCGACGTCTCGGCCACGATGAAGGCCTTGCCGTAGTCGTACTGCGCGATATAGCCGCGCTTCAGCAGGCGCAGGCCCAATACGCTTTCGGGAACCAGCCGCACCGTCTCGGGCGCCAGCTTCTCGGCCGGGAACCAGGCTAAAATCTGGGGCGGCTCGGTGGCGCCGGGGATCTTCGCCTCGATGGCCCGGCAAAACGCGCGCAGCACATCGGGGGCGTCCTTGGAGATGCCGATCTCGACGAAGTACTTGCCCTTGGCAAAAATGGCCCGGCGCGGCACGATCTGCCCGCCCATGCCGATCCGCTCGAAGGAGCCGTGCGGATCGCGGGTCGCGGTGAACATGCCGTAGGCGGACTCGGCATCCGCCATTTCGGAGACGTCGAAGACGATGGTTTCGCCGCCGGATTCGCAGTTGACGCCCTGCATGGCCACGAAACCATAGACCAGGTAGCCCTCCGCGTTGCCGTCCATATACTCGAAGAGGTTGTCGCCGGTGTAACTGCGGGAGGCGCCCTGCTGGGTCCAGCCGGACACGAGCGAACAGTCGGGCGTCTGGCCCAGCGCGGCCAGCGAGACCGCCGCGAACAACACGGCGAAGCGCTTCACGCGAACAGTTCCTGGGCGCGGCTAAGGCGCTCGGGAACGCGCACTCCGTGAGGGCAATCGACCGAGCAACTCGAGCAATCCCGGCAGCGGACCGCAGCGGCCTTGGCGGGCAACTCGAGGAACCGCTCGCGGCCCAGGGCGAACTGGCCGTAGCCGTCCGCGTAAGTGAGGAAACGGAGCACGTCGGCAACCGGCAAACCCTGCGAGCAGGTCCCTTCGCAGTGGCCGCACATGCGGCAATACAGCGGGCCGATGCGCTGCAAGTGAGCGCCGAGGATCTTCTGATCGTCGTCGCTAAACTTCGAGGTCATGACCTTCAGGTTGGCGTCGAGCTGATCCATGTCGGTGATACTGGGGATGGTGGTATCGACGTTGGGATTCTTCAGCACCCACTTGAGGGCGGCGACCATCGCGCCATCGCGCTTGAGCGTTTCGTAGAGCTTCTCCCCCGGCTGCGCTTTGCGGAACCCACCGGCCATGACCTTCATGGCCACCACTCCGAGGCCGGCCGCTTTGGCCCGGCCGATGGCCGCCTCGAGGTCCGGTCCCATGGTGAAGTTATAGGCCACGAGCACGACATCGATCTTTCCGGACTTGATGGCGCCATCGATCACCGAGGCCTGGCCTTTGTGGGTGCTCACGCCGGCGAAGCGGATCTTCCCATCCTTCTTGGCAATGGATTGCGCTTCGAGCAAGTCGTCGGTGATGGCGTCGCCACTGTCCTTGCCGTGCAGGTACCAGATGTCGATGTAGTCGGTGCCCAGGGTTTTGAGGGTTGTGTCAATGTGTTCGAGCGCCCCCGCCTTGTCATTGGCGCCGGTCTTGCTCGAGATGTAGACCTGCTTGCGGTGGGCCTTGAGCGCAGCGCCCACCATGCGCTCGTTGTTCCCGCCCTGGTAGACGCGCGCGGTGTCGAAATAGTTGATGCCGAGGTCGGCTGCCTTCTCGATCACGCTCCCGTCGGAGGTAATCATGCAACCAAATGCGACTCGGGTAGGGGTAAGCCCGGTGCGGCCGAGCTTCTGGTAGCTGAGGCTAGCCGGTGCGGCAACCGGGGCGGGCTGATCCGAGCCGCTGCGGCCTGCGGATTGAGTGGTTGCCAGGCCGGCCGCGGGCAGCGCGAGACCGGCGGCCAGAAAGGAGCGTCGAGAAGAGTTCACATTCACCTCCCAGGACCTCGGATATAATCGGATACGGAACTTCAATTGTAAAGCCGCGCGGTCATCCAATGAAAGTAAACTTCTCAAGGCGCACTTTTCTGGGGTTTGCGGCCGGGGCGGGAGCCATCGCCAGCCAGGTTCCGCTGAGCCGCATCCTGCTCGGCCAGCAGATTCCGCCGGGCGCCGAGCCAACCGGTTTGCCCGAGCCCGTGGTGGCCTGCGATCGCCGCGGCACGGTGGCGCTGGTGAAGGGAGAGGACCGCCGCAAGAATGTCTTGCAAGCGCTGGAGGGGATCGACGACCAGATCCAGCCGGTGCTCAAGGAGAGGAAGTACGTTGTCATCAAGCCGAACAACGTCTCCATGAACAACCAGTTGGCCGCCACGCACGCGGACGCCTTGCAGGGCATTCTGGACTACCTGGAGCCGCGCTTCAAGGGGCCGGTGATCGTCGCCGAGTCCTCGGCCGGGCAGACCATGCATGCCTTCGAGAACTTCCACTACGACCGGGTCGCCAGGGAGCGCCGGGCGCAGCAGGTGAGCCTCGAGGACCTCAACGAGGTTGGCAAGTACCAGACAATTCCGTTGCTCTCCGCGGATTTGCGGGTCGAGCCGGTGCGGCTGGCCGCGCGCCTGCTCGATCCGGACGCCTTCGTCATCTGTGCCGCGATGCTGAAGACGCACAACGTCTGCGTGGCCTCGCTGTCGATCAAGAATATGTGCCTTGGGGCGCCGCTGCACAGCGCTCGCAAGGAGCGGCCACGCTGGGACGACAAGCGCAAGTACCACGGCGGCATCCGGCAGACGCACTACAACATCATGCTGACCGCGCAGAAGCTGGCTCCGAGCTGGGGAGTCGCGGTCCTGGACGGCTACGAAGGCATGGAGGGCAACGGTCCAGCCTCCGGCACGCCGGTTCCCTCCCGCTTGGCCATCGCCTCTACCGACTTCGTCGCGGCCGACCGGGTGGGGGTGGAAGTCATGGGCATCAACCCGCTGTGGATGGCCAGCCAGCAATACTGCTGGCAGGTCGGCCTGGGCCAGTACGACCTGGCGAAGATCGACGTACGCGGCGAGACCATGGCCAGCCTGCGAAGGAAATACCGGCTGCACCAGGACATCGAAAACGAGTTGCAGTGGATGGGCCCGCTCACCGACGTGCCGCCCAAACTCGGCTGAGCGGCTACCGGCCCCGCTGCTGCTCTAGTTCCTTCAGGTAGGCGGCTTTGCCCGCCGCGAGATAGGCGCGGTATCCCTCGGGATCGACGAACGCCCGATAGCCCTCTTTGAGCGAGCGCTGGTACTTGGCCTGCATGCCGTAGGCGCCGCCATGCGAGCCCAGAAAGACGTCGCAGGGCAGCGATTCGAGCACCCCGAACGTGCGCGCGAAATCCTCGGCGATCCGCGGATACTTCGCGTTGTTCACGAGGCTGAACTCGGAGTTCACATGCACCGAGCCGACGATCACCACGTGTAGCGGCTTTCCACCTTCTTCCGCCATGAGCAGCCAGGTGGTGCAGCCCCGGGTGTGGCCGGCGGTAAGGCGGGCCACCAGCGTGGTCCCGCCGAGCGTCACTTGGTCGCCATCCTGCAATACGCGATCGACGGGACAGGGTGCCCACCGCATCAGGTTCTCATAGGCGAAATCGCCTTTGCCGCCGCCGCGAACCACCGCGTCGTCGCCCGCCATCACCATCACTTTCGCGCCGGTGAGCTTCCTCATCAGCGCGAAGCCGGCGACGTGGTCGCTGTGAGCCTGTCCGGTGAGCAGGATCTTGATGTCGGAGAGCTTGAAGCCGAGTTTCTCGATGCCGGCCCGAATCACGGGAACGGTTTCCTCGAATCCGGTGTTGATGAGGATGTGCCCGGCGGGCGTGGCGATGAGGAAGCATGCCAGCTCGTTCGACCCCACGTAGTAGACATTTCCGACGATCTTGTGGGGCGGGAACGGCTGGCTCCATCGCGACGCTTCCGACGATTGCGCGGCCAGCGCCAGCGCGCAGAGGGCGAGCAGAAGTGTAAGGCGTGTCACGATAGTTTGTCCAGATCGATTCCCGCGTCCCAGCTCTCGTTCGCGCGCAGCATCTCGTCCCAGGTTACCTCGCGCCCGGTGTAGGCGGCCATGCGGCCCAGCATCGCGCTCAGCGCCGATTCTACGCCCAGCGCGGCCTGATTGTGGAAGTTGCCGCTGGCTATGCTCTCAATGAACGCCTTGTGCTTCTCCGGGTCGGCCTGCTCGAGGTTGCCTGAAAACTTGCCGGTGATCGAGAACTTCCCGCCCTCGGCTTCCGCGCCCGCGCCCCAGGTCCACGGCTCCTCGCCCGTGATGGCCACCGGCCCCGAGTAGGGCGAAGTGGAGTTGCCGCGCGGCCCGAAGAACCGCTCGTTGGCGTCGAAGCTTCCCTTGCCGAACTGGGTCGAGCTGAAGCCGACGTGCACGTCCTGAGGGTAGGTGAAAATCACGCTGAAGTGCGAGCTGGCGTTGCCCTGGTCCGTGCGCCCCTTGCGCCCGCCCGTGCCCACGGCCTTGACGGGATGGCCCTGCAGCACCCAGTTGCAGATATCGACGACGTGGATGTTCTGCTCCACCAGGATGTCGCCGGAGAGCGCGCGATCATGCAGCCAGTTCCGCAAGCGCCGTTCGGCCGGCGGCGCTCCCGGCCAGGCGGGCCGATCCAAGGCGCCGCAGAAGTAGTGCGCCGCGCCGGACGCGATTTCGCCCAGTGCGCCGCCATGTATGCGCCGCACCAGTTCCACGAAAGGCGGGGCCATACGCAACTGAAAGCCTACGTCCAGGCTGAGACGGCGCTCCGCTTTCGCGCCGATTTCCAGCACCCGCCGGGCGCCCGCCACGTCCACCGACACCGGTTTCTCGCAGTAGACGTGCTTGCCCGCCTCGACGGCCGCCGCCAGGTGCTGTGGATGGAAGTAAGGCGGAGATGTAATCACCACCGCGTCGACTTCCTTGGACGCCACGATCTGCTCGAACGCGCGCGGCCCTCGGAAGATTTGCGACGCATCCACGCCCGCGTAGCCCTGCTTTTCCGCCAGCGCGTTGAAGTGGCTCCGGGCGGCCGCGAGCTGATCGTCGAACATATCGGCCAACGCCACCAGGCGAGCGCCGCCGCTCGTGATGAGTCCCTCCGCATCCACTGTGCCGCGCGCGCCGCAGCCCAGCAATCCGATGCGAACCGCCGAGTTCGCCTCGGCGCCGCGCGCCAGTTGCGCCTTCAGAATGGTGAGACCGCCGGCCGCGCCCAGAAACGCCCGCCGGCCGATTTGCCGCCCGCTGTTTTCCATGTGATCTCCTTTAGAAAGTCCTGGCGCACCGAAAGCCGATGATGTTGTGACGGTAGCCCGGTTTAAGATTGAAGCGGTCGGCACACCGGAAGTAGTTCGGGGGTCCGAAGGCCCACGACCCGCCACGAACAACCCGGTAGTCGCCGGACGGCGGTCCCTGGGGATCGACTTGCCTTCCTGCCGGATACTGGCCGTACCAATCTTGAACCAACTCGCCCACGTTCCCCCGCATATCGTACAACCCCCAGGCATTCGGCTTCTTCTGGCCCGCCGGGTGCGTCTCGCCACCAGAGTTCGCAGCCGACCAAGCCACTTCGTCCAGATTCGGAGCCTCGTCCGGCTCCTGGCTACCCGCCCGGCAGCCGCACTCCCATTCGGCCTCCGTCGGCAGCCGGTAGCGAGTGTCCTTCTCCTTGGCGTTCAGCCTTCGCAGAAACTCCTGGGTGTCATCCCATGAGACGTTCTCCACCGGTCGGTCCGGTCCCGCGAAGGTACTTGGGTTTGCCCCCATCACTGCCTGCCACTGGGCCTGCGTCACTTCGGTGGTCTGCAAGTAGTAGCCCTTGCTCAGCGTTACGTCATGAACTGGTCCGTGTTTGTCCGAGCCCATCTTGAACGAGCCCGGATCGATCCGGACGAACTTCATGCCCACCGAATTGGTGAACTCCCGCGCCGGCCCCTGAGCGCTCTTCTGGCCGCACAGCACCAACGCCAGCGCAACCAACGCCACCATCAGCGATACAAAACTCTTGGGCATAATGCCTCCTTACCCGATCAGTTTCTCCAGATATGCTTTTGCCGCGCGGATGTCCTCGAGCTGCTTGGGGCCGGAGATCTCGCGCTCGATGGTGATGGGGCCGGTGTAGCCGACATCCTTCAGCCGCCAGATGAATCGCGGAAAGTTGACCTTGCCTTGGCCGATCGCCGTCTCGCGCCCGAGATTCTTCGGGTCCACCGGATACAGGCCGTCCTTGGCGTGCACGCCCATCACCAGCGGCCCGAGCACGTCCAGCGCCTCGACCGGGTCGGCCTTGCCGTACAGGATCAGATTGGCGGCGTCGAAGTTCACGCCCACGTTGTCCAGCCCCACGTCCCGTATGGTCCGCAACAACGTGATGGGGGTCTCCTGCCCGGTCTCGCAGCGGAAGGTCTGCCCGTTCTTCCGGCAGTAAGCGGCTACCTGCCGGACCGCTTCCACGGCCTCCTTATAGACCGGATCGTTGGGGTTCTCCGGGATGAAGCCGCAGTGCGTCTGAACGGCCGGGATGCCGCACCGCTTCGCGAAATCCGAGGTCTCGTTGACGCGCGCGATCCGCGCCGCGCGAGTCGCCCGGGGGACCAGCCCGATGGTAAGAGGGCCCGCGTAGAAGTCGTAGACCTCTTCGCCCGGGCCGACCGCAACCGCCGAGGTCGCCTGAACGCCGTAGCGGTCCAGAGCGCCGCGCAGAGCCTCCGCCAGGCCAGGCTCGAACGACTTCAACTCAACCTGGCAGGTCGGCAAACCCAGATCGCGAACTTTCCGGATCGCGGCGTCGGGGTCCTGGTTCACCGGGAGAATCAACCCCAGGCGCATGGGCTTGACGCTGGCTGCCGCGACGGGCAGAGTCGCAGCGAGCTGTACGAATTGTCGCCGGTTCATATCCACGAGTGTAGTGCCTTTCTCACCAGCCCATTTCGCGCATGCGGTTCTCGATCTCGGCGCTGTAGCGATCCATGCGGGCCGGCTTCCTGGTTCGCGGAGCGGGGAGGATGGCCGCCAGCCGCGCCGCCTGCTCGCGGTCCAGGCCCGAGGCGGGCTCCTTGTAGTAGAAGCGCGCCGCGGACTCCGCGCCGTAAATGCCGGGCCCCCATTCGATCACGTTCAGGTACAGCTCGAGAATCCGCTGCTTGGGCAGGATCAGCTCCGCCAGCGGCGCCAGCGTGAATTCCAGCCCCTTGCGGATCAGCGCGCCGTGCGTGGTCAGGAACAGGTTCTTCACGAGCTGTTGGGTGATGGTCGAGCCGCCGCGTCCCAGCCGGCCGTTGTCCAGGTCCTTCTCGACCAGCTTGTCCACTTCCTGCCAGTCGATGCCGTGATGCTGATAGAAGCGGCCATCCTCGGCGGCGATGACGGCGCGCTGCAAGTCCAGCGCGATGCGGCCGATCGGAACGAACGTGTATTGCTTCCGGTACCTGGGCTTGTGGAATAGCGCGCCGATGCGGCGCTGGATCTGCACGGCCGTGGTGGGCGGGTTCGCCCAGCGGAGCGCCACCAGCGCCAGCGCGATCGTCGCATGGAACGCCAGCATCAACGCCGCGATCCAGCGCAGAATGCGCACGAAGATGACGCGCTTGCGGGAGGGCGGGCTGGGATCGGTTTTCATGGCAGGCAACTACGATTATCGCGCCGCGGGACAAGAATCGGAGAGAAACCCAATCCGCGGCCCACTAGCTATGTAACCGATGTCCTCCAGGGGCGCCCGCTGTGGCGCCCTTTGTATTGCGGGCTAGCCCGCACCCTCAGCGACAAGCCAATACAGCGTCGAGCAGCGTGCCCGTTCAGCGGCCTTCGATGTCGCCGACGCCACCCTCGTCGCGCCGTGCGCGGCCTGCGCTGAGGGTGCGCCATTTTCATGCGGTCGAGACCGGCAGGCGCCCGGCGACGAGCGGCGCGCCGCGGCGAACATGGCTCTGGAGCGGCGGAACGCATCGCCCGGTTCGAGAACGCGAAGCGGACCGGGGGCTCATCGGAAATGGCATAGATGTTCAGATAAGATTAGCAGGACCGATCTCGCCCGATTCCGAGTGTCCAGCCGCTGAGCAGCGGAGGGCCGGCCTATGTCAACGCGTTTTCCAGGCGTTGAACTGCCCCTTGAGGGCTTTGAGGAAGAGTCCAAGGGACGGCTCACGCCCTTCGGCTTGGCCCAAATTCATCGCCATCACAACATCTTCGGCGTACTCCTCTCCGCCCAACGGAGCTTCAATCCCGCTCTCCCGGATCTCTCTTCGCAGCAACCTCTTGTACTCGTCCTTGGCGCACTTAATTGCTGGGAGCGTGCAGCCACGGCCGAAAACGGTCTGGAAGGCATTGGGATCCACCAACATCCATCGCTCTATATGGGGATCGGGGATGGCGTAAGAGACAAGCTGCTGAAACTGCGCATAGGGAGCCAGCGCGCGGTCCATCACATCTTTGCGCCCGTTATGTCCTTGGCAGTTGGCGTCTACCACGACAATTATGGAGTCTGGAAGCCGATGCCGTTGTCTCGAGAGGTCGCGCAGGAAGCACTTGAACTCATAGTGCATTCGAGGCAGGCCGCCCTGAGCGCTCAGGAGCCTGAACGAAACGTCGACTCCGTATTCGCTTCCGAACCGCCTGAGCATTGCGCCGATGAACTTCTCATGGAATGAGTCCTCGCAGAAGAGCGTAATCTCAGGCATCAAAGTCGCCCCTGAGCATTCGCTGGGAGATAGGCAACGGCTCTGCTTCTTCTTCAAGGGCGTCGTCGATTCCGAGGCTGCGCGCGAGCGGGCCCCAGACCGAAAATGGCTCGATGATCGTGCCGGCGCTCCTCTTCTGGCAGACGAAAAGAGATTCGTCCGGGATGTGGTCCGGCAGAATGGGCGAGTGAGTCGTAACGATCAACTGGGTATCCCCGGCTTCGGCGCGGGTTTCGAGAATCTTGGCAATGTCCCGGATTCGACGGGGATGCACTCCGTTCTCCGGTTCTTCAAAGCCAACCACGGCAGGCGGTTCCTTGACACCGCTCAGGGCGAGCAGTCCGAGTGCGCGGAGGGTGCCTTCGGACAAAACCCGCGCCGGCATTGCCACATCGCCCTCCATGAGGCTCAATTCGACCTCGCCCACCTTGTTCACTTCGGTACGAATCCCCGTGATGGAGGGAATCAGGCTATGCAGAGCCTTTTCGACGGCCTTGAACTGGCGCGGATCGAGGCTGTTAAGTGTGTTCAAAAAAGCGGCCAACTCCTCTCCCATGGACCCGATGTGGCGAACCTCTTTCACGCTTGTGGGTGCCCGCATTCGCTCGCGGGGTTCAAAATAATAAAAGAACCAACTCTGCAATTCCTTCTTGAGAGCCGTGAGATGAGGATAGTGTGGCGCGTAGTGCGGCCGCGAGACGATGGCGTGGTCCAGATACCGGTCAAAATAGGTGGGATGCGACTGACCTTCCATCCGCAAGTGGATTCGGTCATTCACCCTTTCAAGAAACGCATGGGGCCGAGACCGGGGTTCACCATCCTGTCCGAGCGCTACAAGGTACTCGTCGGAAACGTGGAGCACTCCTGATCGCGGCGAGATTCCAATTTCAATTCGATAGCGAAGGTTCCTGTGATGGATATATGAAGTCGGCTTCTTGGAATCAAAGCCGTTGGCCCCGGACTGCCCGCGCTTGGTCTCCAGGATCTCCTTATTGACTGCTGCGATCACCGTCGGCGAGAGCTCGATGTCGGCCTCGATTTGGAACGACACCGATTCCTTGTTCATGAGGCCTTCAAGTCCGGTCTCGTCGAAGGAAAATGACTCCATGGGCTTGCCACGGTAAGGCGGCTCGAACGCCTCCTTGAGGCTACGGCTTGCAGCGATTCGAGAGAGCAGTTGGAGGGCGTCGATGAAGTTGCTCTTGCCGGCTGCGTTCGGACCGAACAGGACCGAAAGTGGTTTGAGCGCCACTTCCACATCGCGTAGCGACTTGTACCTCTGAATATGGATTCGCCGAATCATTGAACGACCCTCCCCATCTTAGTGCAGATCTCGAGCTCGCGGCGAGTGTCAAATTGGTCCCGCCACACCGGCGCGTCTCCTGGATTCCTAGGCCTTCCCTGGCCTCGCAACACCAGACTGGGCCCAATGTGCGGTACCGGTTCGGGAGCCAAGAAAGGGTCGGTACCAACGCTCGCGGGTGCTATGACAACCGGCTGCTGTGCACGGCGGGGGGAGTCCGCGGATCCCTTTCGCGGATCAACTGGCTGCACGACGCCCGTAGAAACGGAGTCACAGGAATGCCAAGCCCCGATCTGTGAAACTACGCTCCAAGAGAAAGTCATCTCAGCGCCGATGATCTGAAATGGTCGTACCCCCCCGGCGCCAGCGTCTTGCCCTGGAAGATTACACGGCCTGCCCGGCCCTTACGAATCGCCCCGATGCGGATGGCGCCCTCGACCCCGGCCCGCGCCGTGAAGAGCAGTTCGTAATCCTCGCCGCCATGCAGCGCCTGATCGAGGCCCGCTCCGGGGAAAAGCGGGATGGCCTCTTCGAGCGCGGCCGAGACGCCCGAGGCGAGCGAGAGCCGGTGGAGGTCGAGCGACAGGCCGTCGCTCAGATCGATGGCGGCGCTGGCGCGGTCGCGCAGCGTGCGCCCGAACTCGAGCCTCGGCTCCGGCAGGGAATGCTTCTTCCAGGCCGCGCCGCGGTGGGTTGCCAGGCCCAAAGCGGCGCCGCCCAGGCGACCGGAAACGTAGATGCCGTCGCCGGGCTGTGCGCCATCGCGCCGCAGAGCCTTACCCAACGGCACCGCCCCGCAGACCGCGACGTCGCAGGTGGTGCGATCCGCGTGGGCCAGGTCTCCACCGGCCAGCGTGGTTCCGGTGCGCCGGGCGAGGCGCAGAAAGCCGCGATAGAAGCCGTCGATCCAGCGCTGGTCCGCCCAACTCGCCAAGGCCAGCGATAGCAAACAGAAGCGCGGTTCGCCACCCATGGCCGCGATGTCGCTCAATCCGCGCGCCAGCGCCTTCCAGCCCACCGAGTCCGCGGGATGCGTTTCGCGGCGGAAGTGCACGTCTTCGATCATCATGTCGGTGGTGAACAGCAGGTCCTCGCACGCACCCGGGGGGCGGTAGATCGCGCAGTCGTCGCCAATGCCCGCGATCACGCCGGGGCCGGGCGCGGGGGTCATACGCCGTATGCGCCGCAGGAGATCCAGTTCGTTCATTCCGATGCAGCGAACACCAGGCCCGAGGGCAGTTCTTCGCCGAACATGCGGTCGAGCGTCCCGGAATCCAGCTCCTCCTCGCCTTCGATCACCGCCAGCAGCCGGGCCGCGTCGGGCTGGCCGGAAATGGCCCGGCGCACTTGCTCGACCACCACCGGGGAAAGGTCGCGCGTGGGATCGCCGGTGCGGCGGGCGATGGCCGCCAAGGCATCGGCGGCGCGCGCGATGGGGAGCAGCGCCTCCACCCATCGCGCTGCGGCTGCCGGCGGCGTCACTTGGTTCGCCGGGCCGTAGAACAGCTCACGGGCGCCGATCCGCGCCAGGCACCACAGGTCGGTATTCGTCGATTGGCCGGACTTCACATGGCCGGCCAGCCGGTCGCCCAGCTCGATCTTGGTCTGCATGGGCAGCAGCTCCAGGCTCGCCGCCGTGCGCCACATTTCGCGCAACAGGCTGGGATTGACCCGCTGCTTCTTCGCGCCGTGCGGCAAAAGTGTGGCCGAGAGCCGCTGGTAGGCGTCCACCTGCTGATTGCGGCCCAGCCCGCCGGCCACGCGGCCCCAGAAGAGCCACCACTCGATTTCGTTCTGCACCTGGTTGGCGAAAACCAGGCCGCTCGAGTAGATGCGCCGCGCCTGTTCGAGGCGGAAATCGTCGCCCGGATAGCCGAAACCGGGGCGCAGCGCGAAGCCGCAGAGGTTGAGCCAGCGGAGCTCGTAAGCCGGCGCGAGTTTGCGGCCGTCCGCCACTTCGAGGAAGACGTCCGCCAGTTGCCGAATGGCGGAAAGCGGCCAGGAGTTTTTGCCCAACCCGAGGGCGCGCTCGAGTTGGCCGGGCAATTCCTCCGGCGCTAGGGCGCCTTCCCGCGCCGGGCCGAACACGCTCTGGACGAGCGCCTTCGCGCGCTCGAGCGCCTCCTCCGCGATCACCGCTACCGGCCGCCGGGGCGTTTCCGCCGCCGCCGCTTTCTTGCGCAATTCGAATTGCAGACGCCAGCGGTGCTCGCTGACTTTCGATTCGCACCAGATTTCGAGCGTGCCGATCTCGGTCAGCCGCGCGCCCAGCTTCACCGGGATCAGCCGCTCGCCGGTGCGCCGGCCGAAGCGCAGCACGGCGTTCAAAGGCGCATGCAGGTGGAAATCGGCCTCCAATTGCCCGGGGGCGATCTCGACGACCTGCCCCTGCCGGTCCTCGGTGTGCGTGAGCGAGCTGTAGAGCCGGAAGGAGACCGGACGGTTGGCCACCAGTTGCAGGTTCTCGATATCCAGTTCGAGCGTCGCGCCTTCTTCCGTGCCGCGAGGCACCAGGCACACGGCGTGTTCCCCGATGCCGATGTAGTAGGCGCGGGGCAGCCCGCCCCGCACCACCACGCCGCTGCCGGTCGAGCGGGCGAAGGAGTAATAGGCCGCGCCCACCGCCACCGCCAGGTCCAGGTCGCGGTTCTCGAAAACCAGCGGGCGCCGCCCGTACCAGTGGGCCACCACATCCGCGGCCCGTTCGCGGCAAACCTCCGGGATGAAGAACCCGCCGTTGAACAGGATAGCGTCGACTCCCGCGGGCGCCTGCTCGGCCGATCCCGTGAGGAAGGCGGCCAGGTGGCGCGTGATGGCGGGGTCGGAAACGTAGGGCAGCCCCAGCTCGCGGAACAGGCTGCGCTTCTCCTCCTTGGGCTGGTCGCCGAGGTCGCAGAACGGCAGGAAGCCTTCGAGGGTCAGTTCGAGCACTTCCTCGCGCAGGATTTCGGTCTTGCGCGCGCCGCCCACCAGCGACGTGCCCGCGCCCACCACCGTTACCTCGACGCTGGCCAGCTTGGGGTCCGCGAGCAGGCGCTCCTTGGCCGCGGTGCATTGGCGGCGCACCGCGTTACGCTGCCGGATGGAGAGCGGGGCACCGAGCTTGCTCTCCACCAGCCAGGCCAGCGTGAGGTCCAGGTTGTCGCCGCCCAGCAGCAGATGGCGGCCCACCGCCGTGCGCGTAAACTCCACCCGGTCTCCTTCCCGCGCCACGCGAATCAGCGTGAAGTCGGAGGTTCCCCCGCCCACATCGCACACCAGGACCACCTGGCCGTCGAAGAGGCTCTTGCGCGATTCCGCGAGGTGGTTGGCGATCCAGGAATAGAACGCGGCGGCCGGCTCTTCGAGCAGCGTGAGCTTGGCCAGGCCCGCCTCGGCGGCCGCTTGCACGGTCAACTCGCGGGCCTCCTCGTCGAAGGATGCCGGCACCGTGAGCACGATATCCTGTTCCGCCATCGGCTCGGGCCGCGCGCGGTCCCAGGCCTCGCGCATATGCGCCAGAAACCGGGCCGACACTTCCACGGGCGAGAGCACGCGCCCGGTCTCCTGCGAATCCCAGGGCAGGATCTTGGCGGTGCGATCCACCTCCGGATTCGAGAGCCAGGATTTCGCCGAGTGCACCAGCCGCGTCGGCGTGAGCGCGCCCTGGTCCCGCGCGTAGGCGCCCACGAACTCGGCATTCGCCAGATACAGGAAGGACGGCAGAACCTTCAACGGCTCGATCCGCTCCGGCCCGACGTGCTGCGGGATCGGCAGAATGTGTACCGGTGGGAAATCGGTATCTTCGGCCTCGCGGGGGTCGATGTAGGCGACTGCCGAGTTGGTGGTCCCCAGGTCGATGCCGATCTTCATGGAGCCAATCTCTCGCGCACGTTGAATTCGAGCTTCCAGCGCCGGCCGTCGCGGGCCACGCACCACAACTGCAACTGGCCTGTCTCGGTGACCACGCTCTCGATGGTCACCGGCACCACCGCGCCGGGATCGCCGCCGTCGGCGGGCAGTTCGACCTCCATCGGCGCCAGCTCCTCGATCTCCTCGCCCGGGTCATCGATCATCGCGCCGGCCGCATCGTCCTTGCGCAGCGGGGAGGAAAAGAAACGGAACTCGGCGGGCTGGCCCACCACCAGTCCGAATTCGCGGTCCGGGATGCTCGCCGCGCTGCCTTCCTCCATGCCGAAGGGCGCGACGGTGAGCGCCTTGAGGGGCGACGGCACGCCGGGCACCGCCGGCATGGCGCTCTCGACGCCGACGTAGTAGGTGCGGGCCACGCCGCCGCGGATGCGCACGCCGCGCCCCTGCCGCGCCAGTCCATAGTAGGCCGCGCCGCGCGCCACCGCGTGCATCAGGTCCTCGCCCGCCAGCGGCAGCAGCGCGGGCAGCCCCTCTTCCGCCAGCCAGCCGTTCAGCACCCCCACCAGCCGCTCGCGGATCAAACCGGCCCGCAGCACGCCGCCGTTGAACAGCACGTGAGTCGGGCACGCCAGACCGCTCGGCCCCCGCCGCACCGCCGTGCTCTGTGCCGCCGAAGCATGCTGCCGCAGGAAGCGGGCCAGGTGCCGCGTGACGGCGGCATCGGCGGCGTAGGGCAGCCCTAGCTCCTGCAATCCGGCGCGGCGCGCGCGCTGCGGCATATCCTGGCTCGAGACGGCCGGAAAAAACCCCTCCAGCAGGATGCGCTCGATATCCGCGCGCCGAAGTTTGGCTTTGATCGTGCCGCCCACCAGCCCCGTTCCCTTGCCCAGAATCGTGACCGGCGCGTCCTGGAGGTCCGAGCCTTCCTCCAGCAGCTTTTCCTTGCCCACGCGGCAGTTTTGCCACAGCGCGTGCAGTTGCAGCGTGTCCAGCTTCACGCCCTTCACGGCGAGCTGTTGCTCGATGAACCGGGCCAGCGCCAGGTCGATGTTGTCGCCGCCCAGCAGAATGTGTTCGCCGACGGCGACCCGCTCCAGCTCCAGCTCGCCGGCCCGCTCGGTCACCGCGATCAGCGTGAAATCGGTGGTGCCGCCGCCGATATCGACCACCAGGATCAGGTCGCCCACGCCCACGCGCTGGCGCCAGTCCGGGTGCCGCTCGATCCAGGCGTAGAAGGCGGCTTGCGGCTCTTCGATCAGGATCACGTCGCCATAGCCAGCCTGTTCCGCCGCGCGCCCGGTCAGCTCGCGCGCCACCGCGTCGAAGGACGCCGGGACGGTCAGCAGCACCTGCTGCGCTTCGAAGGGCGCCTCGGGGTGGGCCTGATTCCAGGCGCGGCGCAGGTGCTCCAGGAATCGCCGCGAGGCCTCCACCGGCGACACCTTCGCCACTCCCTCGGGCGCGTTCACCGGAAGAATGGCCGCGCCGCGATCCACGCCCGCATGGCACAACCAAGACTTCGCCGAAGACACCAGGCGGCTCGGATTCTCCACCCCGCGCTTCTGCGCCAGGAGCCCCACCACGTAACTCTGTCCGGCCTCCCAAGGCAGCGCCAGGGAGCCGGGCGGGAAATCCACCGCCCCGGGCAAGTAGAGGAACGACGGCAGCAGCGGTTCGTCGCGGAGTTCCCCGGGATTGGTCGCCTGCGGAATCGGAAACAGGCTCGCAGCCGGCAATTGATGCGGGTCCTCAATGGCGGCGAGCGGCGCGAAGGCCAGCGCGGAGTTCGTCGTCCCTAAGTCGATCCCAATCGCAAATTGTGGTTGCACGGTGCGCTCACTCAATCTCGATCTCGGCCGGCGCGACCACATTGGCGCCATGCTTCGGGACTGGCAGATCCACTTTCTTCGCCGCCCAGCCTTTGTGCCGCAACAGGCCGCCCTGCGGCAGGCCCGCGGGGACGTTGCCCAGGAACTTTACCAGCGCCGGGTTCTTGGCCACCGGAGTCCCGCCCAGGCTGGTGAAGGTGCCTTCCACGCCGTCGATCACGGGGACCAGGTCCACGTAGCCCTTGAGCGTGTCGCGGGATAAGTCGTGCAGCGTGCGCACTGCCGCGCCCACCTGTTCGTCGTCGTACGCCGAGATGTCTTCCATCAGGAAGTCGATGAGGCGTGCGTCGCGCTGGAGAATCGACAGAATCTGGATGGCCCCATCCACGTGATCCGGGGCCGGCTGCTGCGGCGCCGCCGCCTTGGCGGCCTGGCGCGCCAGACCCAGCCGTGCGGCCAGCGCGTCGGAGAGCTTGCCGTGAAACAAGATGCCGAAAAAACCGCGAAATGCCAGTACTATGCGGCCCAAGGAAACCCCCAATCCCCAACTCTCAGGATACACTGCTCAGGCTGGAATCTTCGTCGGTCCGGGCGCCTCTCACCAACGCCGCTTCGCGCAGTTTATCCAGCTCGCGCTTGGCGATGGAGGCCCAGGAACTGCCCGCATCGAGCCTGAGGTAGGCCTTCCAGTGATGCACCGCCCGCATCGGTTCGCCCTGGCTCTGGTAAATCAATGCGGCGTTGTAGTGAGCATCGGCGTAGTTCGGGTTCTCCCGCAGCGCCGCCTGATAGTGCGCCAGCGCGCGCGGCCGGTCGCCGGTTTCGTCGAACAGGTTGCCCAGGTTGAAGTGCGCCAGCGCGTAGCTCGAATCCACTTCCAGCGCTTGCCGGTAGCAGTGCTCCGCCAAGTCCCACTTGCGCAGGTGATAGTGGATGGTTCCCAGGTTCACCAGCGCTCCCGCCGAGTTCGGATCGAGTTCCAGCGCCTTCTCGTAAGCTTCGACGATCTGCCCGAGCGGCGCGCCTGTCTGTTCCAGTTCCAGCCCCTTCTCGAACCAGGCTTCGGCTTCCTGCTGCCGCGCGGCCCGCGACGTCTGCGTCCGCTCGCCGGGAAACTGCAGCAGACTCTTCAACTCCGCGCGATCGAAATCCAGCAGAAGCTGGCCGGAAACCGCTTCCATCTTCTGCCCTTCGACGAGCACCGCAACCTTCTTGCCCTCGCAGACGATCTTCAATTCCCGAAGGGGGTCGGCCACCCCTTTGAGTTTCTCGCGCAGCGCCCGCACCGCTTGCCGGATGCGCGCCGCGGGCACCCGGCTCCGGCGCAGCTTGTCGAGCGAGCGCAACGCGATCAGATCGGAAAACGCGAAATCGTCCAGGCGAGGGACCAGTTCCTGCTTCTCCCAGCTCCGCAACTGCCGCTCCGAGATGCCCAACACCCGCCGAGCCTCTTCCCGTGAATAGGACTGCTTTGGCTGGCCCGCCTGCATTGCGGAGAATTGTAGCAGAAACCGGCGCATCCCGCGCGGGGCTGCCAGGCTCCCGCATGCCAATTGCAACTCTTTTGCACTGAATCGCTTGACATCGCCTAGGCTGGCGTTCGATAATGAACCTTGATGCAAACCAGTGTCAACAGACGCCGGCGGCCCGCCAGCCTCCTGGAACTGCGCAAGGGCGAACATGGCATCCTGGACCGTCTGGACCTGCCGGATGACGTTTCCCGGCGCCTGATGGAGCTGGGGTTCGTTCCGGGCAGCCGGATCGTCGCCGCCCTAAGCGCTCCGGGAGGCGACCCGCGCGTGTTCCGTGTGGATGGCTCGGAGATCGCACTGCGCCGCGACACTGCCGCGCTCCTCAAACTCCGCCACGAGGTTTCTCCCGGCGCGGACTAGCATGAGCGAGTGCGATGGTTGCGGTTTGGCCGGCGTCCTGGCGGCGTCCACCGGGGTCGTAAACCAGCCGCGGCTAATAGCCATCATCGGCCCGCCGAACTCCGGGAAATCAACCCTGTTCAATCGCCTGACCGGGCTGCGGCAGAAGGTCGCCAATTATCCCGGAGTCACCGTCGAGAAGCGGCTGGGCAACGCCCGCCTTGAAGACGGCCGCGAAGTCACTCTGGTCGATCTGCCCGGCATCTACAGCCTTTCGGCACGCTCGGAAGACGAGCGGGTCTCCCGCGACGTGCTCGCCGGGACCATGAAGGATTTCCCCCGCCCCGATGCCGTGATCCTGATTCTGGATTCGACCAACCTCGGTCGTCACCTCATGCTGGCCGCGCCCATCCTGGCGCTTGGGTTGCCCACCATGATCGTCCTGAATATGGCCGACGACCTCCGCCGGCGCGGTGGCGAGGTGGATGCCGCGGCGCTTTCCAAACAACTGGGCGCGCCCGTGGTGCTGGCCAGCGCCATGCGCGACGAAGGGCTCGAGCCGGTTTGGGAGTTCCTCGCCAAGTGCGACGTGGCGCCGTTGCCCTCCGAACTGCCCGCGCTGCACGACGTCCCCAAGTGCCGCGCCTGGGCCGCGCATGTCGGACGGCACGCTTCCTATCTGCCGCCGGCGCCTCCGGTCTGGACCAGGCGGCTCGACTCCGTGCTCCTGCACGCCGTCTGGGGGCCTCTTATCTTCTGCCTGGTGATCGTGGTGGTGTTCCAGTCGATCTTTTCCTGGGCGCGGCCGCTAATGGACGCCGTGCAATGGCTGATCCTCCGCAGCGGCGCCTGGGTTGGCGGTCTGGTCCCCAACCCCTGGGTGCGCTCCCTGTTGGTGGACGGCGTCTGGACCGGCGTCGGCTCGGTGCTGGTCTTCCTGCCGCAGATTCTTCTACTATTTCTGTTCATCGGAATTCTCGAGGATTCCGGCTACCTGGCGCGCGCCGCCCTGATCGCCGACCGCACCATGGCCCGGGTCGGGTTGCAGGGCAAATCGTTCATCCCCCTGCTCTCCGCCTATGCTTGCGCTGTTCCGGCCGTTATGGCCGCGCGCACCATCGAGAACAAGCGCGACCGCACCGCCACCATCCTGATCGCGCCGTTGATGACCTGCGCGGCCCGCCTGCCCGTCTACACGCTCATCATCTGCGCTTTCCTCCCCGAGCGCCCCGTTCTCGGCCCGCTGCTGGGCACTCGCGCCGCCGCCATGCTGGGCCTTTACGTGCTAGGCTTCGCGACCGCCTTCGCCACCGCCCGCGTTCTCAAATCCTCGATTCTGAGGAGCGAGCGGGCGCCTTTCGTGCTCGAGATGCCCCCCTACCGCCGGCCGACGTTTTCTTCGCTCGGCTTGCGGCTCGTGGACCGCGCCAAGATCTTCCTGCGCCGGGCCGGCACCGTGATCCTGGCCATGGCGATCCTGCTTTGGATCGTAGCTCACCTTCCGCTGGTTGGCGGAAAGGTCCCGCCCATCGAGCGCAGCCTGGCCGGCACGTTGGGCCGCACCATCGAGCCGGTGATTCGTCCGCTGGGTTTCAATTGGAAGATCGGCGTCGGGCTGATCACGTCGCTGGCCGCGCGCGAAGTGATTGTCGGCACGCTGGGCACCATCTACGGCATGCAGCCGGACGCCAAGTCGCTCGGACTTCAGGCCGCCCTGCGCCGCGACCTGACCCTGGGAGGCGCCGTGGCCCTGCTCGTCTTCTTCGCCTTCGCTATGCAGTGCGCCTCCACCATTGCGGTGGTGCGGCGCGAAACCGGAGGCTGGAGGTGGCCGCTGACCCAGTTTGCCTACATGACCACGCTGGCCTGGGTGGGGGCGTTCCTCGCCAACCGCATCGTCAGCGCCCTGGTAGCCCATCCGATCTAGTCCGCCGGTCACCCCGATCGGTACCGCCAGCCCATTTCGTTCTACCGCGCCAGGCCGCATCCTGGACAGGTGAGGATTCCGACATTCCTTCTTCTGCGATCGCGTCCTCCGGAACGGGCCCGGCCGTGCCTGGGAACATCGCCGAGCCCGCTCCGGCCGCCTGACCGCCAAGCGCGATAGCATAGAGGTGCGAAGGACCCCTATGCGCCACGTCGTCATCGTCGGATCCGGCTGCGCCGGCAACACCGCCGCCATCTACACCGCCCGGGCCAATCTGCAGCCGCTGGTTGTGGAGGGCCACGAGCCTGGCGGCCAGCTCTCCATCACCACGCTGGTCGAGAATTTCCCCGGCTTCCCCGAGGGCATCGAAGGCCCCGCGCTGGTCGAGAACATGAAGCGGCAAGCGCAGCACTTCGGCGCCGAGTACGTCCGCGGTTCGGTCGTCGAGGCGGACCTCTCCAAACGGCCGTTCCGCATCGACATCGAGGGCGAATGGGTGGAAACCCGCACGCTGATTATAGCCTCCGGGGCCTCGGCGCGCTGGCTGGGCCTGCCTTCCGAGCGGAAACTGATCGGCCACGGCGTCAGCTCCTGCGCCACTTGCGACGGCTTCTTCTTCCGCGGCAAGAAGATTATGGTGATCGGCGGTGGCGATTCCGCCATGGAGGAAGCCATCTTCCTCACTCGTTTTGGCGAAGAGGTGGCCATCGTCCACCGGCGCGATCAGTTCCGCGCCTCGAAAATCATGCTCGACCGCGCGCGGGAGAATCCCAAGATCCAGTGGATCACCAGTGCGGTCGTCGATCAGGTGTTTGACGTGGAGCAGGGCCTGGTCACCGGCGTCGAATTGCGCGACGTGAAGACCGGCAAGACCTGGCAGCGGCCGGTCGACGGCCTGTTCCTGGCCCTCGGGCACATCCCGAACACAGCGGCATTCCGGGGCCGGATCGAGCTGGACGCCGACGGCTACATTCTCTCCAAAGGCGGCGCCCGGACGAGCGTCGAAGGCGTCTTCCACGCCGGCGACGTCGAGGACCGCACCTACCGCCAGGCCATCACCGCCTCCGCCGCCGGCTGCAAAGCCGCCATCGAAGCCGAGCGCTTCCTCGAAGCGCAGGGGCAATAGCCGTGCTACAATCTTACTGGAGCCTTACCTATGGAAACCACCCGGCTGTCCACCAAAGGCCAGATCGTCTTGCCGATGGCCGTCCGTGTCTCCCGCTCCTGGGGACCTGGCACCGAGTTCACCGTCGAGCAGACGGATGACGGGATTCTGCTGCGTCCCGCCAGGCGTTTTCCCGCCACCGAGCTCGCCGACGTCGCGGGCTGCCTCCGCTACGCTGGAAGAGCGAAAACCATCGCGCAGATGGATGCAGCCATCACAGACGAGGTGACCCGGCGGCATGGTCGCGGTCGATACTAACGTCCTGGTCCGACTGCTCACCGGCGACGACCCCCATCAGGCCGCCGCTGCACGGCGCCTGCTAGACGCAGGACCGGTGTGGATTGCGAAGACGGTGTTGCTCGAGACAAGTTGGGTCCTTCGCCGCTCCTACGGATTCGAGGTGAGCGCCATCCGCGACGTGTTCACCAAGTTGCTGGGCCTCAAGAACGTGCAGGCCGAGGACGAATCGGGCGTGGCTGCCGCTCTGGCGCTGACCCAGCACGGAATTGAGCTTGCCGACGCCATGCACCTGAGCAGCCGGCCCCCAGGCGCGGTCTTTGTCTCCTTCGACCGGTCGTTCGTTCGCCGCGCCAAGCGCGCGGGCACAACTGAAGTGTCCGGCATTCCGCCCGAGGAGTAGCAATAGCCAATCGGCCCTGCGCCCTCAGTCCCCGCTCCGCTTCCGCTCGTGAACCCGATCGGTTCTTGCAGGAGAGTGCGGCCTACTCCGCGTTGCAGTAGGTCTCCATCAAGGACATCAGCGCTTTCGCCTTGACCCATTTGCGATCGCTCACGGATTCATCATCCGGCTCCGGCGGATAGGTTTTGAGCGTCTTTGGGAGCCTCACTTGGTAAACGTTGACCTTGACACCGGAACCACACTGCTCCTTCGGTTCATTGCCGTCGAACACACAAACGTATTCGATCGGCATGATGCTGTAGCCCTCATACATCACGCTATAGAGCGTGCTGATCGGGCCATAGCTCAAGCCCGACTCTCCAGATTGGTCCGAGGGCATCGCACCGGCCTTTGATCGCCGCAGAAAGGCCAGATACTCGCTTCCCACGCCGTAGCCAACGAACGGACCGAAGTAGAGCCTCTCCTCGCGACGCGCTCCTTTGAAGGCAGTGAGAACTCTGGCCTTGTAGACCACAGTCGGGTAATGCTCGCTGTCACCTGACAAGACTCTAACGACCGCTACAACATCTGCCTGCTTGAACAGGTCCGAGATGTTCACCGTTGCCGGTTCAAAGATCTCGACGCGCTCCTGGCCGATTGCAGCGGAGATGTTCGCCTTTGCCGGCTCACCGGTCTCGATTCGCTCCTGGCCGACTGCGGCGTTTGTGCACACAGCCAGCGCCGCGACTGTCGGCATGACCAGCCATCGAAGGTGTCGTGTCGCAGTTCCCACCGAGGATGCCCCTAATCCCCGCTCCGCTTCCGCTCGTAGGGCGTCTTGAGGTATTTCGCCGCTTCTTCCTGGGCGTGCTGGGTGTTGTCTTTGGTGCGCATGGCCAGCGTGTATTCGTTCACCGCGCGCTCCCGCTGGCCGGTCATGTCGAAGATCTTGCCCAGGTTGACGTGGGCCCACACTTCGGTCCACTTCGGCTCCAGGTCGCCGTTCAGCGCCTCGCGGAATTCGTTCGCCGCCGCCTGGTAATTGTTCTGGAGGAAGAATACCTCGGCGATGCGGTAGTGTGAGAGCGAGCTGCTGTGGTTGACTTCCAACGCCTTCTGGTATTCCTTCAGCGCCTCGGTGAAGTCGCTGACCTCTTCAAACTGCTCGCCCTTCCGGATGGCCACCGCCACGCGAATGGGGTCGCTAAAGCGCAGCACGCGGTTGCTCGGGTCCAGCGCCAGCGTCTTGGGCTTGCCGAAAGTGTCCACCGAGAACTCGGAGGACGTGCCCACCACGTCCACCGTCTTCTGCTCCGGGTTGCCCTCGGTCTCGATCTTCAGCTCCACCGGCATGCGGAAGATATCCAGGTCCTGCGACACCTTGCCCATCGCGCGGAACCCCTTCTGCGTCCGGTAAATCGTGTACTCCAGCTTGAACTCCGGCGCGCCGCCGGATTCGATCCACTGCAGGAAGAAGTATTTCAGGTTCTGCCCCGACACGGCCTCGGCGACCTTTTCGAAATCCTCCGTCCGGACCGCCTTCCAGGCGAACTTGTCCGGGAACTGGTTCAGCACCTTCTCGAAATTCTTATCGCCGATCACGTAGCGGAGCATGTGCATCACCGCGGCGCCCTTGCTGGCCGTGAGCGCCCAGAACTCGGGCGAATAGTCCTCCAGGCGGGGCGTCTGAATCACCGGGATGTCGTTCATGGTGAGCGCGTCGATGTAGTCCTCATGCGTCTCGGTATCCAGCGCCCCTGGTCCGTTGAGGTGCTCCAGGTACAACGCCTCGGTGTATTTCGCCATGCCGTTGGTGAGCCAGAGATGGCCGCGCGTGGCCGCAGAAACCAGCGATCCCCACCACTGCCGCGAAATCTGGTTAGCCAGCAGCCGCAGGTTCGGTTGCTTGCCGATGCCCTGCGGCGAAAGGAACAGGATGCCCGCGACGGAGTAGCCGTTCGGCGCGCCATCCTCGGTCTCGACCAGCGTCAGGTTGGCCTGCGGCGGCAAACCGTAGAGGCTGGTCAGGTAGGCCATCGCCTTGCCGGTCTCCTCGCCGTACGGGCCGGTCATGGCCTTCTCCGCATCGTGGAAATACATCCAGGTCGTCACGCCCTCGGAGTTGGCTTGCACCGGGTCGCCCTGCACGATCGCCAGGCTGCCGGGGAAAGCGGGCTGGTCGAACTGGAAACTGTACAGCGCCTTGTCGCCGGGCAGCGTCTCCCGATGCTCGATTCCAGGAGCGATCACCTTGTAGAGCGAAGGCACCGTGATGCGCATGTCCATCGTGTGCCGGTTGGTGCTGTACCCGGCCACCGGGAACCAGCGCGCCGGATACATCAGGTAGGCGTACCCCGGGTGGATCGCGGCAAACTTGATGCCGAACACCGGGGAGTCTTCCTCGCCGGTGAGCCGCCCGTTGTACTCGAAAACCAAGCCGGCCTGCTTGCCCTTTTCCAGTGCCTGGGCAAAGGTCACGTTTACCGAGAAGTTCTGCGACGAGCGAGTAGCGGAGACCTGGCGCCCGGCCTCATCCGACACCTTCGTGAGATTCAGCGCGTTGTTCAGCTCGAAGTCGGCCGAAGTGGCGTATTCGTCCTGCGGAACGAACTGGACCAGCGCCTTGGCGGAAAGTGTTCGCAGGCGCGGATCGACTTCCGCCTCGATCCGGTAGTGTTGCACCTCGATGCGCGGTTGGCGCTGCTGGGCCGTGGCCGCCGCGGCGGTTATCGTCAATGCCAGCCCAATCCAGCTATTGCGAGCCATTCGCTGTCTCCCCCCGATCACTTCAAGAACTCCTGGATGATTCCGGCCGCCCGTTCCATCGGGTCTTCGCCGCCCGAAAGCGCGGCCGCCACGCCCGCCAGGCCTCTGCGCATTTCGTCGCGATCCCCGGGGTTGTTCAGCAGCCGGACCGCTTCCGCGGCCAGCCGCTCCCCGCTTACTTCATTCTGCATCAATTCGGGGACCACCGCCCTCCCCGCCACCAGGTTGACCATGGAGTAGAAAGGCACGCGCACCAGGCGCCGGCCCAATCGCCAGCTCAGCGCCGACACCTTATAAAAGGTCACCATGGGAGTGCCGAGGAGGGCCGCCTCGATGGTCACCGTGCCGCTGGCCGCGAGCGCCACATCGGCATGTGCCAGCACGTCCCAGGTCTCCCCTTCAATTACTTGGATGGACGCGCCCGAAATCCGTTCCCGAAAATGTGCGAATCCGGAGGCCGGCGTGGCCAGCACGAACTGGGCCGCCTGCTGCCGCTCGATGGCCCCGGCGGCGTCCAGCAAGGCCGGCAGATGGCGCCCCGCTTCGCCGCGACGGCTGCCCCCCAGCAGCGCCACCAAAGGCCGGTCCGCCGCCAAATTGTGCTTCTTCAGGAAATCCGCCTTCGTGAGCGACGGCCGGATCAGGCGCGACAGAGGGTGTCCGATGTAGGTCGCAGGGATGCCGTGGCGCCGGAAGAACTCCTCCTCGAACGGGAAGATGCACAACAGGTGGTCGATCACCCGGCGCATCAGCGGGATGCGGCCCCGGCGCCAAGCCCAGACCTGCGGAGCGACCAGGTAGACTACCGGCACCCCCATCCGCTTCAGCCGGCGCGCCACGCGCAGGTTGAAATCCGGGCTGTCGGCGAGGATCGCCAGGCGCGGCCGTTCCCTTTGCGCGGCCTGGATCAGCTTCCGGTATTGGCCGTAGATCCGCGGAATGTGCCCCACCACCTCGAAGAGCCCAACCACCGACAGGCTCTCCGCTTCGACCACCGCCCGAACCCCCGCCCGGCGCATCCGCGGCCCGGCGCATCCGAAGAACTCGGCCTCCGGAAAACGCCGACGCAGCGTCTCCACCAGGCTCCCGGCGTACAGGTCGCCGCTAGCTTCGCCCGCCGAAATGAGGATTCTCTCGGTCACCATGCAACCTCGACCGCCGCCCTTACACTCGCCCGCCGCATCTCTCCGCCACCAAGCAACAGTGTATCGGGAAACCGGGAATACTCGATAGCTTATACTGGTATTCTCCATGCCGAGGGTCCGTTTCGCTCCATCTCCGACTGGCTTCCTGCACATCGGCAGCGCGCGCACTTTCATCTTCAACTGGTTGTACGCCCGCCACTATGGGGGCACCATGATTCTGCGCATCGACGACACCGACGCGGACCGGAACACTCGGGAATCGGAAACCTCCATATTTGAGGGCCTGCAGTGGCTCGAGTTGGACTGGGACGAGCTGTACCGGCAGTCCGATCGCCTGGAACTCCACCGCGAGATCGCCCAGGCCATCTTCCGCAAGGGCCTGGCCTACCGCGACTTCACCCCCGCCGCCATCGAGGAGGACCGCTCGCGCGAGGACGGCGCTTGGCTCTTCAATGCCGCCGCGCGCGAGATGAGTTCCCAGGAAAGCGACCGCCGCGCCGCCTCCGGCGAGCCCTTCGTGCTGCGCTTCCGCGTGCCTCGCGACACGCCGCGAGAGGTCCGCTTCCGCGACGCGGTCTACGGCGAGCAGTCCAATTCCACCGCCGATATCGAGGATTTCGCCCTGCTGCGCTCCAGCGGCCTGCCCACCTACCACATGGCCTCCTGCGCCGACGACATCGGCCTCCGGATCAGCCACATCATCCGCGGCCAGGACCATCTCACCAACACTTTCAAGCACGTCCTGATCTTCGAAGCCGCCGGCGCGGCCATTCCCGAATTTGCCCACCTGCCTCTGCTCATCGCCCCGGACGGTTCCAAACTATCCAAGCGGCGCCACGGCCCGGTGGTCAGCGTCACCACCTACCGCGACGCCGGCTTCTTGCCCCAGGCCTTCGTCAATTTCGTCTGCCTGCTGGGCTGGTCCCCCAAGGACGACCGCGAGAGGATGTCCCGCCAGGAGCTGGTCGATGCGTTCTCCTTCGAGGGCATCAACCGCTCCAATGCCGTGGTCAACTTCCGCGAGGACGACCCCTTCGATCCCAAGGCCGTCTGGCTGAATGCGCAGCATCTCATGGCCCTCCCGGTCGAGGAGCTGGCTGGGCGCCTGCTGCCCTTCGCGCGGGCGGCCGGTTTCGACATACAGATCCCCCAACTGCTCCCGGTGGTTCCGCTGATCCGGGAACGCATCAAGACGCTGCGCGACGTAGCGACCGTGGCCGATTTCTTCTTTGCCGCGGAACTCGCGCCCTACGACCCGGCCGAACTCATCCCCCAGAAAGGGGATGCCGCCATGGCTCTGGCGGTGTTGCAGGCGGCCCGCCCGATTCTCGAGGCGACCCCCTTCACGCACCCCGCTCTGGATGCCGCGCTGCGCGCCGAGGCCGCCCGCAGGGGATGGAAAGCCGGCCAGATGTTCCAGCCCATCCGCGTGGCCGCCTGTGGCCGCAAAGCGGCGCCGCCCTTGTTCGAGACCCTGGAGGTGTTGGGCCGCGCTACCTGCCTCAAGCGAATCGATCAAGCCATTCTGAAGCTGAACTCCGCCCTCGGAGAGAGGATCTAACTTATGCCGGGTCCAGAAACCCCCGCTCCTTCGAATTTCATTCGCGAAATCATCCTGCACGACTTAGAGACCAATAAGTACGACGGCCGCGTGCATACGCGTTTCCCGCCCGAGCCCAATGGCTACCTCCATATTGGCCACGCCAAGTCGATTTGCCTCAACTTCGGACTGGCGGCCGAGTTCGGCGGAAAGACCAACGTCCGCTTCGACGACACCAATCCCTGCAAGGAGGAGACCGAGTACGTCGACTCCATCATCGCCGACGTCCGCTGGCTGGGATTCGATTGGGAAGACCGCCTGTTTTACGCCTCCGACTACTTCGATCAGTTATTCGAGTGGGCCGTCCAGATGATTAAGGACGGGAAGGCCTACGTCTGCGACCTGACCGCCGACCAGATTCGGGAGTACCGCGGCACCCTCACCGAACCCGGCCGCGAGAGCCCCTATCGCAACCGCAGCGTCGAGGAAAACCTGGATCTGTTCGAGCGTATGCGCGCCGGCGAGTTCCCGGATGGCACGCGCACTCTGCGCGCCAAGATCGACATGGCCGCGAACAACCTCAACCTGCGCGACCCGGTGATGTACCGCATCCTCCATGCCGAGCATCACCGCACCGGCGATAAGTGGTGTATCTACCCGATGTACGATTACACCCACGGCGAGTCCGACTCCATCGAGCGGATTACTCATTCCATCTGTACGCTGGAGTTCGAGGATCACCGTCCGCTTTACGACTGGTATGTCGAGCAACTGGGCATCTATCATCCGCAGCAGATCGAGTTCGACCGGCTCAACCTCACTTACACGCTGCTCAGTAAGCGCAAGCTGCTGACCCTGGTTCAGAAGGGCCTGGTAAGCGGCTGGGACGATCCCCGCATGCCGACCCTTTCCGGCATCCGCCGGCGCGGTTACACGCCCGAGGCGATCCGCAATTTCTGCGGCCGCGTGGGCGTCTCCAAGACCAACGGGTCGACCGAGCTTTCGCTCCTCGAGCACTTCGTCCGCGAGGACCTGAACAAGCGCGCGCCGCGAGTGATGGCCGTGTTGCGGCCGCTCAAGGTGGTGATCGACAACTATCCCGAGCTCCTGGTCGAGGAAATGGAGGCGGTCAACAACCCCGAAGACGCCACCATGGGTTCGCGCAAGGTTCCGTTCTCCCGCGTCCTGTACATCGAGCGCGACGATTTCCGGCTGGATCCGCCCAAACAGTTCTTCCGCCTGGTGCCGGGCCGCGAGGTGCGGCTGCGTTACGCCTACCTCATCACCTGCACCGGAGTGGTTCAGGACGAGGCCACCGGCGAGATACTGGAGCTGCACTGCACTTACGATCCTGCCACTCGCGGAGGCAACACGCCGGATGGCCGCAAGGTGAAAGGGACCATTCACTGGGTCTCCGCCGCGCATGGCATCCCGGCCGAGGCGCGCCTCTACGAGAACCTATTCTCCCGCCCCAATCCGGGCGACGAGAGCGAAGGCCTCGAGTTCACCGCCTATCTCAATCCCAACTCCCTGGAAGTGGTGAGCGGCTGCCAGCTCGAGCCCAGCCTGCGCGCCGCCCCGCCGGGCAGCCGTTACCAGTTCGAGCGCCTGGGTTACTTCTGCGCGGATCTGGATTCGACCGCGGAGAAGCTGGTGTTCAACCGGACTGTGGCGCTGCGCGATACCTGGGCCAAGATCGAGAAAGCGCAAAAGGAAAAGGGCGCATGATTATCCTGGGCATCGGCGGCATCCTCAACGAGGCGGCCGCCGCCATTCTCAAGGACGGCGAGTTGGTGGGCGCCTGCGAAGAGCGCAAGCTGGCCCGGCAGTTCCATCGGGGCGATTTTCCGGATCAGGCCGTTTCCACTTGCCTGCGCCTGGCCGGCGCCACGCCCGAACAGGTGGATGCGGTGGCTCTGGCGCGCCCGCTCGCCTCCGGTCCCGAAACCGCGCTGCACCTGGCCCTGCGCTCCCGGTTCCCCAACAGCCGCGTCATATTGGTCGATCATCACACCGCGCATGCCGCCTCGGCTTTCTATCCCTCGCCGTTCTCCGAGGCGACCGTGCTCACCCTCGACCGCACCGGCGATTTCCGCTGTGGCGCGCGTTGGCGCGCCTCTGGCACACAGATCGCGCTCGAGCAGGAACAGTATTATCCGGATTCCCTGGGCGACCTCTACCGCCGCGTCACCGAGTTGCTGGGCTTCGATCCCGACGCCGACCCCCACAAAGTCCAGTGGCTCTCCGCCGCCGGTTCCGACGGCTTGGCCCCGCTGTTCCTCGAGATCCTGGGCGCCAAGCCCGGCGAGTGGCCGCGCATCGACCGCTCCTTCTTCGATGCCGAACGCCTCGGCCACGGCGGTTTCAGCGCCAAGTTCTTCGAGCGGCTCGCGCTCCCCGACGAATCGCCCATCCCCGGCGCCATGAAAGCCGAGGTCGCCGCCGGCCTGCAACGCGCCATCGAGGACACCGTGCTCGTCATGGCTGGCACGGGCCGCAACCTGTGCCTGGCGGGAGGTCTGGCGCTCAATGCCCTGCTGGTTTCCAAGCTCGAGTCCAGCCCGAATTGGGAGAACGTCTTCGTGCAGCCCGCCGCCGGCAACGCGGGCACGGCGTTGGGCGCCGTCTTCCACGCCTGGCACAACGTCTACCAGCAGACCGCGCGCGCCAGCGTGGGCAACCTCTGCCTCGGCCCCGGCTTCGACGCCGAGGAGATCAAGCGCGTTCTCGAGAACTGCAAGCTGCGCTTCCGCTACCTGCTCACCTCCGGGGAACTCATCGACACCGCCGTCCGCGAGCTCGAGGATCACAAAATCGTCGCCTGGATGCAGGGCCGCGTCGAGTTCGGTCCCCGCGCTCTGGGCAACCGCAGCATCCTGGCTAGCCCGCTCAACCCCTATTCCACCGAGAATCTGAACATCTACATCAAGCGCCGCGAGCCGTTCCGCAAGTTCGCCGCCTCGGTCCCCGCCGAAGTCTGCTCCGAGTACTTCGAGGCCGGTCCCAACGCCCGCTTCCTGGCCACCGTCGGCCGCGTCCGCCCGGCTTATCGCGCCACCTTCGAGAGCGCCATTCTGGTCCGCGACCTGGTTCGCGTCCACACCGTATCGCCGGAGGACAATCCTCTCTATTGGAGCCTCCTGCACGCCGCCGGAAAGTCCACCGGCCTCCCGGTCCTCTACAACACCTCGTTCAACCTCTTCGGCGACCCGCTGGTCTCGACCCCCCGCGACGCCGTGCGCAGCTTCTACTCCTCCGGCGTCGACGCCCTCTTCGTCGGCAACTTCCTGCTGCAGAAGTAGCGGACTATAAGACAACGATGCGGTGCCCGCCGGAGTCCAGCGTCAGCTCCGCGCCGAGGCGCTCCATCAGGCCGGGGCCGCAACGGGCCAGGAACGGAAGGATCGAGTAGAAGCGCTCCTGCAGGTGCCTGGCCGGAAAGATCAGGCCATTGAGCCGGGCAGCGTCGCCGGTGGCCCGCTCGTTGCGGCGCAGAGCCTCCCGAGCTGCCTTGCGCTCGATCTTCGCCAACTGCCAGTCGATCTTGCGGCGGCTCGTGGCCAGCGCTTTTGCGAGCGTCGGATCGAATGCCGTGAGCGAGGCTCCCAGCGAATCCAGCGCCTGGGCCGAAGCGGATTTCGCTTCCTCGAACGTCGCGGTCAGTTCGGCGGGAACCAGCCTGCTCGCGATGCGTTCGCGCACCGGCTCTTCACCCTGGAAAAAGTCGGGCAGCGCCAGACCGTAGCGGGCCATCAATTTGGCGCTGCGTGCGTCCAGGAGCGTGGCGCTCGCCCGCGGCACAATCACCGGCATGGGGCGTCCCAATTCCGCGTAGATGACCTGCGACTGGGCGAAGTAGGCCACTTCCGCGGGTCCGCCCACGTAAGCCACGGTGGGCAGCATGGAATCCTGCACCACGGGCCGCAGCAACGCGTTGGGCGAAAGCTCCCCGGCGCGGCCGCTCAGGCCGGCGTATCCAGGGTCGCGACGATCCAGCGTGAGGCGCCGGTCATTCTCCAGCAGGAATACCAGCGAGGTATGCTCCTCCAAATGGACCTGCGCGTGGTAACCGGCCGCCATCAATTCCCGGTCGCGCTCCTGAATGCGCGTGGCCAGTCGCGGCGCAGACTCGACGGCCTGAGCCAGCAGCGGAGCCATTAGCCTTCGCATGGCGGGCCGCAGCGGGTCCAGATAGAGCAACTCCGGCAGCAGCCGCTTCAGCAAGCTGGCGAATGCGGAGCCGAAGGTCGCGCCGGGCGCGTAGGCCTCCTCAACCAGCGCCACGGTCTGCTCCCCGAACGGAAGACCGCGCAGTGCCTGCCGCAGCCCGTCCACCGGCGCCTGCCCGGCCGGAATTTCGCCCACCGGCCGGCGCTCGGGATTGGTTCCGGCAATCTCCAGGCGGACGGGTTGGTGCGCCGCGTCGAAGACAAAGCAGTGGTTGACCTCGGCGAAATCGTGGTCCTCGGTCGCCAGCCAGAAGACGGGCACAGCCGGTAGGCCGGCTTCCGAGAGACGGCGGGCCAACTGAATGGCGGTGAGCGCCTTGTAGATGGCGTAGCAAGGCCCGCTGAACAGTCCCACCTGCTGTCCCGTCACCACCGCGACGGCGCCCGGTTGCGCCAGCGCATCCAGCGCCGGCCCCGCGCCGTTCTGCTCCCGCAGCGCCTCAACCAGCGCGGCGCGCCGCTCGGCGGGATAATCGATGCGGGCGGCGGCTGCCTTGTAGGACGCCGGATCTCCGGGCGGCCAGGCGTAGAACCGCGCCACCCGGTCGAAGCGATCGGTGTAATCCGCAAACAGCCGGGAGGTTTGCGGCAGATCTGCGTGGGGGACCGAGCCGGATGTCATCGCCAGTCCCAAGCGTAACAGAGGAGAATGGGATTTGGCGGGCGTTTACCTCTCCTATCCGTTCTGCGCGCAGAAGTGCACCTTCTGCAACTTCGCCTCGGGCGTGTTCCCGCGCGAATTGGAGCAGCAGTATCTGGATGCCTTGCGCGCCGAGGTTTCCCGCTTCGACTGGCGATGGCTCCCTGAGACCGTGTACTTGGGCGGCGGCACGCCCAGCCGCATTCCCGAAGAAAGCCTGGCGGAATTGCTGGCCACCATTCCCGGCCGGCCGTGGCAGGAAGCCACTCTCGAGGCTGCGCCCGGCACAATTACTCCCGAAAAAGCGCGCGCCTGGCGGGCGGCCGGCCTCAACCGCGTGAGCCTCGGAGTGCAGTCCTTCGTGCGGGCGGAGATCGCGGGCACGGGCCGCTGGCACACCGCGGAGACCGTCGTCCAGGAAGTGAAGCTGCTGCGCGACGCGGGCCTCGCCAACTTCAACATCGACCTCATCGCCGGCCTGCCCGGCCAGACCGCGGAGAGCTGGCGGGAATCGCTGGATTGGGTCGAGCGGCTCGCCGCTCCGCACGTTTCCGTCTACATGCTCGAGGTGGACGAGGATAGCCGCCTGGGCAGCGAGATCCTGAAAGGTGGCGCCCGCTACGGTGCCCAGCGCGCACCTTCGGAGGACCGCACCGTTGATCTCTACGAGAGCGCCGTGGACCGCCTCCAGGAGCTGGGCATCCCCCGCTACGAGATCTCGAACTTCGCCCGGCCCGGTTGCCAGTCTCTGCACAACCTGAAGTACTGGCGCCTGGGGCCGTATGTGGGTTTCGGCGCGGACGCGCACTCCTTCGATGGCGCCACGCGGCGGCGCAACGCGGAATCGCCGCAGGAGTACCTGGCCCGGGCCGGCGCGCCCTGCGTCGAGGAGACGGCCGCCTTCCCGGCCCAGGAGCGGTTTTTCCTAGGTCTGCGCCTGCGCGCGGGCATACGGCCGGCGCCCGAGGAATGGCTCGAGTTCCAGCAGCCCATCGCCCGCTTCCTCGCCGACGGCCTGCTCGAGACCGCCGGCGGAATCCTGCGCCTCACGCGCCGGGGCGTTTTGTTGTCCAATGAAGTGTTCCGGGAGTTTGTCCTATGAATGCACGATTCATGCCGCGCGGCCTCGCCGGCGCCGTCCCCGGGGAGCCCCGCCTTATCGATCTGCGCAGCGACACGGTGACCAAGCCAACCGCGGCCATGCGGCGGGCCATGGCGGAAGCCGAGGTCAGCGACGACGTCTACGGCGAAGACCCCACCGTCAACCGCCTCGAGCGCCGTGCCGCGGAGATCTTCGGCAAGCAGGCGGGCCTCTTCGTGCCCTCCGGCACCATGGGGAACACCATCGCCGTGAAGCTGCATACCCGCCACGGCCAGGAGGTGATCTGCGAGGCGCGCTCGCACGTTTTCAACTACGAGCTCTCCATGATGGCCTGGTTCTCGGGCTGCCTGGCGCGGCCGATTCGCGCCGAGGACGGCATCCTCACCTGGGATCGTATCCGGCCGGAGGTGCGGCCCCTCCATTCGCACTATGCGCCGACGGGCCTGATCGAGATCGAGAACACGCACAACATGGCGGGCGGATCGGTCTACCCGACGGCGGTGCTCGATGCCATCTGCGACGGCGCGCACGAATTGGGCTTGAAAGTGCACCTGGACGGCGCGCGGGTCTTCAACGCGGCCACCCATCTGTGCCGGACGGTCGCGCAGATCACCGCCAAGTGCGACACGGTGATGTTCTGCCTCTCGAAGGGGCTGGGCGCTCCGGTGGGCTCCCTGCTGGTGGGCTCCCAGGAAGCCATCGCGCAGGCGCGCCTGTACCGCAAGCGGCTGGGAGGCGGGATGCGGCAGGTGGGCGTGCTGGCCGCGGCGGGCCTGATCGCGCTCCAGGAGATGCCCGCCCGGCTGGGCCAGGACCACGAGAACGCGCTGCTCCTGGCCGGAGCGCTCTCGCACATGCCGGGCATTCAAGTCGTCCACAAAGTACAGAGCAACATCGTCATCTTCGATATCGCCGGCACGGGATTGGCCACCGCGGAATTCAGCGCGCGCCTCAAATCGCGCGGCGTGCTCATCAACGGGGTCGCCGGCACGCTCATGCGCCTGGTCACGCATCTGGACGCCAGCCGTGAGGATTGCGAGCGCGCCCTCACCGCCCTGGCCGAAGTGGCTGCCGGCGCCGCCGCCAACGCCTGAGGCCCACCGGGCGCCCGCGGTCTGCTACGCTTGGAAGCAACATGTCAGCCAACAACGGAGACAAAGCGCGCTTCGGCAGCAAGCGCAAACGCAAGATCGCCAACCGGGATCGAATCCGGAAGCTGGCCAAGTCCGCCCCGGCGCCGGCCAGCGCGAGTTAGACGCAGCATGCACTCGCGATTAATCTGGGCGCCTCTGCTGCTCGCCGTGGCGGCGTTCGCGCAGCCGCCGAATCCCGAAGACGCCCTCGTCCGCGACATTCTTCGCGAGCTGATCGGCATCGATACCACAGCGCGCACGGGCAACACCGGCAAAGCGGCCGAGGCCCTGGCGGCGCGCCTGCTCGCGGCCGGTTTTCCAGCCGCCGACGTGCAGATCGTGGGGCCGCGTCCCGAGCGGGCCAACCTGGTGGCCCGGTTGCGCGGCACAGGGGCGCGTCCGCCCATTCTGCTGATCTCCCATCTGGACGTGGTCGAGGCCAACCGCGCGGATTGGAGCACCGATCCGTTCCAGTTCGTCGAGAAAGACGGCTATTTCTACGGCCGCGGAACCATCGACATCAAGGACGGCGACGCCGTTCTGGTGGCCAACTTCATTCGCTGGCGCAAGGAAGGCTACCGGCCGAATCGCGACCTGATCGTGGCGCTCACCGCCAACGAGGAGACCGGCGGCGACGAGAACGGCGTGGCCTGGCTGCTCGCCAATCGCCGGCCGCTCATCGAAGCCCAGTACTGCCTCAACCTGGATGGCGGCGGCCTCGAAATGAAGGGCGGCCGCAAGCTGATCAATGAAGTCCAGTACAGCGAGAAGGGCTACCTGACCTTCGTACTCGAGGCTCGGGACAAGGGCGGCCACAGCTCGGTTCCCGGGAAGCGGAACGCCATCTACGAACTCTCCCAGGCGCTGGTCAGGCTGAGCGCGCTCGAATTCCCCGTCATGCTGGATGCGGGCCGGCGGGCCTACTTCGAGGCCATTGGAGCGCGGGTCGGCGGGCAGGTTGCCCAGGCGGTCTCCAAGATGCTCTCGACCGATCCGCCGGACCCCGCGGCCGTGGCCCTCCTCTCGGCTTCGCCCGATTGGAATGCCATGCTGCGCTCCACCTGCGTGGCCACCATGCTGGCTGCCGGCCATGCCGAGAACGCGCTGCCGCAGTCCGCCAAGGCCACGGTAAATTGCCGGATTCTGCCCGGCCAGGCGCCCGCCGAGGTGCAGCAGACCTTGCGGCGGGCGATCGCCGACGACGCTATCAGCCTGACACCGCAAACCCCGCTGGAAGGTGTGGGCAGCCCCGCCTCGCCGCTCGATCCCGACGTGATGCGGGCCATGCGCGCCACCACCGAAGCCCTTTGGCCGGGCGTGCCGGCCGTCCCCTTCATGTTGCAGGGCGCGACCGATGGGAAGTATCTGCGCCGCGCCGGAATCCCCACCTACGGCCTCTCCGGAATCGCCGACGATAACGACGACATCCGCGCCCACGGCAAAGACGAGCGCATCTCCGCCACCGCCCTCTACGAAGGCCGCGAGTTCATGTACCGCCTGACCAAGGCCCTGGCGTCGAATTAGCCGAGTAACTCCGGCAGCCGGGCAAGGGGCCAGCTCTGCCTCCTGTCTGCGGAGCTGAACCATCGGCGTATAATTGAATCGATATGCGGCAGATCTCGGTGTTCTTCGTGCTAGTTACTATCGGTTTCGCTGCGGACGCAGGAAAAGGTTACAGTTGGAAGCCAGTCCCGCAACAGGTCGAGATGGCCCAGGGAGGGCTCGACATTGTGTTGAGTGACCCGCTCCCTCGGCACTGGGTGCTTTCCGTGATCGCGCAGCCTGAGACGGAGCGTGCCGCCAGCCTATCCGCGGGATCGGTTACTCTCGACGGCCCATTCATTGAGCGGGTGGACAATCTGGACATGCGGCGGCTGGATGTGAAACCTGGCGTGCTTCGCATACGCGGCATCCCGAACGAATCCGGACTGGCGGTTTGTCTGACTCTTCCGGCGGGCAGTTACGTGCGAGTGTTACATGATGATCTTCCGATCGTCGGTCCCATCGCCGGAGGCATCGTTCAAGATGGCAGGTTAGTGGCGCAAGACCGCCCAGTTGCAGGCTCCAGCGCAAAGATCTGTCCCTCAGTGCCGGTGCTGCAGCAGGCTATCCTTGGCCGGTGACGACAGGGAGCGCCCGGCGGTGACGCGAGCGTCCGGCTCCCGCCCTCGCCGCATGGTACGATTGCGGATAGAGGGGCTCCATCCATGCTTGGCGAGAGCGTCTCCCACTACCGTGTCCTGGCGAAGCTCGGCGGCGGGGGAATGGGCATTGTCTACGAGGCGGAAGACACGCGCCTCCACCGCCGCGTCGCTCTGAAGTTCCTGCCTGAAGACTGGCCCAGGAATCCTCAGGCCCTGGAGCGTTTCGAGCGCGAAGCACTCGCCGCCGCCGCGCTGAATCATCGCAACATTTGCACCGTATTCGACATCGGGGAACACGGCGGGCAGCCCTTCATCGCCATGGAACTGCTCGAAGGCATGACACTGAGGCAGCGCCTGGCCAGAGGCCCGTTCGCCACGGATGAATTGCTGGACGTGGCGATTCAGATTGCCGGCGGTCTCGAAGCCGCCCACTCCAAGGGCATCGTCCATCGAGACATCAAGCCCGCCAACATCTTCCTGACGACGCAAGGTCAGGCCAAGATCCTCGATTTCGGCGTGGCCAAGCAGATGGCGGCGCGCCGGGTCGCCGAAGGGGCCTACGCCGCGGCTCTCCCCACGCTGACCGAGCCGGAGGAACTCCTCACCAGCCCCGGCACGGCTCTGGGCACCGTGGCCTATATGTCGCCGGAGCAGGCCCGGGGCGAGGACCTCGACGCGCGCACCGACCTGTTCAGTTTCGGCGTGGTCCTCTACGAGATGGCTACCGGGCTGCGGCCTTTTCCCGGGAACACCGCGCCCGCGGTCTTCGACGGAATCCTGCACAAAACTCCTCCGGCGCCGGCCAGTCTGAACCCCGATTTGCCAGCCGAACTGGACGGAATCGTCCGGGAGGCCCTGGAGAAGAGCCGCGACCTGCGTTACCAGACCGCCTCCCAGATGCGCGCCGACCTGAAGCGCCTGCGGAGCGCGACCCAGCGCGGAGTCGCGGAGCCGGCAGCGTCCACCACGCCGTCCCCCCGTAGGAAGATCTGGGCTGTGGCCGCGGCGGCCGCGTTCCTCGGGCTGGCTTTCGCACTGCGGCCGGCGCTGCCGCCGCCGAAAGTGGTCGGAACCACCCAACTCACCGCCGACGGCCAGCAGAAGTTCTCCCTGGCAGACACCAACCTCGAGCCCATTGTGACCGACGGCTCGCGGATCTACTTCAAGGATGGGCTCGATCCGGTTCTGGCGCAGGTCTCCGTCGAAGGAGGGCAGCCCGTCGCTATCTCGATTCCCTTCCAGTCGTGGAATCTCGCCGGCATTTCTCCCAACAGTGCCGAGCTTCTTTTCACCGCCCGCATGACGACAGCGGCCCCCGGTGTCGGCGAGATTTACCCGCTCTGGTCGGTGGCCGTGCCGGGCGGACAGCCACGCCGCATCGGCGCGCTGACCGCTCAGGACGCAACCTGGCCGCCGGACGGAAAGGAGATTCTCTTCGCCAGCGGCCACGACATTTGTCGCGCCACCAGCGGCGGCGGTGACGTGCGCCGCCTGGCCACGCTCAACGGCGAGCCCAACTGGCTGCGCTTCTCCCCCGACGCCCGCACCATCCGTTTTACCGTGCTGGACCGGGCCGTGAATCGGTCCGAACTCTGGGAAATGGCCGCGGATGGAACCCACCTGCATCCCCTCCTCGCCGGCTGGAACAGCCCTGCGCAGGAATGTTGCGGTTCCTGGACCCCCGACGGCTCCTACTTCGTGTTCCAGTCCACTCGCCACGGTCTAGCCAGCCTCTGGGCCATGCGCGAGAAACGGGCCTTCTGGCGCAAGACCTCCCGCGAACCGGTGCAGTTGACCTTCGGAGAAATGAACTGCTACTCCCCTTTGGTCGGCCCGGACGGCAAGAAAGTGTTCTTTATCGGCGCCCAGCTTCGCTCCGAGATCCTGCAACTGGACTGGAACGGCCATCCGCCGGTCCCCTTCGCGCCCGGGCTTTCGGCGGATGGACTAAGCCTGTCCAAAGACGAGCAATGGATCGCCTATGTCGCCGACTCCGACCGGACTCTCTGGCGAGCCAGGGCCGATGGCAGCGATCGTCGCCAGTTGAGCTTCCCCCCTATGCAGTGCGGCCTGCCGCGGTGGTCTCCTGACGGCAGACAGGTCGCCTTTAGCGCCGAAACTCCCGGCCAGCCCTGGAAAACCTACGTCGTCTCCGCGGAGGGGGGCGCTCCGGAGCAACTCCTCCCCGGGCCGGGTGAAGAACTCGATCCTAGTTGGTCGCCCGACAACAAATCGATCGTCTTGGGCGGAGATGTTCTCTCCGTTAGGGCTTCCCTGGAGGACGCTCTCCACATCGTCGACTTTGCCACCCGCAAGGTCGTTCCCGTCCCTGGCTCCGCGGGGCTGTTCTCGCCGCGTTGGTCCCCCGACGGCCGCTACATCCTCGCCATGACCGTCGACTACAAGAAGCTGAAGCTTTACGATGTCGCCGCCCGCAAATGGGAAGACCTGGTCGCCATCGCCTCTGCCTATCCCGACTGGTCCCCGGACGGCAAGTATGTGCAGTTCAACGGGGCCTTCGGCGAATCCGGCTTCCTACGCGTGCGCGTCGGCGATCGCAAGATCGAGCGCCGGCCGGGCCTGGGCAGCTTCGGGAACATGGCGCACAGACGTTTCGGAACCTGGTCCGGCGTGGGTCCCGGGGGTTCCATCCTGGTCAACCGCGACATCAGCGTCCAGGAAATCTACTCGCTCGACTGGCAGACCCCCTGAAATCCCTCCCTACGCCAGTTCCTGCTTGTGCTGCCGTTACCCCTGCGCTATGCTGGCCTCCAGAAACCAGGCAACTGTTTATTTCAAGGAGGAACTCGTCCGATGCCGGTAAAGAAAGCACCCAAACCCGCCGCCCCCAGCTTCCGCTACAAGCTTTCGAGCGGCCTTTTCCTGCTGCCGCAGAACTCCGCTTCTGTGGACTGGTCGGTGGTCAACGACTCCCAGAAGTCCCAGACTTTCCGCGTCACCGTCTATCAGGGAGGCGTGGGGATGGCCAAGACGGCGACTGCGCCGGGACCGCTCACCCAGACGATCGACCCCAACTTCGTGATGCACAACGCCAACTCCGTGGGCCCCGGCCAGCCTTTTCAGATGGGCTTCTATTATGAGGTGGTGCTGGAGTCGAACGATCGGGCGCTGTTACCGACCGTGAACGTCTGGCTGGATCACGGCGCCACCGTCATCCCCGGCGCCACCATCTCGCCCGGCAGTTTCGTTCGGATCGGTTAGCCCCTGGCTAATCCAGCCCGGCCTTCGCCAGCATCCCCAGGAATTGCTGCTGCGTTCGCATGTCGATCGCGGTGGCCACGATCTTCCCGTCGCGGTCGTAGACGAAGCTCTTGGGAATCCCTTCCACGCCGAACAGATCGTGGACCCGCCGGCCGGTGTCCAGCAGGATCGGGTATTTGATGTTCTGCTCTTTGGCGAACGCCGCCACTTTTCCGGCTTCCTCGTCGGAGATGGCCAGGATCGCGAAGCCCCGCTCCTGAAATCGCGCATAGAGCACGCCCAGGTCCGGTATCTCTTTGCGGCAGGGAGGGCACCACGTCGCCCAGAAGTTCACCAGCACCACTTTGCCGCGAAGATCGCTCAGCTTCCACTCTTTGCCGCTCAAATCCCGAAGATCGATCTCCGCCGAGGCGCGCCGCCGCTCCGCCGCCTCCAGCTTGGCGAAGGCCGCCGCGAGCGGCCGAGCGTCGAGCGAAACCTGAACCTGTTCATAGCGGACCAGCTCCGCGAGCGTCACGTAAGGCATCCCCGGTTCGCCATTTTCGCTCGCCACCGGCTGTTCGCGCAGCGCCTCGGCCAGGGTGGTGGCAACCTCCTGGAGCGTAGCCTGGCCGAAGTCCCCTTCCGTGGCCATGCTGGCCAGGCCTTCGGCCAGACGCACTTTGTTCGGCGTGGCCGGCAACCGCCGGATTCTCACAGCCAGCTCGCGGGTCAGCCCGCCTCTGGCGTCGTCGGCCACCTGGCGCAGCCCGCGAACCTGGTCCGCGACAGGCTGCTCATCGGCGCTCCAGGTTGGTTTGACTTGGGCCGCCCATCCGGCGCCCCCCGCCAGCAGAACGGCGGCCAGGAGCATAGCGGACTTGCTTCGTGATCGCATCCCTCGCAGCATACCAGAACCCAACCGGGCGATACGATCCCCGCAAGCCGCTATGTTAACATCGGGATTCTAGGAGCCGGCCCGCTTGTTCGACTTTGCCAAGCCGCCCATCGTCGCAGTGCAGGAGTTCTACATCCTGGCCGCGCGCGCCCTGTATAACATCTTCCGCCGGCCGCACTACGCGGACGACATCTTCATCCAGATGGACATCATCGGCGTGGGCAGCCTGCCCATCGTGATCCTGGTGGGATTCTTCAGCGGGGCCGTGATGGCCATGCAGATGGCCCGCGCGCTCGCCCAGTACGGCGCGGTGGGCCAGACCGGCCAACTAGTTGCCCTGACCCTGGTCAGGGAGCTTGGCCCGGCTATGACCAGCCTCATGGTGGCGGGCCGCAACGCCTCCGGGATGGCCAGCGAGCTGGGGTCCATGAAGGTCACCGAGCAGATCGACGCCATGCGCGCTCTGGGCACCGACCCCATCCAGAAGCTCGTCACTCCGCGCCTCATCGCCACCTTCACCGTGCTGCCGCTGCTCACCATCATCGCGGATTTCGTGGGCATCTTCGGCGGCTTCCTGATCGCCTACTTTGTCCTGAACATGCCGGCCAATCAGTACTGGAACACGGCTTGGCAGGCCCTGGATTACAACGACATCGCGCAGGGCCTGATCAAGCCCTTCGTCTTCGCCTTCGCCATCGCGCTGACCGGCTGCTTCTACGGCCTCAACACCACCGGCGGCACGCAGGGAGTGGGCCGCGCGACCACTCAGGCGGTGGTGGTTTCCTCGGTGATGATCTTCTTCCTCACCTTCTTCATCACGCGGATTTTTGTGAGTTTATAGCGCCCCAGATGAGCGACGATCCGGCCCAATTCGTTCTTCGGTTCGACCGCGTGACGGTCGAATTCGACGGCTACAAGGCGCTCGACCAGATGTCGTTCGAGGTGGCCCCGGGCGAGTCGCTGGTGCTGTTCGGCGCCGCGGGCAGCGGGAAGACGGTTCTGCTCAAGACGGCCCTGGGACTGCAGAAGGCGGAAGCCGGCCGGGTGTTCGTGTTCGGACGCGACGTCACGGATCTACCCGAGCGGGAGCTGTTCGGCATCCGGCGCGAGATGGGCGTGCTGTTCCAGGAAGGCGGCCTGTTCGATTCCCTCACCATCGAGGAGAATGTGAGTTATCCGCTGGCCAACCTGGCGGGGTTTCATTGCACTGCCGATGAGATGCACGCGCGCGCGGAAGAAGCCCTGCGCTTCGTCGAGCTCGAGCACACCCTCGAGAAGTTTCCCAGCGAACTCTCGGGCGGCATGCGGCGCCGCGTGGGAATCGCCCGCGCCGTGGTGACCGAGCCGCGGCTGGTGCTCTACGATTCGCCCACCGCCGGGCTGGACCCCATCACCGCCTACACCATCGTCGCCCTGATCCTCAAACAGCGC
The DNA here is from genome assembly GCA_052144455.1 of Bryobacteraceae bacterium. Lineage (GTDB taxonomy): Bacteria > Acidobacteriota > Terriglobia > Bryobacterales > Bryobacteraceae > Fen-330. The sequence goes on from JBKQQG010000039.1 coordinate 47,653, forward strand.
GATCTCAGAAACACCACCACGGTGATGGCGACGCACCGCTACCAGGACGGCCATTTCCTGGCCAACTCGTGGTTTAACCCCACCACCGGCGAGATCGAGCGCAATGGGAAGCGGGAGGGCGGCTCCCGAACCACCTTTATGGTCCTGCAAGAGGGCCGGCTGGTTTTTTCGGGCTCCCTGGCCGAATTGAACGCCTCGGAGGACCCCTATGTATCCAAGTTCGTAAAGCGCGAAGATTGATTGTATGCCTGCTGCGAAAAAGGTCCGATGGGCGCAGTTGCGAGTCGGCGTCACGGCGTTTGTGGCGATGATCATTCTGGGGGTGCTGATTTGGCTCTTCACCAGCCAGAAGCCCCTCTGGGAACGGAACTCGACGGTCTACACCTATATGCGCGATTCGGCCGCGCTGGCCCAGGGCGCTCCGGTCCGCCTGAACGGCATTCTGATCGGCAGCGTCAAGCGGGTCGAACTGTCGCGCTCCGGCAACCCCAACCGCGTGGTGCGCGTGGTCATGAACGTACAAACCGCCAGGCTGCCCGATATCCCCGCCGATTCGGCCGCCGGAATCGCGGCCGAGAACATGCTCGGCAGCAAGTACATCAACATCTCCCAGGGACGAAGTCCGCAGAGCGTCCAGGCGGAGGGCGAGTTGCCCAGCGAGCCTTCCACCGAGGTCGAGGACCTGCTCAAGAAGGGCTTCGGCATTTTCGATTCGGCGCAGTCCATCCTGACCCGCTTGGACAAGATCGTTACGCTCATCGAGTCGGGCCGGGGCACCCTTGGGAAATTCGTGGTCGACGAGCAGTTCTACGACCGGCTGCTGGCCACGGTGACTGAGCTACAGAAGATCGCCGCGACGCTTTCCGCCGGTAAGGGCACCCTCGGCAAGATGCTCTACGACGAGGGCCTGTACAACGATGCCCAAGCCTCCGTGCAGCACCTGGACGCGGTGATCCAGGAGTTGCAGCAGGGCCACGGAACGGCGGGTAAGCTGCTCAAAGATCCCGCGCTCTACGACGACGCTCGCGCTAGCATCGCCGAATTCCGCAAGATCCTCGAGGGTCTCAATGCCGGCCAGGGCACCGCCGGCAAACTGCTCAAGGACGATACCGTCGCCAAGCGGCTCGACAGTGTTCTGTCCAAGCTCGACACCTCCCTCGACGGCCTCAATGCGGGGAAGGGCACGGCCGGCCAGTTGCTCGTGAACCCCCAGCTCTACGACTCCATGAAGGATGTCTCCGCGCAACTGGATTCGCTGGTCAAGGACATCCACAAGAACCCCAAGAAGTTCCTGCACATCAAACTGGGGCTGTTCTGAGGCAACTGGCCGTCAACGGCGGCGATTTCGGCTTCGCCCGCGACGTGAACGCGGGCATCGTCGAAGCCTGCGACCGCGGCATTCTGCGCGCAACCCCGGCTCTGGACGCCGGCTATCGCCTGGAGCTGGTCGGCTTACGCCGTCGGTCCGAACCCGGGTCCCAGCGGAGGCGCTGAAGGCGGGAACATCTGGGGCTCTACCTTCGCCACGATCTCCACTTCGATCCCGCCCACCATCGAGGCGATCAGGTTGTAGACCCAGCATCCGATGGCCGTGAAGATGAAGCCGATGATGGCGTACAGAATCGGCAAAAGTAGAAACAGCATGCCGAACGGATTGGCGCGGTTGCCCCCGACGGCCATCATGATGAAAGTCAGGGGCACCACAATCACCGCGCTGATCACCAGGTACATGACCGCCGCGAACTTGGCATTCTGAAAAACTCCAAAGCTCTTGATCTCTTGCATACGTTTGACGCCTTTCTATAGATTCTGCGAGTGTATCACCAATGGGGTGGTGGGGTCAGGCCTTCGGCCCGGCGCTGCCGCGCTACCCGAGCTCGACCTCGATCCCGCCGATTCTTGGGGCCGCCAGGTTGTAGACCCAGCAGCACAGGCCCGTCATGACGAAGCCCAGGATGCCGTTGAGAATCGGCGCTACCAGCACCAGCCGGCCGACTAGCGGCGGCAATCCGCCCAGCAACCCTCCGCCCCGGCCGTACGACCCGGCGATCGGGCCCAGCAAAGCCATGGACAGCGAGACCACCAAAACCTCGCCCACGGCGCTGGTCACCAGGCTCAGCAGCCCGCCGATAATGGCCGCCCGTAACACTCCAATATGCTTGATCTCTCGCATCAGCTTGACGCCTTTCTCCGGATTCTGCGAGTCTATCACCGATGGAATGGTGGGGTCAGGCCTTCCTGATCGGGTGGAGTGCCGGGGATTGCGCCCCGGCACCCTCCCACACCACCGGACGTGCGGTTTTCCGCATCCGGCGGTTGAACCCAGCCGCGTTAGGTCGCGGCAAGACCCGATGGAAACAGAAAGC
>JBKQQG010000040.1:0-182630 GCA_052144455.1 Bryobacteraceae bacterium
TCTTCGCTCAAGACATTGCTCATCTCGACGGAGGGTAAACCTCCCGTCGTGGTCAATGTCCTGAGTCAGCTCCGTTGGCCGGTTTTCAGGTGTCCCTCAATGGCCGGTTTTTGGTGTCCCCCGAGGCTCATCGGTCGTCGCCAGTCGCTTGGCGCGCACACGACCATTGCGGTCGCGTCCGCCGGGTTCACGGTTGGGGCCCAGAGAAAAGCCGCCCGTTATGGAGTGCTCTTGCGTGACCTTCGACAGCTCAGCGATGAAGAGATTGCGAGCTGGGGTGGCAAGGTAACGTTGATACTCTACTACTATCAGTACTCCGACGTGAGGCTTGCGGTCGGCTTCGCGTCGCGGAGCGTCCCGAATATTGATCCGGCCGTCCTCGGCCAAGAACTGCGGTCACATGGGGTCCTGCAGTCTGTTTTTAACGCCGCTGCAAGGGAACTGGACACGCTGAAGATGCTTGCCCGAAACGACGCCCGAACCGTTCGCGTTGGCGTTCTCGTTCGCCCTGAGATGGTTCGCTTGTGCGGTGAGCCGGTCTTGGAGATCGGCCTAGAGGGAAACGTGCGCCTCGTCGCGCAACCCGTTACTTCGCCGGGAGTCTTTGGGTACGGCGAACCAGCGAAGTCCGCTACCGAGCGTGAGGCGACCATCGAGCGGTTCGAGCTGGGGGAGACCAGCGTCGTCCACCATGAGGATCGGATCGCGATAGACATCGACCTGTCAGCGGTAGCGCTGCCACCCCTGTCCCAGATCCGTTACTTCCGCACTGCGTCATCTGACGAATTGGATCATGAGAGTTTCGCGATCACGCATCCAGAGAAGCTCGGAGTGGCCGGCCCTCTGAGGGTGGACCTCTATGGGATCCAAGCGTGAGATCTCAGCGGTTTGCGGTGAAGTGCAGCGGACCCTCAGAATCCGTCAAGCTTTCCAATCTATCTCATGGAAAGTGGTCACTATTCCCCAGCCGTACTCTAAGATTTGGATAGCGAAGATCTGGTTGTTATCACCGTTTCTCACGGTTTCCTCGAAATGATTTATTACGTAAGAACTTGGATGGATCAGCTTGCAAGCATTCTTCCACATCAGTGCCTCTCGGTCCCCGGACGTCTCGACTCTGACCCGCCTTCCCGTGACTGGCGGCAGTACCGGTCTGGGAGTGCCGGCTGGCAGGAGCTTCTCCAGGGACTCATATAGCTCTTTCATGTCAATGTCGGCCTCGTTCAAGAACTGTGTCGCCTTTTCCTCGCTTTCCGAGACGAACTTGGCCCAGAACTTGAGCTCTATAAGATTCCGCATCACCCAGGCCATGAGGTCCGCCTCTTCCTCAACCCACCGTACGGCCCGGAGAAGCTGCAGATCCAAGAGCCTCAAAATGCGGTACCGGGCTCTTTGCTGGTCGGATCGATTGTCCTCGGCAATGGTCTTGGCCACCACGTCCCGGCACACGCCGATGGCGTACCTGAAGTTTTCAGGGCTGTAGTGCTTCGTAAGCTCACCGATTGCGATCACGTGATACGGATACTCCTCATCTGGTGGGTCCATGGCTCGAACGTATCACAAGACCACCTTGGAGAACTAGACCTACCCGTCAACGGCCTCCCAATATTTCCTCTTCACCGCCAGTCACAGATTCGATCTCACGTCCTTTCAATCACTTGGCTTGGCCTACGAATGGAAATGCACCACGCTTGTGGTAAGTCTCTTGTAGGGGCGGGCTTCCACTACGGCCCGCGCTCCGAGGTGCACCATGGCATCGAAATCGATAACGGACGGCGACTCCGAAGACCGCAGCTACCGCGACTTCGTCCTGCCCTTTGAGGACGCCGCCGAATTCCAGGCACTCATCGACGGCCTGCGCGACGCCTTCCCTTGCGGTGGCGCCGTCCAGGAGTTCTGCGTGCGCCAGATGGCCTGGGCCGAGTGGCGTCTGCGGCGCGCGGCCCGCATGAGGACCGGCATGTTGGCCTATTGGATGGAACTCTCCGGGGATGCCGTGGTCTGCGACGAGAACACCCGCCGGCTGGGTATCATATTCTATCGAGACTGCGGAAGCGACGCGTTCGCCAAGCTGAGGCGCTACGAGAACACCGTCCGGCGCGCGTACAACATGGCCCTCAAGGAGCTCCAATCTCTCAACCCCGGCGCTCAGCCCTGCGGGTCGGCGTTGACCCGCTCGAGGTGCGCCTCGAAGAAATCCCTTAGCCGGCGCTCGATGCGCCAGCCGTTTTCCAGCATCAACTCCCAGTCCGGCAGGTAGAGGCCCGGCTCGATCTCGACGGCCAGCCAGTGCATCGGATTCTCGACGCCGGCGTCGCGCAACGCGTAGTAAACAAAGACCAAGCCGCCGCCGCAGTGGCTCCGGCCGAAGAGGTCGCAGTCGAGGCAGGCGCGGTTCGGGGCCGCCGGATCGACCACCCGCAACAGGCTGACCTCCTCGCGGGTCTCATAGCGCAGGGGGAGCGGGTCGGCTTGCGGGTGCGGGCTTTCGCCGTAGGGCGCAGGAGAGCGGTCGTACAGAAGGTCCCAGCATTCGGCGTGGTTTATGGGCAGGACGCGCTCCCGGATGCGGCGGTCGAATTCGAGCAGGGCGTCGGTGACCCGCTCGCGGCGCACGTAGTCGGGGGTGAGATTCTCGGACATGCCCGGCAGCCGTAGATTACCATAGTAGGTTGCCGCGCATCGAACTCTCCATGAATCCCGCACCAAACTGGTCCCGCATTTACCTGGGCGTGGGCCTCACCACGCTGGCGACGCTGCTCGTCGAACTGGCGCTGACCCGCATCTTCTCGGTGGTGTTCTACTACCACTTCGCCTTCCTGGCCATCTCCATCGCCCTGTTTGGGTTGGGCGCGGGCGGCGTGTTCTCGTACCTGGCGGCGGGCTGGCGGTGGAACTTCTATTCCAAACTGGGTGGTTTGGCGACGATCAACGGCGTCCTGGTGATTCTGGCGATGGTGTTCCTGTTCACGCGGAACGGGACGCCCGACTACTGGACGCTGGCCGGAGTTTACTTCGCCAGCGCCCTGCCGTTCTTCGGGGCGGGCACGGTGATTTCCCTCGTCATCGCGGAAACCATCGGGAAGGTGAACCGGGTGTACTTCGCCGACCTGCTGGGCGCGGCCGCGGGATGCCTGCTGCTGATTCCGCTGCTGGATCTGCTGGGCGGCCCCAACACCGTGCTCGCCGCGGCGCTGATCTACGCGGCCTCGGGTGTGATCTGGTACAGCCTCTCGGGCGCCGTGCGATGGCGCAACGCGGCCCTGGCGGTTTCGGCGGGAATCCTGGCCCTGCTGGCATTCAACGTCTGGCGGCCGGCGATCGACGTGAAGTACGCCAAGGGCAAGGCTCTCAAGAGCGAGCGCTTCGTCAAGTGGAATTCGTTCTCGCGCGTGGGCGTGACCGGAGACCGCGGCTCGGCCATGATGTTCATCGACGGCGACGCCTCCACCGGAATCCCGCCCTTCGATCTGGACCATCTCGAGGCCGGCGATCGCCACGATCTGCTGTACCAGGGGCCGGGCTTCCCCTATGCCTTCCGTCCCGGCGCCAAGACGTTGATCATCGGAGCGGGCGGCGGCTGGGATGTGGCGCGCGCGCTGGCCTCTGGGGCGCGCGACGTGACCGGCGTCGAGATCAACCCCATTATCGCGACCACCGTGATGCGCGAGCGTTTCCCGGAGTTGAGCCGCAATCTCTACGGCCGGCCGGAAGTGCGCATCGTGGTGGAGGACGGCCGCAGCTTCGTGCGCCGCACGCACGAGAAGTACCAGGTGATCCAGGCGACGCTGGTGGATACCTGGGCGTCCACGGCGGCCGGCGCGTTCGCGCTATCGGAGAGCAATCTCTATACGACGGACGCCTTCGAGGATTACTTCAGCCACCTGACGGACGACGGCGTTCTGGTTTTCACGCGCTGGGGCGTGCAGCCGCCGCGGGAGTCGCTGCGCCTGGTATCGCTGGCCATCGACGCCCTGGCGCGGTTGGGCGAACATGAGGCTTGGCGGCACGTGCTGGTGGCTCGCGAGGGCACCGATAGCGATCTGGCCCGCTGGGGGGCGCAGGACACCGTGCTGTTCAGCCGCAAACCGCTGGAGGCCGCGGACCTGGCCCGCTTCCACTCGATCATCGAGCAGGGCAAGCTGCGCCCGATCTATTCTCCCGACGAGCATTTCGCGAACGCGTTCACCGGGCTGCTGCGCGCGCCCGACCGCGGCGCCTTCGAGCGCAATTACCAATTCGACATCTCCTCGGTCGGCGACGACCGCCCGTTCTTTTTCTACAGCGTTCAGCCGCGCGACATCGTGGAGTTTCTCCGGCACGCCTCGCGGTTGAGCGCCGATTACAACGTCAACCGCGCCGTCCCGCTGCTGTTCGGACTGCTGCTGGTGAGCGCGCTGGCGACCGGCGTGATCCTGGTGCTGCCCCGGCTTTTGCTCGGCAGCCGATTGCCGCGCCAGGCGGGCGTGCTGCGTTTCCTGTGGTACTTCATCGCCATCGGCGCGGGCTACATCCTCATACAAGTGGCGCTGGTGCAGAAGTTCGTGCTGTTTCTGGGACGCCCCACCTACGCGCTGACCGTGATTATCTTCTCGATGCTGATCTCGAGCGGGCTGGGGAGCTATTTCAGCCCCAAGCTGGTGGCCGATTCCGAGGCCCGCCTTCAGGGAGTGCTGGCGGGGGTCGCGGGCCTGGTCGCGGTGCTGGCTTTCGCGGTGTCGCCGGTGGTGGGCGCCGGGGTCGGCTTGCCGCTGGGCGTCAAGTTCGCCATCAGCACGCTCATGATTGCGCCCGCCGGATTCCTGATGGGAATCCCGTTCCCGACCGGGCTGCGGCGGCTGGAGAAGCGGCATGCGCCGTCGGTGCGCTGGGCCTGGAGCCTGAACGCCGCCGCCAGCGTGCTGGGTTCGGTGGGGGCCATCGTGCTGGCCATCTACCTGGGCCTCCGCGGCACGCTGCTGATCGGCGGGGCGCTCTACCTGTGCGCGCTGCTGGCCATTCGTGTTACGCGCGCGGCCGTTCCCGAAGGATGAACCCAAATGCGCGTCGCCCTTCTCCAAATCGATCCTACGGCGGGGGATATCGGCGGAAATGCGTCCCTGATCGTTGGCGCCGCCCGCAAAGCGCAGGCGTTGGGCGCCCATCTGGCGGCCACGCCGGAATTGGCGCTCATGGGCTACCTGCCGCGCGACCTGCTCATGAGCCGCGGTTTCGTATTTCGAAGCCGAGAAGCATTGGAGCGGATGGCCGCAGAACTGGCCGGTGGTCCGCCGCTGCTGGTTGGAGTGGCCACTCCGAATCCCGCCGAAATGGGACGGCCGCTCTTCAATAGCGCCGTGCTGCTCAAGGATGGCGCGGTGGGCCAAGCCTTTCACAAAACCTTGCTTCCCACCTACGACGTTTTCGACGAAGACCGCTATTTCGAACCGGCGCACGGCGCGCAGATTCTGGAGCTGAACGGCTGGCGGCTGGGCATCAGCATCTGCGAAGACGTGTGGAACGACCGGGATTTCTGGCGGCGGAGGCGCTATCACAGCGACCCCATCGAAGTGCTGGCCGGCGCGGGCGCGCAAGCGATCCTGAATCTCTCCGCGTCGCCCTTCGTAGCCGGCAAGCAGGCGCTGCGGGAGGAAATGCTGGGGCACCTCGCGCAGCGCCACCATTTGCCCGTGGCTTACGTCAACCAGGTGGGCGGCAACGACGACCTGGTCTTCGACGGCCGCAGTTGCGCCTTCGACGATCGGGGGCGGCTGATGGCGCGGGCCCGCGGATTCGAGGAAGACGTGCTGATGGTGGAGCTGCCCTCCGCCGCCGGCGCGGTCGCGGAAGACGATTTCGCCACGGAATCGGAGATCTGGCGGGCGCTGGTGCTGGGGGTCCGCGATTACGCGCGGAAAACCCGCTTTTCGAGTGTTCTGCTGGGCCTTTCGGGAGGCATCGATTCGGCCCTCACCGCGGCCATCGCGGCGGATGCGGTGGGCAAAGAGCAAGTGGTGTGCGTGCTTATGCCGTCGCCGTATTCCAGCCAGGGCAGCCTGGACGATTCGCTCGAACTGGCGAAGAATCTGGGCCTGCGGACGATCGCGCTGCCCATACCCGGCCTGATGCAGGCCTACGGCGAGACGTTGGAAGAGGCTTTCCGGGGACGCGCCGCCGATGTGACCGAGGAGAACCTGCAATCGCGTATTCGCGGCAATCTTCTGATGGCGCTATCCAACAAGTACGGAAGCCTGCTGCTGTCGACGGGCAACAAGAGCGAACTCTCGGTCGGGTACTGCACGCTGTACGGGGACATGAATGGCGGCCTGGCCGTGATCGCGGATCTTCCGAAAACGATGGTTTACCGCGTGGCTCGGTGGCGAAACCAGCGCCATCCCGACATCCCGGAGGCGATCCTCTCGAAGGCGCCCTCGGCGGAGCTGAAGCCCGGACAGACCGACCAGGATAGCCTCCCGCCCTACGATCTGCTGGACGAAATCCTGGAGAGACACGTGGAGCAATGCCAGTCGGCGGAGGAGATTGTCGCCGCGGGTTACGACCCCGCCACGGTGCGGCGCGTCCTGTGGCTGGTCAGGAACGCGGAGTTCAAGCGCAAGCAGGCGGCGCCGGGGTTGAAAGTGACCTCCCGAGCCTTTGGGACCGGGTGGCGCATGCCTATCGTGCGCGGAGAATGATGGGGATCGGGGTCTACTTCGCGAGCGCCTTGGCGGCCTTGCGGAAATCCGCCGAAGCCACCACGATCAGCGCGTTGAAGCAGCATCCGGTCGCGGCGAGCGCGTGGATCGAAATAATGTTGATCCCCGCGGCGGCCAGTGCGGCCGCTTTTTCGGCCACCGCGCCCAGCCGGTCCTCCCCGCACACCAGGAACCCCTTCTGCGCTTTGCCGAGCTTGAACCCGGCTTTCTTGGCGAGGACATTTTTGCTGACGGCCCCGATGCCAACTTTGGCATCCACCACCAGCACGATTTCGGCGATGCGGGCGCTCCTCGGGTATCCCAGGAACCCTACCAGGTTCACTCCGGCGTCCTTCACTGCGTTCAGCAGCGCGGCCCCCTCCCCAATCTTGTGGGGCATGGTTCCAATCCAGAAACTGACTTGCTTGATTTCATCGGGCATGACTGAAGTCTAGGCTTTGTGCGGGGTTGAGGTCAAGTTGCTATGCTAGGATCTTTGGAGTTTTGGAGCCGATGAAGCAAACGCGGAACGTTGAAGAACTTCAGGAAATCTCGAAGATTATCCGGCGGCACATCGTCGTGATGCTCGGGGAAGCCAAGTCGGGCCACCCGGGCGGATCGCTTTCGGCCGTCGAGACATTGGTCACGCTGTACTGGGATGTGATGCGGCACGATCCGGACAACCCGGAGTGGCCGGATCGCGACCGGTTCATCCTGTCGAAGGGCCACGCCGCGCCGGTGCTGTACGCGGTGCTGGCGGAGTGCGGCTACTGCCCGCTGGATTCGCTCAACACGCTGCGCCAGCTCGGGTCGATCTACCAGGGCCATCCGGACAAGCGGTTCCTGCCGGTGCTGGAGGCCTCGACCGGCTCGCTCGGCCAGGGCCTGTCGCTGGCCGTGGGACTGGGCATGGCCTCGCGCTGGGACAAGCGGCCGGTGCGCACCTACGTGATGCTCGGCGACGGCGAGATTCAGGAAGGGCAAATCTGGGAAGCGGCCATGTTCGGCGCCTTCCACAAGCTCGACAACGTGGTGGCCATCGTGGACTACAACCGCATCCAACTGGACGGCTTCGTGAAGGACATCATGGAGCTGGAGCCGCTGGCGGCCAAGTGGCAGGCCTTCGGCTGGCACACCGTCGAGCTGGACGGCCACAGCATCCCGGCGCTTCAGGCAGCCTTCGCCGAGGCGGCTTCGGTCAAAGGCCAGCCCAGCGCGCTGATCGCCCACACCGTGAAAGGCAAGGGCGTTTCCTTCATGGAGAACAACCCCAAGTTCCACGGCGTGGCGCCGAGCAAGGCCGAGGTGGAGCAGGCGTTGAAGGAGCTGGCGTGATGGAACCGAAATTCGAGTTGAAACCGGGGATGGCCACGCGGGAAGCGTTCGGCAAGGCGCTGGTGGAACTGGGCCGGGAGAATCCCAATGTCTGGGCGGTGGATGCGGATCTTTCGAAATCCACCTATACTTCGCTGTTCGCCAAGGAGTTTCCGGACCGGTTCGTGTCGTGCGGGATCGCCGAGGCCAATATGGTGGGCGTGGCGGCCGGCCTGGCGATGGGCGGGAAGATCCCCTTCGCGGCCAGTTTCTCGTGCTTCGTTGTGAACAAGGGGTTCGAGCAGTTGCGTGTGGTGGTGGCCTACCCGAACAGCAACGTGAAGATCGTGGGCACGCACAGCGGCATCTCGATCGGCGAGGACGGGCCGTCGCAGATGAGCATCGAGGATATCGGCCTGGCGTGCTCGCTGCCCGGTTTCGTGGTGCTTTCGCCCGCCGACGAGGTGGCTACGCGCGCCCTGATGCGCGCCGCCGCCGCGCATGTGGGGCCGGTTTTCCTGCGCACGGGAAGGCTCAAGGTTCCTATCGTCTATGCGCCGGACCAAGAGTTTGAAATCGGCCGGGCGATTCAGACGATCGACGGCCAGGATGTCACGCTGATCACGACCGGCCTGCTGGTGGCGGAGGCCATCCGGGCTAGCGAGGCGCTGGCCGCCGCCGGTGTTTCGGCCCGGGTGATCGATATTCACACCATCAAGCCGCTGGACCGCGAAACCATCCGCCGGGCCGCTCTGGAAACCGGCGCGTTGGTGGTCGCCGAAGAGCACCTGGTGGATGGCGGGCTGGGCGTGAGGGTGGCCCAGGTGGTTGCCGAAACCTGCCCCTGCCCCATGGAATTCATCGGGGTTACTACCTATGCGGAATCGGGCACGCCGGACGGCCTGCTCGACAAGTACGGAATGCGGGCCGCCAACCTGGTTGCCGCCGCCCGCCGGGTTTTGGAACGCAAAGCCTAAGGCGTCGGCCCAAGGCAGTGGCCGGGAGTTGAGTGGTGCCCTTCGCTACCCCCGAGGAACGCGAGCTAGTTCACCTGCTGGTCAGCGTGATGAACGCGCGGGAACAGGAAGGCGCCCGGGTTTCCCGCATCCTGCACGACGAGGTGGGGCAGATCTTGAGCGCCATCGGCTTGCAGCTCGACCTGCTGCGCATGGACATCGCGGAAGACGTCGAGAATATTCCCCGGCGCATCGCCGACATCCAGAAGGTGATCGAAACGGCGGTGACCCAGGTGCGCGATCTGAGCTATGAGTTGAATCCCTCGATCGTGGCGCGGACGGGACTGCCTTTCGCCCTGGACCGGCTGGTGGGCCGCTATCGCAAGACCTTTTCCGGAGGCCTCCGGCTGCTGTTCGATTCCTCGGTGCGCGTGCCGCTGGAACCCGCCACGGCGCTCTTCAAGATCGCCGAGCAGGCGCTGGACAACGCGGTCCAATACTCCGGCGCCACGCAGATCGAGATCCTGGTGAAGCCCGCCAAGGGGGAGGTGGTGCTCGAAGTTCGGGATAATGGCAAGGGGTTCGCCCCGGTACACGGGACGGGCGGGCTGGGGCTGCATCTGATGACCTATCAGGCGGCCCAGGCGGGGCTCAAGTTCTCGGTTGCGAGCGGACCCGAAAAGGGTACAATTGTGAGAGCGATTTACCGGGCGGCGAAGTGACCCGCTAGGGGTGCATCGGCGGGAGGCGGCAATGGCATATCAGATTTTGCTGGTGGACGACCATAAGATCTTTCGCGATGGCATCAAGTCGATCCTCGAAAGACGCGACGAATTCAAGGTGGTGGGGGAAGCCGAGAACGGCGCCGAGGCGGTGCAGTTCTGCAAACGGGTCCGTCCGGACCTGGTGCTGATGGACATCGGGCTGCCAGGCCTGAACGGCATCGAGGCCACCATCGAGATCATGCGGCACTGTCCCGACTCCAAGGTGATCATCCTGTCGATGTACGACGACGAGAGTTCGGTGGTGGGGGCCATCCGCTCGGGCGCCCGCGCGTTCGTACTCAAGAGCGCTTCCTCGGACGACCTTCTGGATGCCCTGCGCACGGTCGCCAAAGGCGGGTTCTATCTATGCGCGGAGGTGGCCGACCGGGTGCAAACGCGGATACAGCGCGGCGATTTGGAGTCCAAGGCGCTGCCGCCGGTGCTGGATACGCTATCGCCCCGGGAGTTGCAGGTGCTGCGGCTGGTGGCCGAAGGCAAGACCAGCAAGGAGATCGCGGTCATGCTGGACCTGGGCTTGCAGACGGTGCGCAGCTACCGCAAGACCATGATGAAGAAGATCGGCGTGAACAATATCGCCGGCCTGACGCAACTCGCGCTCTCGGCGGGCCTCACGCGGTTCGGCCCGGACGCGAAGGATCACCCGGGGTAAGAGCGCTGCGCCTCCGGGAGGGCGGCGTTCCCTGTGGGAGCTCGCAATTGGGTACTGGGTCGGTTTGGAATCGGCGAGCCCCTGACAGCGGGAGTGCCCCTGGCTGGCAACCTGCGGTCCGCCTTCCTGGGTTGCTTGGCGTTGACGGGGCGTGTTGTGGATTGGCCACGGGAGCTGGGCTGTTTCGTGCTATTTGATCGAGTTCCCGCGCGCGCAGGAGGCCCAGTAGGCGCCTACAGGCGTGATCGTCTTGCCGCCGCCCTGGAAGCAGAACTCGGTGACGTGTTCATCGTGAAAAATGTCTCGATAGACAATCCTCCCTGTGGCGTAGAGGAGCCACGGCCCGCTGGCGACGGCATCGATTTGTTCCTTGTGGGTGACAGCCTCGGACGCTTCCAGGGTGACCTTAAGTGTAGCGTCCGGTCCAATTACGGCCCTGCTTGGAGCGTGGCCCGTGGTAGCTCCAGAAAGGGCATCTGCTAGGCGCCGGCGGCTCAAGACGGTACCCGCGATAGTCGCATCAACCGCAGGAGTTTTTCCGCTGTTTGCGACTTCAACGGTGGCTCTGGGTTTTTCGCCAATCCTAAGGGGGGCTTCCATCGAAACGGCGCGTACGGTGAGCCATGCCCGCTGGTCGCGCCGAGATGCCTCGATGGTGGCGTCCAGCGCCGCCTTGCTTTGTCCGAGGGTCTTGGCGGCGGTGTCGGCGGCGCTCGTTGCCGCTTCTGCACTCCGCTTGGTCAGTCCCACATAGCGAAACGTCAGGAAGTTAGACACTACGCTCGTGAGGAACAGCAGCGCCGTGAAGAGCACCAGCAACTTGTTGAATCTAAGTTGCTGTTTGTTGTATTCTCTTTGGGATTTCTTCTCCTCCGTCTGTTGTCGTTCTATCTCGCCCAGTCGACTGTTGATAAGCAGACTGTCATCGGCCAGGTACGGAGGTTGCTCTTCGCGGTGTTGTTCTTCGCGGCTGCTCATGCGCTGGGATATTCGTTCATGAACGTTCCAGAGTGCCCGGATCGCGCCGAACGGTAGCGGGAGTCTGCGCTATCTTGAACACATCGGGGTGCTCGGCGCGGGCGACCCTAGCCAGCGTTTCAAGGTGGGCCGTCATGTTTACCAATTGTTTGTGGATCTGTGCGAGCCAATCCGAAAGCTGCTTATCATTATCCATTTTGAGCCTCAGTTATGTCCTTTTATCGGTCAAGCGCGGCTGAGTCCAGTATGGCACAGGGGCCAGAGTCAGGGCACAAGAGTTTCAAAGTGATCCACTGCCGGCTACTGGAGTTCGGCGGTCAGGGTCGCGCCGCCCGCTTCGGCTAGGACGGCCGAGACTTTGACTGCCTTGCGGGAGTCCTTGGCGATCCACAGGGTGACCTGGCCGGCGCTGCCATCAGCTGGGGTGATCTCGACTTTGAAGGAGTCGAAGGCCCCCGCCGGGACCGTCACGCTTTCCGAGCCGGTCACCTTCAACTGCATCAGCTTCACTTTCTGCTTCATGACATCCAGGTTGCGGAAGGTGGTGGAGTAGCCCTCGGCAAGGGGCAGGCAGGCGATCACCTGGGGCGCGCCCGCGGCATCGGCGAAGAGCGGGCCACCCAGGTCGAGGGCGATGGGGTGGTCCTGGCCGTTCAAGCCCATGTTCCCGGTAGCCTTGTTGTCCTGGATGGCGAGATCGATGGTCGCCGGCCCCTGCTTGGCGGCCCGCGCCAGCATGACCAGCGTCTTCTTGTCGAGCGTCGCGGAATCCACCATGTCGCCCATGGGAGTGGTCACGGTGTCGGTGGCCTTCCAGGCTCCGTCCTGTTCCCGGATGGTAGTGGAGTAGTTCAGCGGCATGTTCTGTTCGCCCATCCGGAGGCTGGCCTTGTATTGGTAAGCGCCCGGCTGCAACGGAAACGCGAGCGCCGGCGCGCCCACCGCCGCGGCGTCCACCTTCTTGGCCAAAACCACCGTCTTGGGATCGACCGTGATCTCCTTCAGGCGGGCTACCACTTCGTCGGCGCCGCCTTCCTGATAGCGGCCGCCCAGGTAGTTGGCCATGAACTTCTCCGAGGCGGCGAACATGGCCATGTTGTTCACCGGACGCGCGAAGCCATGCCCCTCGTCGGGCGCCACCAGGTACTCGACCGGGAAGCCGCGGTCGCGCAGCGCGATCACGATCTGGTCCGACTCGGCCTTGTTCACTCGCGGATCGTTGGCGCCCTGCACCACCATCAACGGCGTCTTGATCTTGGAGGCCGAGTTGAGCGGCGACTGACGCTGCAGTTGGGCTTTGCCCTCGGGCGTTCGCGGGTCGCCCATGCGCTTGTAGAACAGCGTGCGGATCTGCTCCCAGTACGGCGGAATCGAGTTGAGCAGCGTGATCAAATTGGATGGTCCCACGATGGAGACCGCGCCCGCGTAGACATCCGGCGTGAAGGCCACTCCGGCGAGGGTGGCGTATCCGCCGTAGGAGCCGCCCATGATCCCGACGCGCTTGGGGTCCGCGATACCCTCGGCTACAAGGTACTTGGCGCCCCAGGTGACGTCGTCCTGCATCTTGTCGCCCCACTGCCGGTTGCCGGCGTCCAGAAACTTCTTGCCGTAGCCGGTGGACCCGCGGAAGTTCATTTGCAGGACGGCGTATCCGCGGTTGGCCAGAAACTGGGTCCAGGAACTGTAGCCCCACTGGTCGCGGCCCCAGGGACCGCCGTGCGGCAGGACAATCGCGGGCAGATTCTTCGCAGGCAGGCCCTTGGGCAGCGTGAGATAGGCCGGGATTTCGAGGCCATCCGACGACTTGTAGCGCACCGGCGTCATGGCCGCCAGGTACTCGCGGGGCAGCTTCTCGCGGACCCGATACTGCAAGGTCAGCTTCTTGGTTCTCCGGTCGAAGAGGTAGGTTTCGCCGGGCTCGGTGTCGCTGACACCGGAGATCAGCCAGAGCCGCTCGTCTTTGGTGTGCGATCCGGGGCGCATCTCCTGGCCCGGCAACTTCTTCAGGATGAGCTGGTAGTCCGCCTCGAAGGATTTGTCCTTCCAATAGATGCGCTGCTTCTCGTCCTGGTAGAAGGTGGCCGTGATCTGGTCTGTGACCTCGGAGATCAGCGCCCCGCTGAAATCCACGCGGTTCAAGGGATCGGATTCAACCAGCTCGTCCTGGCCGGACTGCAAATCGAGCAACGCCAGCCGGGCCAGGTCTCCCGCGCCTTGGTTGGTGACGATGTACAGGCGCTGGTTGTCCTTGTGAAACCGCACCGGACTGCAGGTCTCGAAGACGTTGCAGGAGTATATCTTTTTGAAGGCGTCCGCATCCACGCGCAGGAACTCGGTATCGCCGTTGTCGGCCGAGCGGGTGGCCAGGCGCAACTGGTCCTTCAGGTCGAAGACCCAGCCGGTGATGCGGTCGGTGTTCTTGCGCAGCAGCGTGCGCTCGCCGGTGGAGATCTTCACCTGATAGAGGTCGTGCCAGGCCTTGTCGCGATCGTTGATGCCCACGTAGATCAGGTCGGGCTCGGTCTTGGGCACCGCATAGATCTCGGCGCGCGCGCCTTTGGCGTCGGTCAGGTTGCGCGCGGGCGGCGCCTCGGAACCCGCCGCGGGAGTGTCCGCCGGATTCACCGCGTAGACGTTGTAGTTCTCGTCGCCGGCCTTGTCCTGCACGAACAGGATGTACTTCCCGTCGCGGCTCCACCTGTAGCCGGGAATGGGCCGCTTGGCGTCGGCGGTCACCAGCCTGGCGGCCGTGAACGGCTCCTGGGTGCGCTTCACCCAGATGTTGCGGGTCTTGTTCCAGGGCTTCATGAAGGCGATGCAGGCGCCGTCGGGCGAGATCTGCGCGCCGGAGATTTCGGGATCGCCGAAGAGCAGTTCGCGGTCGATGATGGGGGGCTGTTGGGCGAGCAGCGCGGGCGCGAGAAGGCCCAGCGGGAGGAGGAGTCTTACGAGAGTTTTCATGGTGGTCCCTTATCCCAATGGTAGAACAACGGAAGATGGGGGCGGGAAGTTCGGGGAATCTGGCGCTGGGTCGCTTTCCGCATACATGATAAGCTGAATGTATGCCTAGTCGAGACATCCAAGCGGCCGGCAACGCCGGACTCGCCGCGCTGAGCCGGATCGGCCAGCGGCGTCAGGTGGTGATTCCGAAGAAGATCTTCGACGCCATGCGGCTCAAGGCGGGAGACTTCATGGAGGTCACGGCGGAAAGAGGCCGCGTCTCGATGAAACCTAAGAAGCTGGTCGATGCGGACGATACGCTGAGCGCCTCGGAAGCGAAGAAGGTGCGCCGCGCCCTCCAGCAGGTGAGGGAGGGGAAGACGCGCCCCTGGAGCCAGGTGAAGCGTGAGCTGGGCGCTTGAGGTTAGGGCTTGTCGGGTAGTAACGGATCCGATACTCGCCGCCGATGAACGCGGATGAACGCCGATAGTAATGAAAATCGTGGGACGGGGTTGTGGCGGAGAGGGGCGGCGCGTTTACGAGCGCGCCGCGAGGGGATTCGTGGTATTCTGGAGGCAGGTTGGACGGTTGAACTGTCGAACATTCCATCATGGCTGTTGTCACGGTTAAGAACAAGTTCCAGGTCGTGATCCCGCGCAGCGTTCGCGAGAAGATCGGCGTCAGTGTGGGCGACCTTCTGGAGGCGCGGGTGGAACGCGGCAAGATCACTTTCGCGCCCAAGACATTGGTGGATCGCGGGATCGCCGAGAGCCTCGAGGACTTCAAGCGGGGCCGTACCCATGGCCCTCTTGAGACCCCCGAGGAGTTGCTGGCCTCGCTCCACCGGGAAGTCCGGAAGGTTCGCTCCAAGAAACGGAGTAAAGCAGGTAGTAACAGATCCGATACTCGCCGCCGATGAACGCGGATGAACGCCGATTTTAATGAAAATCGTGGGAGGGGGTGGCGGCGGAGAGGGGCGGCAGGGGCTCGAGGCGGGCGGCTTTTATGGAGACGGCTCCGTCTTGCTTTTGGAGGGCGCCTTCGACTAGCAGGAGCGGTGCGTTGACCAGCACGTTGCGGTGGGCTTCGAAGACGACGGGGGTGACGATGACGTTGGAGATGCCGGTTTCGTCTTCGAGGCTGAGGAACACGAAACCGTGCGCGGTGCCGGGGCGCTGGCGCACGATGACGCAGCCGGCTACGCGGACGGGGCGGCCGTTGCGCAGGCGGGCGAGGCCGGCGGCCGGGGTGACGCCGCGCGCACGCAGCTCCTCGCGGCGCCAGGCTAGGGGATGGCGGCCGACGGTGACGCCGGCGCCTCGGTAATCGGCGTCCAGGCGCTCGAAAGGGTCCATGGGCGCGAGGGGCGACGGAGGCGACACGTCGCTTTCGATCTCTTCGAGCAACGGTCCCGCGGGACGAATGGCCCGGCTGGACGCCCATAGCGCGCCACGGCGGTCGCAGGCATCGAGCGCATTCAGCGCGCCCACCTGAGCCAGCGTGGCCATCTCGTCTTTGCGCAGCTCGGGCACGCGCCGCGCCAGATCGTCGATGGATGCGAACGGGCGGGCGCGCCGCTGGCTCAGCAGCACTTCGCCCGCTTCCCGCCGCAGGCCGCGCACGTAGTTCAGGCCCAGGCGGAGACATTCGTTCTCGATGGTGCAGAGCCACTCCGACCGCGTCACATCCACCGGCAGCACGCGCAGGCCGTGCCGTTGCGCGTCCTTGATGATGGTCGAGGGATGGTAGAAGCCCATGGGCTGGTTGTTCAGCAGCGCGGCGGTGAAAGCGGCCAGGTAGTGGCACTTCAGGTAGGCGCTGGCGTAGGCCAGCAGGGCGAAACTGGCGGCGTGCGATTCGGGAAAACCGTACAGCGCGAAGGAGGCGATGGACTGCACGATGGTATCCTGCGCCGCGCCGCGAATGCCGTTGCGCTCCATGCCGCTACGCAGACGCCCCTCGATCTCGTGCATCTTGGCCTCCGCGCGCTTGTGGCTGAAGGCGCGCCGCAGCTCCTCGGCTTCGCCTCCGCTGAAGCCCGCCGCGATCATCGCGATGCGCAGCAACTGCTCCTGGAAAAGCGGCACGCCGAGGGTCCGCTGGAG
Source organism: Bryobacteraceae bacterium (assembly GCA_052144455.1). Taxonomy (GTDB): domain Bacteria; phylum Acidobacteriota; class Terriglobia; order Bryobacterales; family Bryobacteraceae; genus Fen-330. The sequence goes on from JBKQQG010000040.1 coordinate 16,402, forward strand.
CACCGGCTCGAGCGAGGGATGCAGGCAGTCCACCGGCTCGCGTCCCAGCCGCCGGTTGATATAGGGATGGATCATCTTGCCCACGATCGGGCCGGGGCGCACGATGCCCACCTGCACCACCAGGTCGTAGAACTTCTCCGGATAGAGGCGCGGCAGCGTGGCCTGCTGGGCGCGGCTCTCCACCTGGAACATGCCGATGGTGTCGGCGGTCTGCAAGGCGCGGTAGGTGGCCGGATCGTTGGCCGGCAGGTGCGCCAGATCCACTTCCTCGCCGCGGGAGGAGCGAATGAGTTGGAGAGTTTCTTCTAGCGCGGCCATCATGCCCAGCCCCAGCAGGTCCACCTTGATCAGGCCGAGGTCGGCGCAATCGTCTTTGTCCCACTGCACCACCACGCGGCCGGGCATGGCGGCGGGCTCGAGCGGCACCACCGAATCGAGCTGGCCCTGGCAGATGACCATTCCGCCGGAGTGCTGGCCGAGGTGGCGCGGCAGGTGCTGCACGGCGCGATAGAGTTCCAGGAATTTGCTCACACGCGGCTGGGCGAGATCCAGCCCGGCTTCGCGGAATTGTTGCTCGCTGGTTTCCGTGGGGTCTTTCCATTCGTGGGCGCGGGCCAGGGTGGAAAGGCGGGCGATCACGTTCTCGTCGAAGCCCAGCACCTTGCCCACCTCGCGCGCCGCCGAGCGCCCGCGATAGGTGATGACGTTGGCGGTCATCGCGGCGCCGCGCTGGCCGTAGCGCTGGTAGACGTACTGGATCACGCGCTCGCGCTGCTCGCCGCTGGGCAGATCCAGATCGATGTCCGGCCACTCGCCGCGCTCCTCGGAGAGGAAGCGCTCGAAGAGCAGGTCCATGCCCACCGGGTCCACCGCGGTGATGCCGAGGGAATAGCACACGGCGCTGTTGGCCGCCGAGCCGCGCCCCTGCGCCAGGATGCCCTGCGCGCGGCAGAACTGCACGATGTCCCACACGATGAGGAAATAACCCGCCAGCTTGAGCTTCTCGATCAGCGCCAGCTCGCGCTCGATCTGGCGCTGGGCCCGCTCATGATACGGCTGGTAGCGGCCGCGCGCGCCCTCGCCGGTCCGTTTACGGAGAAACGAGTTCATGGTCTCGCCCTCGGGCACGGGATAGCGCGGAAACTCGTAGCCCAAATCGGTGAGGACGAACTCGAGGCGCGAGGACAGCTCGCAGGTGTTGGCGATGGCCTCGGGCAGATCCGCGAACAGACGGGCCATCTTGGCCGCCGGTTTCAAATGCCGTTCCGAGTTGTTGGCCAGCAGGCGGCCCGCGCTCTCGAGGGGCACCCCGTTGCGGATGGAGGTCAGGAGGTCGAAGATTTCGCGCTCGGCCGCGCTGGCGTGGCAGACGCCGTTGGTGGCGAGAAGCGGAAGCCGCAGCGCGCGCGCGAGTTCCACCACCGCCTGGTTGCGGGCCTCCTCTTCGCGATTGAGATGCCGTTGCAACTCGACGTAAACGTTCTGGGGCCCGAAGGCCGCGGCCAAACATTCCAGGCAGGGCCTTGCCTGGCCCGCCTGGAGCGCATGCGCGAGCGGCCCCTCCTGGCCGCCTGTCAGGCACACCAGACCTTCGGCGTACTCGGCGATCTCCTGGGGCGCGGCTGCCGCTTCGTATTTTTTGGCGCGCAATTTCATGCGCGTGATCAGCCCGCAGAGATTCCGGTATCCCGCGCGATTGCGGACCAGCAGCGTGTAGACCGCGCCATCGGTGGCGGTGACCTCGGCTCCGATATGCGCGCGCACGCCCGCTTTCCTGGCCGCGAAATGGAAGCGCGGCGCGCCATAGACTCCGTCGCGGTCCGTGAGCGCCATGGCCGGCAGCTCCAGGGAGGCGCACACGCCGGCGAGCTCCTCGGGCAGGGACGCGGCGCGGAGAAAGCTGAACGCGGAGCGCGCATGCAATTCGACGTAGCGCTCAGTCATAGCGGCCCTCGAGGAACCACTCATCGGCCTGGCGGTCGCGCCAGAGGCGGTAGAGAGCGCCGTCGGTCAGGGCCACGTCCCAGTCGTCGCGCGACCAGGCGTTGCTGCGCCACCAGTCGCCGGAGCTGCGCCAGGGTCCCGCCATCTCGACCACTCGGCCGCGCACGCCGCGGGCCTCGACCCGCGCCGGCCGCCCGCCGTGCGCCTCGACACGCGCACGCAGCGCGGGGCGGAAAACGCGCAGCGCCAAGCACTCCGCCAACCGCCGCGCCACGCCGCCGCTGGGCGCCACGGTGAAGCGCTTCATGCGGAAGGCGCCCGGCCGGTGCGTGTCGAGAAGTTCCGGCGAGCCGGCGTTGCCCTCGCCCACCAGCTTCGCGATGCGCGCCAGCGTCAACTCCAATTTTTGCGGCTCGGGCACCGGCGGGAGGAACAGCCCGTGCTGAACCACGCGCGGATTCACCGGCTCGAACGCCAGGAAAACAGCGGTGACGGGGGCGGGCGGCGGATGCGCATCGAGATCCAGCGAGAGCAGTTTCAGAAACGCCTTGGCGTCGCACATGGGGAAGGGAAGCCGCAACGCGCGCTCGTGCGAGCCGGCGTTTTCCAGGCTCAGCCGCAGCCGCAACTCGTGCGTGGCCAAGCCGTGCGAATCCAGGCGCGCGCACATCTCTGTGAGCATTCGGGCCAGAATGAAGGAAAGCGGCTCGAGCAGCGCGAGCGGCGTTTCGAGTTCGAAGGATTGCTCGAAGGCGGGCGGCGAATTCGCCGGCCGCAGCGGCCGCGCGCCCTCCCCGCGGGCCAATTTTCGAAGATGCACGCCCGGTGGGCCGAGGCGCTCGGCGATCCCGTCTTCGGGGAGCGCCGCCAGATCGCCGAAGGTTCGTATGCCCCACATGGCCAGCGTGGCGGCGATCTCCGGCGGCGCTTGGAGCAAATCAATCGGGAGGCTCGCCTCCTTTTCCGATTCCATAACCGTTACGCCGGAAAAACCATGCGCGCCATGCACCGCCGCGTCGGGGTTGGCCGCCACCGCGACATTCGCCGCCAGCCCCAGTTCCGCGGCCCGGCGCACGAGCGCTTCCGCCACGTTACGCGGCGAGCCGAACAGGCGCGCGAGGCCGGCGACAGCGAGGGTCACCGTATCCGGCGCGGTCTCCTCGACCCAGGGGGAAAAATCGAGCGCGCACGCGAGGAGGCGCGCCCGGTGCTCCCGGTGCTCACTGTCCTCCCGGTCGAGGCCCGGGACGTGGAGGGAAGCGAACATCGCTCACCCCCAGGCCCGCGCGTCGAAGGACGCCGTTTGCCAGACCGCCGGCTTGCGCGGGAGGGCTCCCAGACGGGCGCTGCGCAGCAACCGGGAGCAGCCCGGCGCGCCGCTCCACGACACTTGCTCCCGTTGCATCTCGAGCAGCAAGGAGGCGCAGGATTTCAGGGTCGGCTCGCGCTCAGCCACCACCAGCGCCTGGCGCGTGTTCTCGATGGCGCGGCGCAGCCGGAACCACGCCGCCAGGGGAATGCGCCGCGCGATCTGAGGCGCGACGTCGCCCAGGTCCAGCACCAGTAGAGAGAACCCGCCGCCATGGATCAGCAGGTCCACCGCTTTGAGCGCGTGTTCGGGGTTCCCAGAGCAACGCACCCACAGCAGCCGGTCCAGATCGGCTCCGGCGGAAGCGGCGGAGGCCGGGTCAAGCGCATCGCTAGAGTCCACCAGGGCGCAGACTTCTTCCCGCGCCGTCGCGGTGGCCAGCGCGGAGAGCAGCAGGCTGGTGCGGCCGGAGGAGGGCGGGCCGTAGAGGTCGGTGATGGCGCCGCGCGGCAATCCGCCGGTCAGCGCATCGAGGGCGGCCAGGCCAGTGGAGGCGAATTGGAGCGGAGGCCGCTCGCGAAAGGTGAGTTGAGCGGCCAGGCGCGGATCGAGAGCGAGGGACTTCATGGAGGGGCCAACTTTCGCTTTTTATTCGCCTCTGCGACTACCATTGTGCGCCGTTGGGAAGCGGGTGTCAACCCCCCCATTTCTCCCCCGCCGATGCCGTGAACTACCATAGGAGTTGCGCCGGATTCTGGCGAGGAGGCGCGAAAAAGGAGGAAACGGAATTGCGGTCAAATCGAGGCTTACCGATTTGGGCTGGCGCGCTTTGCGCACTCTTGATGGCGGGCGCGGGACTGGCGCAAACCAACAAGCTGGGCATCTTCGATAGCGAAGGGAGCGTCGGAAAAACGCCGCCCGGATGCGAAGCGCGCTACGATCCGGCGAAAGGCGAGTATCGGATCACGGGAGGCGGAGCGAATATGTGGGCCGCCGCCGACGCGTTCTATTTCGTCTGGAAGCAGGCCTCCGGCGACATGACGCTCACGGCCGACGTGCAGTGGGTCGGGGTGAGCGCGGTGGCGCACCGCAAGGCCGCGCTCCTGATCCGGCAGAGCCTGGAGCCGGGATCGGCGTATGCGGACGCGGTATCCCACGGCGATGGGCTCACCGCGCTGCAGTTTCGCGGCGCGCCCAACGAGCAGACCTACGAGATCCCCACGCAGGTGGAGGGGCCGGTACGATTGCGCCTGGTCAGGAAGGGGAACCGGTTCACGATGTACGCGGGCAAGCCGAACGAGGAACTGAAGCCCTTGGGTCCCGTGGAGTTCGTCTCTCTGCAGGACACTGTGTACGTGGGCTTGGGCGTGTGCTCACACGTCGCCACGACGATTGAGACGGCGATTTTCTCGAACGTGACCCTGGAGCAGCCCGCGGCTGTTCAGGATGTGCGCAGCGCCAAGTAAGGGCGATACGCGGCCCACGGCGGGCTATGTTATGCTCTGGCCATGGTTCCCCGACTGCTTACACTTTTGCTCTTGCTTTCGCTGCTCGCGGCCGCCCAGACGCCGCCGGCAGCACCGGTGCCGAAGATTCCGGCGGCTGCTCAAGCCGGTCCGGGATTCAACGCCGAAGCCGCCACCAACGCGTACCTGGCGACGGTGGCTCCCTCCGCAAAAGCTCGCTCGGACGCTTATTTCGAAGGCGGCTATTGGCTCATGCTGTGGGACTTCCTGTATGGAGCCGCCGTTCTGATTTTGCTGCTGGCGACGGGCTGGTCGGCCCGCCTGCGCGACCTGGCCGAACGCATCACGCGGCGGAAGCCGCTGGTGACCTGGCTCTACTGGGCCGGGTTCTCGATCGCGCTATTCGTGTTGGGATTCCCGCTGGCGGTCTATGAAGGGTTCCTGCGCGAACGCCAGTATGGATTGATGAATCAGAGCTTCGGCGGGTGGTTCGGGGACCAGGCGAAGGGGCTGGGGATTAACATGGTGCTGGTCGGCCTGTTGATGATGGCGCTGTTCGGAATTGTCCGCCGCCTGCCCAAGACATGGCACCTGTGGGGCGCCGTGGTAGCGGTCGTTTTCCAGGCGTTTTTCATCCTGATCCAGCCGGTGTTCATCGATCCGATGTTCAACAAGTACACGCCGCTGAAGGACGCGCGAATTCGGGAGCCGATCCTGCGCCTGGCGCGGCAGAACGGCATCCGGGCCACCGAAGTGTACGAAGTGGACGCCTCGCGGCAAAGCAATCGAGCGAGCGCGAACGTGGCCGGCCTGCTGGGCAGCGAGCGGATCGCGCTGAACGACAACCTGCTCAAGCGCTGCTCGCCGCAGGCCATTATGTCCACTATGGGACACGAGATGGGGCATTACGTGATGCACCATGTCCTCAACTTCCTGGCGTACTTTACGATCCTCGTGGCGATCTTCTTCGGCGTGCTGCGCTGGGGACTCGACTGGTCGCTGGGGCGCTGGGGCGAGCGATGGGGGATACGCGGCGTGGGGGACCCGGCGGTGATTCCGCTGGCTGGCCTGATCCTCTCGCTGCTGTTCTTTCTGGGAACCCCGGTGACTAACACGCTGAGCCGCGCACAGGAGTATGAAGCGGACGTCTTCGGACTCAACACTGCGCGACAGCCCGACGGCGAGGCGGAAATAGATCTGTTACTGGGCGAATATCGCAAGCTGGATCCCACGCCGCTAGAGGAGTTCATTTTCTTCGACCATCCCAGCGGGCGCACGCGCATTTACACCGCGATGCGGTGGAAGGCCGAGAACCAGTGCCTCGGCGACGCGGTCAATCCCTGCGGGCGGTGAGAAGTCAAAGGCAATTTCAGCCGCCGATTAACGCCGATGAACGCCGATTGAAAGCGAAGTGGATCAGATTTGGTAAGATGCCGGACAAGCGGGGCTGCGGGCCCGGAATGGTTCCATGAAAGCGCGGTTGGGCGTTCATCCCGACGTGGTCAAGCTGGGCCTCGTGAGTTTGCTCACGGATGCCAGCTCGGAGATGATTTTCTCCGTGTTCGCGATCTTCTTCACGACGATCGCGGGGGCGTCGGCCGCGTTGCTGGGCCTGGTGGAGGGGCTGGCGGACTTCGCGGCATCCTCGCTGGACTATGTGGCCGGGTGGCTGTCGGACTATAGCGGCCGGCGCAAGGCGTTCGCCCTGGCGGGATATGCTTTCTCGACCGCCGCTAAGATCATTCCGCTGGTTGCCAGCTCGGTGGCCGCGCTGGGGATCTTCCGGGTGGTCGAGCGCTTGGGCAAGAGCGTCCGGGGCGCGCCGCGGGACGCCTGGCTGGCGGCGATCGCAGCCAAGGAAAACCGGGGATACTCGTTCGGCGTGCACAAGGCGCTGGACAAGGCCGGGGCGGTTCTGGGCCCACTGGCGGCGTACGGATTGCTGAGGTGGCTGGGGGAGACAGCCGGATCGTATAAGATGTTGTTCCGAGTGGCGTTCGTTCCGGCGGTGCTGAGCGTGGTGGTGCTGGGCCTGATCGAGGACCGGCCGGGTGTTCCGTACCGGCGCGAGAGCATGCTGGCGGCCTGGAAAACGCTAAGCCCCGGATTCAAACGCTACCTGGTGGCGGCGGGGATCTTCTCGCTGGCTTATTTCAGTTTCGGCTTTCTGCTGTTGCGCGCGAACCAGGCGGGATTCGCGGCCCGGGACATCGTGCTGCTGTACGCGCTGTTCAACGTCACGTTCGTGATTGCCGCTCCGCTGGTTGGCAAACTGGGCGACCGGGTGGGCAGGAAGCACGTGGTGGTACTTAGCTATCTGGTCTACGCGGTCATGAGCCTGGGGTTCGCTTTTGCGGCGGCGAAATGGGAAATCATTTTGCTATTCGCCCTCTACGGCGTGTTCTTTTCGATCGACGATGCGCAGAGCAAGGCCTTCATCGCGGATGTCGAACCCGAGCGGCGCGCCACGGCGATGGGGGTTTACAACTTCGCGACCGGCGCGCTGTATTTGCCCGCCTCGCTGGTTGCCGGAGCGTTGTGGGCGATGCATCCGAGCCTGGTTTTCCTGCTGGCCGCAGGGCTGGCGCTGGCGGCGGCCGGGGCATTTTTATCCCGCATTTCCTTCTCGAGCAGTTACTGACGACTCTTCAACACCTTTCTCAAGGCCGATTTCCAGGGGTCACGGGCCACCTGAAATGGGCAAATGTGAGAGCCAGCTCCGATGGAAGCAGTTGGGAGTATACTTGCAGTTGGGCCAGGAAGCCATAGAGGAAAGCCTGGCCGAAAACCCAAATGAGATACAACGCGCTGAGATCAGTTACGCTGTTGCTCGCCGCCGTTCTCGCGGTCGTTGCATTGGGGTGCAAGTCGAAGGTGGGCAAGCTCGTAGGCGTTTCCATCCAGATGCCGTTTGAGGAAGCGATGGGCGGCCACTCCGATCACATGGAGTACCTCGGGAGCGTGACGGTACGGCTGGAAGACAATACCGAGGTGAAGGCGGTATGCGATAGGGAGCTGCTGCGCACGCTGCGGGGAGGCCAGCTACTCGTGATCGAGCCGCTGGACAACAAGGGGAAGTGGAAAGTGGTCCGCGCGCTGCACTGACTTCAGGCGCATGCGGCCGGGGCGCGAAACGGCCTGAGTTCTGCTATGCTCGGACGCATGGCAGACCATAATTTTCGCGACGTGGGCGGGACACCGGGCGGTCTGGGGCACTTCCTGATCGGGTTCGCCATGAGCTGCCTGGGCGGATACCTGCTCGCCAATCAGGTGACCGTGGGCGGTTCCTACTGGAGCTTTTACGGCGCCAACACATTCGGCATTACGCTCATTCCCATGCTGGCCGGCGTGGGGCTGCTGTTCTGGAGCGGGAAGAGCGCGATCGGGTGGCTGCTGACCATTGCGGGGGCGCTGTTCATCCTGGGCGGGGTGCTGGCCAACATGCACATCTATTTTCGTCCCACCAGCCTGTTCAATACCGTGGTGATGCTGGTGCTGCTGGTGGGCGGATTGGGACTGATCGCGCGAGCGCTGAAAGCCCATCCGGCGAAATCGCCCGAGTGATCCAGCGACGGCGCGGGCTCGCATTCCGGTATTTCCGTGGCTGGCCTGGCCGGTGGTTACGCCGGTGGCTGGCGCAGGGAGGGATTTCTTATGGATGCGGAACCGATCGGCGTGCGCAGACGGAAGCGCGAGTACGCGATGACTTACGCCAGGTGGGAGACACAACAACTCCAGAAAGCTTTGGGTCCGGACCGGGGCAGGTACGAGCCACTCGCTCTGGAGGTAATGCTGCAGGAGCTGGAGAAGCGGCAGTGTCCGGCGTGCGGGCTGGCGAGACATGCGGAATCGAGGCGCTGCGATTGCGGCCACGAGTTCATGCCGCCGCCGGCTCCCGACGATCCCGAGGCGGCCACCGACCCAGTCGCGCAATTCAGGACTCGCTTGAGCGAGGCGGCTAAGGGGGATCATTTTCAAGCCTCGAGGTCCATTGAAAGCAACGTTCTGGTGGCGCTAGTGGCGGGCTGCGTCAGCCTGGTGGTGGCGGTGGTCTGGTCGTATTGGGTAATCCTCATCCCCAGCACCATCGCAGTGCTGGCGGGCGTCCGGGTCAACTCGCTGCTGGCGCAGCACGCGGACTACTTGAGTGCATCGTCGGCGCGGCGAAGGGCTCGCATGGGGCAGATTCTGGGATGGCTAGCGGCGGGCCTGTATCTGCTGAGCTGGACCGGCGTCAAGTGCTCCATCATGGGATAGGCGCTGCGCGGGCTGGCCATGCGGTATGGATGTTGGTTCGCCAATTCTGTGCGGCTGGCGCCAAGACAGTCGCAGAGCGGGTTTCGGCGCCCAAGAGCGACGTGCCGCTATCTCCGCGTATGCTTGTAGACATCCCCACGCGGGAGGATTGCGTCGACGAGTATTTCCTTGGACTCGACTCGGAACAGGATTCGCAAGTTGCCAACCCGCACTTTTCGTTCGGATCCCCTGTTAACGAGATGGTCGGAAGCTTCCACGGGGTTCTTTTGAGCATCGCGCAACGCTTCTCCAATGCGCCTTTTGGTATCGGTGTCCAGGCGCCTGAAGTAGCTTGCAGCTTGCCGGCTGAGCTTAATCGTGTGAACTGGATCGCTCAGAAGAGTTCATCCATGACTTCAAACTCGCCGCGCTCAATCTGACTGCGTCCTTCATCGATCGCCTTCAGAACCTCTTGGTCTATTGACATCTCAAGCGCTTCCAGGTATGCGGCGATGTATTCCCCGCGGGATCGAATCAACCCGAGGGGAGAACTCGTCAGGGAGCGATTGATCAGGCCCTTGCGTTTCGCTTCGTGGATGAGACTCTGAATCGATCGGAGAAGTTCGCGAATCCTGGGGATGTGAGACTCTATGAATTCCTCGGTGATGAATCCATCGGGAGCTTCTGAGATCGCCTTTAGGTTCGCACTAAGCGCCTTGAGATCGCGACTCGCCTTCCAAAGACCCTTCACAATACCCAGCAGTCCAAGCTGCTGCTTCACAGCCTCTTGAGCGCGAAGCAGAGCTGCCATGGTCTCATGGAACAGAATCTGCCACTGGTCAAGCGTCAGGCTCGGGCTGGATTGGCTCATGGAGGCGCTCCGGGACTATATCGGCAGTCCCCGACCGAAAGTCTAGCACATGCTTACCCCAGCAGGACTTCGCGCACGGCCCGCTTTGCAGCGGAATGCCAGATGGGCGGGCGGCCGAACGCCGGGTCGAAGCCCATCGGCAGGCCCGAAGGCCCGACCCCACAAGAGAGTGCTATGCTATGGATCGCATGGGACTCAACGAACGACGGAAAATCAAAGAGCTTCAAGAGGTCACGTTTCCGGGGCGCGTGAAGGAGATCGAGGAGATCTGCGGCGCTCCGATTCCCTACGAGGTCGACTGGGAGAGCCTCAGCGACGACCTGGAGGGCCTCAATTTCATCGACAACCTTTCCTGCCATCGTTTGAACATGGCGCTGCGGGTGATCTGCCAGGACGATATGGGCAAGGAGGCGGTACGGGAGGGGCTGAAGAAGGTCAAGCTGAAGAACGTCAAGGACAAGGCCGACATGAAGATGACCTTCGAGGGCGGCGTGCTGGAGATGCACTGCGCCTACGCGCTGCGCACCGAGGGGATGTTCCGCGACGACGACATCCGCAAGCTGCTGGTGGACAAGCTGTAGCGGTCAGGATCGCGCCCGTTTGCGGCGCAGGGCGCCCAGGGCGACCAGCCCCGCGCCAACCAGAAGCATGGTCCAGGGCTCCGGAGCGGTGTCGTTGAATTGGATGGCGCCACTGTAGGGCGCCCAACCCTGTTCCTGCTGGAAAGCGCCGCCACTTGCGCTTCTGTATACCGTGCCGGGGAGCGGATTGCTTCCCACGCTGGGAGGCGTCGACGCCAGGGCGAAGTTCAGGCTGTTGTAGGGACCGGGAATGCCGGTGGGCGGCGTTCCGTAGTCCTGCGTATTGAACGACAGGCCGTAGACGACCTGATCGGGAACCTGCAGGCCGGTCAAATCGAACGACACCGTGGAGGCCAGTCCGTGGTAGCAGTTCCCGTCGCTGGCCTTCCAGGCGGTGGGGTCCGGACAGCCCGCGCTGGGCGGGCGCCAGGGGATGAAGGCATCCACGGTCTGGCTGGCCAGAAGAGAGCCAACCGTGCCGCCCGGCCCGACGCCGTAGATAGCCAGCGTTAGCGGCACATTGAATCCAGGAGCGGTGGAGCCGTAATCCGCGGCCAGCGCCCAATCGCTCATGACGACGGTGACGCTGGAGAGCGCGAAGGAGCTGGCGGCGCCGGCGAACTGGACCAGCCCGCCAAACTGGGTTGTCCCGGTCGCTTCGTAGGGTTCCGATGGCAAGTTTGGCGGCAGGGGGAACGAAATCGAACTGTAGATGGTGTCCGCCGGAGCGCACAGCGCGGCCAGCACGAGCAAAGCCGGAATTGAAATCCCGAGATTCATGGATGAGGCCCCACCTAAGGAGAACACCGCAGTATACGGCGGGGCGATGCGGCGCGCCATCCCACGGAAGTTTCCGGGTACCGGTACCCGACGGCCCGCTAGCCGGCTGCTGAAAAGTCCCTGGGCAAGCTGAAGCTTACCCCACGTAGCGCTGCACGGCATGCTAAGGCGCCACGCGCGAGGAATGCACCCGGGTGGCGTCCTGGTCGAACTCGAATTCGAGGAGCCATTCACTGGCTAGCGCGCCCTGGGCGTTTCGCGGGGGATCGAACTGCCACTGCAGGGCGGCCTCGCGAGCCACCCGAGAAAAGTACTTGCTCCGTGCGGGAGAAGCGAGCCGGGCCTCCACGACGCTCCCGGATGGACTGACGCGAACCTTCACGCCAACCCTCACCGTGCCTCGCAGGGTATTTCTGGCTTCGGTCGACACCGCGGGCATCACCTGGCGGCGGACTCCGCCCTGCGCGGCCGGGCCGGGGTTCTGCGGCGCCTCAACCGGCGGGGGTGGGGGCGTGGCGGGACGGGGCAATTCGATCACTGCCACCGTGACGACGCCCACCAGGGCCAGCACCACGCCGAGTCCAACGGCCAGCCCCTTCCAGTGGGTCTGGCCTGGCGGGGCCACCGTTTTCGCGCCAGCGGCGACCGCCGGCCGGCCCGCGAGCCGCTCCCGAATCTGGTCGAGCGTCCACCTGCGGCGGGGATCGCGCTCGAGGGAGTGAAACACGATCTCGGTCAGCTCGGCGGGCAGTCCCGCTGGCAAAACGGGTTCCAGTTCCCCGGAGCTGTCCCTCGCCGGCGGGTGCTGCGTCAGGGCTTCCACCAGGGTGATGCCGAGCGACCAGACATCCGCGGCCGGCGTGATCCAGCCGAAGGCTAACTCGGGCGGGTCGTAGAGACTCGGCCCCCCGGGGCGGCCCTCCCATGCACCGGCCGTACACATCCCGTCGCTCGCCAGCTTGAGTTGATCTCCCACGGCCAGGATGTTGGCGGGCCGCAGGCGGCCGTGAACCAGGCCCCGCGCACGCAGGTACTCGAGAGCGTCCAGAATGGGTTCGAGGGCCTGGCGGGCTTCGGCGGCCGAAAGCGGGCGCTGTGAAAGGACCTCGGCCAGGTTCTCGTCGGCGAACTCCATCACCAGGTAGGCCAGCTCCGTGCCGTCCAATTGGCAGCGCCCGGTCTCGAAGAGGCGCAACAGGCGAGGATGCGAGAGCTCCGCGGCGGGGCTTAGCGGCGCATCAGCAAGAACCAGCTTGATGGCGGCCTTCCGAGGGCCTTGGTCGTCGCGCTCAGTAACGAAGACGGCGCTACGTTCGCCGCCGCCCAGGTACTGCAACAACGGAAACCTCCCGTCGACGACCCGGCCCTCCCAGTCTTTCCCGTTCATACTCATCTAGTACTATAGACCATATGGTACGATGCGCGGCGTGATGGGAAAATCCGATCCGGCAGGGTCTCTTTTGGCGCACAAATCCAACGATTGAACTGGATTCTTTTCCGATTTCGTTATACGATAACAGGCGAATCGCATGCGGTGGGTTGGGAATAGCCCCGCGCAAGCGCAGGAGTTCCAGGTGAATTTGAACGAAGCGATTCGAACGCTCTACGAGGAGAGGACGCAGATCGACCGGCGCATCGCCAAGCTCGAACGGAGGAGAACGCTCAGCTCCGGCACCCCCCGAAAACGCAAGAAGATGACGGAGGCCAAGCGGCTGGAGGTCTCCCGGCGGATGAAGGAATACTGGGCCGCGCGCCGCCGCCAGTCGATCGAAGGCTCCGCGATCGCGGCTGCCACGGCTAACGGGGAGCTTCATCCTTGAAGAACCAGACGCTGAAGTACTGCCCGCCGGCGCCGTCGCGGTAGCGCGGATCGAAGCCGCATCGCCGAGCCATTTCGACAACCTGCCGGTCGGAGAACGCGGTGCCTGTCCAGGTGTCGTCCGGCGAGCTTTGCACGCGCAGATCGCCCTGCAATTGGAACTTGAAGAGGGCTCCCGGACGAAGCAGGCGGTGCACCTCGCGGACGTAGTTTTCCACCACCTCGGGGCGGGGAATGTGCTGAAAGACCACGATGGAGAACGCGAAATCGAACCGTAAGTCCCCTAGCACCGACAGATCCATCCCATTGTTCTTGTAGAGCGTGACGTTGGGGCGGTCGGAGAGCGCCTGGCGCGCCCGCAGCAGCATCTCTGCGCTGACGTCGACGGCGTGAACTTCGCCGAAGACCTGGCTGAGGGCGCGCGTGACCCGCCCGGCGCCGCAGCCGATCTCGAGCACACGCATGTGGCGGGGATCATGGCCCTGGCAAATGTTGGCCATGTCGTTGAGGATCTGCTCCTCGACCTCGCGCTGGCCGGACTGGAAGAACTCCTCCTGGCTCCAGTCGGTGCGCTGGGTGTTGACGTAGTAGAGGGCGTTCTTGCGGGCGCGCTGGTCCCACTCCCGTTCCATTTTCTTGAGCAGGTCGTCGAGCGGTTCCATTACTGCCGATTTTAACGCGCGCGCGGTGCTATGATGGACTCAGAACTTCCCGAGTGTGGGCGTGTAGCTCAGTTGGGAGAGCACGGCGTTCGCAACGCCGGGGTCGGGGGTTCAAATCCCCCCACGTCCACCAACCCCCTAGCGCGTACCCGAGGAGCCGAAGCCGCCTTCGCCGCGGCCGGTTTCGCTGAGTTCCGACTCCTCCCACTCGACGGGCTGGTAGCGGGCGACGATGAGCTGCGCGATGCGGTCGCCGCGCTCGACGCGATACTCGAGGCTCCCCAGGTTGAGCAGGATGACCCGGATCTCGCCGCGATAGCCAGGGTCGATGGTGGCCGGGCTGTTGGGCAGGGTGATGGAGAACCTGAGGGCCAGGCCGCTGCGCGGGCGGACCTGCGCCTCGTAGCCCGGGGGCAGCTCGATGGCGATACCGGTGGAGACGAGCACCGGCACGCCGGGTGGCAGCACGGCGTCCTCCGCCGAGCGCAAATCCAAGCCGGCGTCCTCCTGGGGGCCGTGGGCGTAGGCCGGCAAAATCGCCTGGGGTCGCAACCGCTTAATCTTGACTCGCATCGTTTCAGTTATCATAGCGGTTCATGCAGGAGAAACCGAAGCGGGTCCTCACGCTGGCGCCCATGCCGCCCGAAAAGTGCGCCTACGCCCTGGCTCGGTACAGCCGCTCGCCGGATTCCATCCGCGAGTCGATGGACTGGGTGCGCCGGCACGATTCCACGAAATTTCTGGAGCACTTCTATTTCCAGTACGGGCACGCCTCGATCGCCGACCTGGGCCACACGGTGCTGTGCCTGGAGGGCATCTCGGAGCTGGCCGCGACCGAGATCGAAGATGAGCCGCTTTGGGATGGCCAAGCCAAGTCCTCGCGCTACCAGGACTTTTCGCGCTCGGGTTTCGTCACTCCCGAGGAGTTCGCGCCGGAGGCCGCGGCGGCTTACCACGCAGCCGGCGAGAAGCTGTTGGCGGCTTACCAGAAGATCCATGCGGGGATGGTGGAGCATCTGAGGGCGAGCTTGCCGCGCCCCGCGGAATTGCCACCGGAGGCCTATGAGCGCAATATCGCCGCGCGCGCCTTCGACGTGGCCCGGTACCTGCTGTTTCTGGGCGTCCCGACGAACGTTGGCCAGGTGGTGAGCATACGCACGCTGGAGAAGCAGATCCGGCGGCTGCGGGCCTCGGAATACCTGGAGTCGCAGTCGCTGGCCGGGGAAATGGCCGAAGCCTGCGCCGCGCCGCCGGATTGCGTCTGGGATGCCGGGGCCAGCGCCGAGCCTCTTTGTCCTACGCTGGCGCGCCACGTGGAGCCCGACCAGCAGCTCGTAGAATCCCGCCGGGATCTGGCGCTGTGGGCCCGGCAGAATCTGCCCCCGGCCGCGGGGCTGGAACTGGAATCGGTGGATCTGCTGCGGCCCGCCGAGGCGCCCGCCGACATCGTCGCCACGCTGCTGTACCCGGTGACGGACCGTCCTTTTCGCGAGCTGTACTGGCTGGCCACCGGCTGGAGCGCGGCGCGGCGGAGCGAAGTGGTCGATTTAGCGGTGCGCTCGCGAACGCAGCGCGACGAGTTGCTGAGAGGATTCCGCGGCGGGCTGTACGTCTACGACCTGGCGATAGACATCGGCGCCTGGCGCGACCTGCACCGGCATCGCCGCTGTCAGCAGTTCCGGCAGGCGTTCACGGCCCGCCTGGGCTTTGAAACGCCGCCGGCGCTCTCGGAAGCCGGATTGAGCGGCGACTACAGCGCGGCCATGCAGGCGGCACTGGCGGCGCTGCACGCCTTGCCGGAACCCGGCTCCCATTACCTCATCCCCTTCGGCGCGCGGTCCCGCTTCCTGTTCAAGATGGATTTTGCGGAGGCCGAGTACATCGCCAAGCTGCGCAGCGGCGTGAAGGGGCACTTTAGCTACCGGCGCATCGCCTGGGAGATGAAGCAGAAAATGGAGCAACTCGAGCCGGAGCTGGGGCGTCTTATGGAGGCGACGCCACCGTGGGTGGAGGACCCGCTGAAGAGGTAGGCGGCCCTACGCCGGGACTTCTTCTTCGAGGCTCTTGAGTTTTGCGGAGAGGGTGGTGCGCTTGAGGCGGAGCATCTCGGCCGCCAGCTTCTTGTTGCCGCCAGTGCGTTGCAGGGCCTGGTCCAGAATGCTGCGCTCGATGCGGTTGACGGTAAGCTCGAAGTCCAGGCCGTCTTCGGGGACCCGGACCAGGGGCCCGGCGGCGGTCGAGACGGGCCGGTAGGGGGCCGGGGCGGGGAGCGCGAAATCGCTGGGATTCAATTCCCGCTTGTCGCCGCTGAGCGCGATGGCCATCTCGACGGCGTTCTCGAGTTGGCGGACGTTGCCCGGCCAGGAATAGCCCGAGAGCCTCTCCAGCGCCTCGCGGGTGATGTGTTTGTCCGGGATCTCCTCCTGGCGGCAGATCTTCTCGAGAAAGTGGTGCACCAGGAGCGGGATGTCGCCGGGGTGCTCGCGCAGAGGCGGCATGCGCACCGGCACCACGTTGAGGCGGTAGAAGAGGTCTTCCCGGAACTTGCCCTGCTTGATGCGTTCGAGCAGGTCCATGTTGGAAGCCGCTACCACCCGGACGTCCAGCCGGATGACCTCCGAGCTGCCCACGCGCTGCAACTCGCGCTCTTGGAGGACGCGCAGGAGCTTGGATTGCAGATCCATGGTCAGATCGCCAATCTCGTCCAGGAACAGGGTGCTGCGGTGGGCCTGCTCGAAGCGGCCGATGCGCTGGTTGATGGCGCCGGTAAAGGCGCCTTTGACGTGGCCGAAGAGCTCGGCTTCGAGGAGCGCCTCGGGCAGGGCGTTGCAGTTCACGGCAACCAGCGGGAGGTGCGAGCGGGGGCTGACCATGTGTATGGCGCGCGCCACCATCTCCTTGCCCGTGCCGGTTTCGCCGGTGATCAGAACCGTGCTCCGGCGCGGCCCCACCAAGCGGATAAGCTCTCCGATGTTCTTCATGGGCCGGCTTTCGCCCACCAGGAACTTCTTCCAGGGATCCTGGCCCAAGGCCGCCCCGAACAAGGCCAGCTCGCGGCTGCGGCGGTACTCGACGGCCTCCTCGAGAACCTGGGCCAGCTCGGCAACGGTCGCGGTGGGACCGAAGAAGTAGTAGGCTCCGAGTTTGGTCAGGCGAACGGCGTCGTCGAAGGAGGCATCGGCGTGCCGGATGAGGACCGGGAGGAAGGAGTTGAGGCGCTGCACTTCCTCGAGCCACTCCTCGGGGGTCCAGCCGGGAATGGGGAACTCGGCCAGAACGGCGTCGTAGGTGGAATCTCGGAGATCCTCGAGGGCGAGTGCGGGGCCGCTAACCACGTCGGCGGAGAAGGCTCCAGCCTTCTCCAATCCCCGCCGGTCTGCCTCGAGTGGAATGCAACCCTCGGCAGTAACCCACAAGAATCTCATGTTGACTCCAGCCGATCGGCGGCCGGTTCCGTCCGATCAATACAATCGGCTATGTTGCTCTGGAGTAGGTTCGGTTGGCGGAGGCGGAAGCTGCATCGCTATTCGCCTATAGTGCGTTGAAAACCGACCCTACGAGGGCTCGGGTTGAGCGGGGTCTGGGCGCCCGCCAGCGCTGTACCCCTGGGTGACGGAACGGCGCTTGTCCCTAGAGTCTTTCAGGGCCGGCTCCGGGGCCGGAGAGGACCAAGTGGGCTAGAATCGGAGGGGACGGTATGCGCTACGCACTGATTCTGGCGGGCGGAAGCGGGACGCGGCTGTGGCCGATGAGCCGGCGCGCCACCCCCAAACAACTCATCCCGTTTATCGGGGGCAAGAGTTTGCTGGAGATCGCCGTGGAGCGGCTGGAGGGACTGTTTCCTCGGGAGCGCGTTTGGGTGTGCGCCGGGGAGGAACACCGGGCCGCGGTTTTGGCGGGTCTGGGTGGCTGGGCGGAGGAGCAATTCCTGGGCGAGCCGGCCGGGCGCGACACCTTGAGCGCGGTTGGATTCGGTGCGGCCATCCTGGCGAGCCGCGATCCGGACGCCACGATCGCCGTGTTCACAGCCGACCATCTGATCGAGCCGGTGGGCGAGTTCCAGCAGATCGTGGGGCAAGGACTGGCGCTGGTGGAGCGGTCGCCGGAGACGCTGGCGACGTTCGGCATCGCTCCGACGGGCCCCGCGACATCGTACGGCTACCTGGAACTGGGCGAAGCGATCGAGGGCGGCGCACGGCTGGTCCGGCAGTTCCGCGAGAAGCCCGGCCCGGCGAGCGCGGCGGAGTATTTCAGCGCCGGGCCAGAGAGCTATTTGTGGAACAGCGGAATGTTCGTGTGGAGGGCGGCGACGCTGCTGGATTCGATCCACCGTTACCGGCCGCTGGTTTACGAGGGCCTCGTGCGCATCGCGGGGAGCTGGGAGACGGGGCAACGGAACGCGGTGCTGGCGGAGACCTACCCGGGGATCGAGAAGATCAGCGTGGATTATGCGGTGATGGAGCCGGCCTCGCGCGATTCCTCGTTGCGCGTGGCCGCCATCCCCATGCCTCTGAGATGGCTCGACGTGGGCTCCTGGCCGATGTTCGCCCAGACCTGCGCGCGGGACGAGGGCGGGAACTCGATCGCGGCTGAGACGCACGCGCTGGTCGAGACCTCGAAGACGCTGATCGCATCCAGCGACCCGCGGCATTTGATCGCGACCATCGGCTGCGAGAACTTGATAGTGATTCATACGCCGGATGCGACGCTGGTGTGCCGGGCGGACCACGCCGAGGCGGTGAAGGAACTGCAGCGGCTGGTGGGGGAGCGCTTCGGCGGGAAGTATGTCTGATCAGAACCCGACCGTCACGTAGTCGCCGGAGGTGGGGTAGCGATCTTCGGGGGGACGGGGTTGCGGCTGGAGCAGGGCGCGCAGGCGGTCGGGCGATACGCCGGCGCTTTGGGCGGTTTTTTCGAGCGCGGGCAGATCGAGGGCGGCGCCGGTCAGCCGGGCCGATTCGCCGATGGCGGAGAAGAAGGCGTCGGGATTGCCGGTGAGTGCGATGGCGCGCAGGTCGGATTGCATTTCGGCGCGCGGGAGATAGAGGGCCAGGGCCGCCGTCTCGACGGCGACCAGGGCCAGGAACAGCAGCCACCACCCAGCAAGGCCGACGTGAAGAAACGCGCAGAGACCCACGGTGGCCAGAGCGCCAACCAGCAGGACATGGTTCGCTGGACCGGAGTGCGCTCTTTGCGTTCTGGCCAACTGGCGGGCGGCCAGGGAGTCGATCTCGGCGCGGCTCATTACGTCCAGGAAGCGCCGGTGGATCAGGACGGGGGGGCGCAGCAGCGCCAGCAACCGGGGCGGGGAGTCAGGCGGCAAGATATAGACGGATGGACGCCGGATCTGGGCCTTCCCCGCCAGCCTTTGGATTCCCGTAAACAGATCGCCTCGAGACAGCGCCAATGGCTCCAGACGCCCCACCGAGATCCTGGGGACCCAAAGGAGCAGGTACGAAACGAGAAGAAGAAGGTTACTCAGCAGGAGCGGCCGCCTCTGTGGTTCGAGGAGAAGAAGCAGGAGCAAATAGAGATTCCACACCAGCAGCATAGCCGCGTGGCACCAGTAGGCGCCGCCCAGCTTCACGCCGAGTTCCGCCGAACGGCGCCGGGTTCGGAGCAGCAGGACCAGGCCTTTGACGTCCACCCACGACCCGACGACCATCAGGATTCCCGCGTAGAGGTAATGGAATCCCGCCAACATACGCATCAGTATAACTCCTGCGGGCGGTCCGGCTGAAGTACACTGAGTTTGAATGGGAACGTTAGTCGAACCTGTTTTGCTGACGCCGCGAGCGTTGGAGAAGGTCTGGGGAACCACCGAGACCGAGCCTTGGTTTCCGCGCTCCGGGCGGCGGATCGGCGAAGTGTGGTTTGTCGCCGAGGGCGAGGCGCTGCCGATCCTCGTGAAGTTCATTTTCACTTCGGAGAAACTCTCCGTGCAGGTGCATCCGGAAGATAGCGGCGGGCGGCCGGGCAAGACCGAGATGTGGCACGTGCTGCGGGCGGAGGCGGGCGCGGCGATCGGGGTGGGACTCACGCGCGAGGTCTCGCGGGAGGCTTTGCGCGCGGCGGCGCTCTCGGGCGAGATCGAGGAGCTGCTGCATTGGATTCCCGTCCAACCGGGCGACACTGTTTTCGTGCCGGCGCGCACGATACACGCCATCGGGGCCGGCGTCGCGCTGTGCGAAATCCAGCAGCAGTCGGATATCACTTACCGGATTTACGATTACGGGCGGCCTCGCGAGATGCACCTGGAGCAGGGCCTGGCGGTGGCCAACCTCGGGATGCATCCCGGGAAGAGCGTGGCCGCGCCGATCGGGGAGGGCGAATGGCGGCTGGCGGCCTGCGTTTACTTCGTCACCGACCTTATGGAATTCGCCGCCCCGAGGCGATACGCGCCGCACGGCCGGCGGTGCCAGATACTGATTGTGCTCGAAGGCGACGGAAAGCTGGGTCGGGCCGCTTACAAGACCGGACAGGCTTGGTTGATTCCTCCCGAAGCGGACGGATTCCAGATAGAGCCTGCCACTAACACACGGTTACTGCGAACTTACGTCCCGTGACGGCGGGGCCAGGCTGAGCAGCTTGTTCAGGCCATCGATGAAGGCCTTGGCGCTGGCTTCGATCACGTCGGTGGAGGCGCCGCGCCCCATGGCTTTGCGGCCCGCGTCCTCGACGTGAACGGTTACTTCTCCCATGGCTTCGGTGCCGCTGGTGACGGCGCGAATTTCGTACTGCGCGAGTTTGGCGGAGCTGTTGGTGGCGGCGGAAATCGCCTTGCAGACGGCGTCCACGGGGCCGTCTCCAATGGCCGCGCTTTGCCTGACCTCGTCGCCGACGCGCAGCCGCACGGTAGCGGTGGGGATGGCGGAGGTTCCGCTGTATATCTGCAAATAGTCGAGGTGATAGGTCTCGGGAACGGGATGGATCTCGTCGTGGAGGATGGCGACCAGGTCCTCGTCGAAGACTTCCTGTTTCTTGTCGGCCACCGCGAGGAAGCGCTGGTAGGTCTGGTCCAGTTCCTCTTGCGAGAGCGCCCAGCCGAGCTTCTCGAGGCGGTCGCGCAGGCCGTGGCGCCCGGTTCGCGCGGTCAGGACCACGCGGCTTTCCGCGAAGCCGACATCCTCGGGGCGCATGATCTCGTAAGTCTCGCGATCCTTGAGGAAGCCGTCCACGTGGATGCCGGAGCTGTGCGAGAAGGCGTTGCCGCCGACCACCGCCTTATTGGCGGGGACCGGCATGCCGAGCATGTCGGCGACCAGGCGGCTGGTGCGGCAGAACTCGCGGGAATCCAGGCCGGTGTGGACTCCGAAATAGTCGCCGCGCGTGCGGATGGCCATCACGACCTCTTCCAGGGCGGCGTTGCCGGCGCGCTCGCCGATACCGTTGATGGTGCCTTCCACTTGCCGCGCTCCGTGGCGCACGCCGGAGAGCGCGTTGGCCACAGCCAGGCCCAGATCGTTGTGGCAGTGGACGCTGATGGTGGCCCGGCCGATGTTGGGCACCTTCTCCCGGATGGAGCGGATGAGCGCGCCAAACTGCTCCGGCACCGAATAGCCGGTGGTGTCCGGAATGTTGACGACGGTGGCGCCGGCGTCGATGGCGGCCTCGAGCATGGCGAAGAGGTAGGCGGGATCGGCGCGGCCGGAATCCTCGGCGTAGAACTCGACATCGCCGGTGAAAGTGCGGGCGAGCTGGACGGCGTTGACCGCCATTTCGAGAATCCTGATCTTCTTCCCGGCCAGCGTGGTTCCGTACTTCTCGTCGCGGAATTTGCCGGCGATATGGATGTCGGAAACGCCGATGCCGGTGTGGATGCGCGGGCGCTTGGCCTTGGCGAGCGCCTTGCCGCAGGCCTGGATGTCGCTGGGGACGGCGCGCGAGAGGGCGCAGATGGCCGGACCTTCGATTTCGCGGGAGATCAGCTCGACGGCGGCGAAATCCTCGGGCGAAGAGGCGGGATAGCCGGCCTCGATGACGTCCACGTTGAGCCGGGCCAACTGGCGGGCGATGGTCAGCTTCTCGCGGCTGCCCAGGCGGGTACCGGCGGCTTGTTCGCCATCGCGGAGGGTGGTGTCGAATACGAAGACTTGTTCGGACATGGCAGACCTCCAGCTTAGCCAGTATGGGGGGCGGGGGCAATGGGGAAGGCCGGGTGGGGGCAGCTTCGGAGGTCGGCTTTGGCCCCTCTCAGTGGCCTCGCTGGGATGGTGGGTGATTTCCGGACGATGGGCGACGAGGGAGGATCTCTTGCTCAGAGGGCTGGGTTCTGGACCGCTGGCGGGGCCGAGCTCCAAGATGAGGACCTCTCGGCCAACTGGATCAGCAGAAGAGGAAGGGTCCAAGCGGGAGGCGAAAATGATGCCTGGACTTGGGACAGAGTTTCGGGGCGACGTCGGCGGCAGCCCGAGCAGCGCGATGACCGGCGTCTGGCCTCGGATCTGGGATTGACTATTGGGACTGTGAAGGCGTTGCTCTCGGGGCCTCTTGCGTTTGCCCCGAAATTTACCCCTTCTGAGACACCAAAACACCGAGGGCACCTCGACAGCATAATTGGAGCTAGAATAGCCTTGATGCCTGACGTGGAGCGCCCAGCATTGGCAATTCCTCAATGCCAAAAGTGCGGGTCTACGGACGTTCACGCCATCAAGATGCTTTGTCTCTCGACGGAGCAGGTTGGGACAGGCGCGGTTGTAGGTGCAGGGGGAGGCCATCTCGGTGTGGGCCTGGCGACGACAACAGCTCAAACAAGCCTCGCGCTTTCGCTCAAACCAGGCCGTAAGCCCCCAGAAAAGATCGCTGGAAACAGGTTCCTAATTGGGATTGGGTGCGTCGTGCCGGCGGCTACCTTCATTGGCGGAGGCATCGCAGAGGCACTTGGTTCTCAATCCGCGTTTGGCATCGCAGTCGCCATCTTGATCGCGGGAATGATAGTGAATTACTTGGTCGATGAACCCAACTGGAAAGCAAATGGACTTAAGGCGAGGGAGGCGTGGGATGCCAGGAACCATTTGTACGAGCACGGATGGGTATGTGTCCGTTGCGGACATACCTGGACCCCCTAATCGCGTTTGGTTGATCTATGAAATCCACAAAAGCGGGGCTGATCTTGCCAGAGGAAGTTAAAGTCGGCTCGGTGGTGACTCTTACGTATGAGGAGCCGGAACTTGGTCCAACACCGTATCACGGTATTGTGCTGAGCGTGGAAGAGATCAAGGGGAAGCATCTGCTGACGGCCCTGATTGTTTATTGGGAGGATGCCCCAGAGCTCGTCGCCATTGACCTAAAGAGAGGCCGGCAGGAGAGCTCTGTGCGCCATTCCCAGAAGGGGGCGGATAAGACCAAGTGGAAGGTCAGTCGGCTTGAAATCTGCGACCCGAACGATATCCGGCACCTGATCGGCGATGACGTGGGCGGTCCGCCCTTGTCGTGGGTCCGCGGTGGCGGAATAGAGACGAACCGCCGCCGTCATTGATGTTCACGGGACAACCCTTTGTGGAACAACCGCGACCAAGACTATCGAGTACCGTCGTGGTGGTCCTGTGGCGCAAAGTACCCCTTTTGAGACATTGCTTCAACCACATGGCCCCATAGCGCCCCTTGCCGACATTTGCAGGGCACAGCCTGGTAGATCCTCGCTGATGCGGCCGTGTTTGCTGGCCGCAGTTCACTTGGATGGGTGGTCGCGGCCTGATCTGAAACTGCGGGATCTGGGGGATTCGGAGGCGGCGCGGGCTAGGTCTCGGCGTGGCGGCCGCTGAGGCGGCTCATTTTGCGGGCGGCGAAGAGGGCGATTTCGAGGGCTTGCTCGTAGTTGAGGCGGGGATCGAGTTGGGAGCGGTAGTCGCGCTTGAGGTCGGCCTCGAGGAGGCCGCGGGCGCCGCCGACGCATTCGGTGACGTCCTCGCCGGTGAGTTCGATGTGCATGCCGCCGAGGTAGCTGCCGTGGGCGGCGTGGATGTCGAAGGCCTGGTCGAGCTCGCCGAGGATCTCCTCGAAGTAGCGGGTCTTGAAGCCGTCGGCGGTGGTGCGGGTGTTGCCGTGGAGCGGATCGCAGCACCACAGGACGGTCTTACCGGTGGAGCGGGCGGCTTCGAGGAGCGGTGGCAGCGATCGGGCGATGGAATCGTTTCCAAAACGGTGGATCAGGGTGAGCCGGCCGGGCTCGTCGTGCGGGTGGAGGATCTCGATAAGCTTTCGCAGAACGGCGGGCGTCATGGCGGGGCCGATTTTGACGCCGATGGGATTGCGGATGCCGCGGAAGTACTCGACGTGGGCGCCGGCGGGATCGGCGGTGCGCATGCCGATCCAGGGGAAATGGGTGGACAGGTCGAACCAGCCCTCCTGGCGCGGGACGCGGCGGGTCTGCGCCTGTTCGTAGGGCAGGTGCAAACCCTCGTGGCTGGTGAAGTAATCGATCCAGTGCAACTCGCCGGGGTGGACGCCGAGGATGTTCTCCATGAATTGCAGGGATTCGCCGATCGAGCGGGCCATGCGGCGGTACTCCTCGGCCATGGGGGATTGCTTCACCCAGTCCAGGTCCCAGTAATCGAGGCGGTGCGGATCGACGAAGCCGCGGCTGACCAGCGAGCGGATGAAGTTGAGGGTGAGGGCGGCGCGTTCGTAGCCGCGCAGCATCAGCTCGGGATCGGGAGTGCGGGCCGATTCGGTGAAATCGGGACGGTTGATGAGGTCGCCGCGGTAGCTGGGGAGGGTGACGCCGTCGCGGGTCTCGAAATCGTCGGAGCGGGGCTTGGCGTACTGGCCGGCGATGCGCCCGACGCGGATCAGGCGCTTGCGGCTGCCGTGGGTGAGCACCAGGCTGATTTGGAGCAGGACTTTGAGCTTGTTGGCGATGGTGGAGGAATCGCAGTGGTCGAAACTCTCGGCGCAGTCGCCGCCTTGGAGCAGGAAACGCTCGCCGCGTGCGGCTTCGGCCAACTGGGCCTTGAGGGCGCCGATCTCCCAGGAGGTGACTAGCGGCGGGAGCTTGGAGATCTCCGCGACCACGCGGTCGACGTCGGCCGCGCGCGGGTAGACGGGCTGCTGGGCGGCGGGCTTGGCCTGCCAGGAGGTGGGAGACCAAACCGGGTTGTCAGGTTCCATGCGCCAACTCCCAGGGTACGACAGGCGGGGTCGCTGGGGGGCGCGGCTCAGTAGAATGAGAAGCAGTGAGTGAACCGGACCCGATCATAATGGCGGCTGGCGAGATGCCGCCGCTTCGGTTGCGCGCCGGATTTGCGTGGACGGTGGCGGGGAATGTGGTGTACGGGGCCAGCCAGTGGGCGATGCTGAGCCTGATCGCCAAGCTGGGCAACGGGGAGATGCTGGGGCAGTATGCGCTGGCGCTGGCGGTGGCGACGCCGGTAGCGATGCTTTCGCATCTGAACCTGCGGGCCGTGCTGGCCACGGACGTCGAGCGGCGGCATGCGTTCCGCGATTACCTGGCCGTGCGGCTGTGGACCGCGGCGGCGGCGATGCTTGCGACCGTTGGCCTGGCGTTCCTGCCGGGAAGCTCGGGGCCGGCGGCCATCGCGCTGATGGGCGTTTGTCTGGGCGTCGAGAACGTGAGCGACACCTACTACGGGCTGATGCAACGGCGCGAGCGCATGGACCAGATCGCGCGGTCGACGATGGCGCGGGGGGCGCTGGCGGTGGCCGTGGTTGGCGCGGCGTTGTGGCTGACGCACAATCTCACGGCGGCGCTGGCGGGGCTGGCTCTGGCGCGGGTGGCGGTTCTGATGGCCTACGACCGGCCGCGGGGAATGGCCGGGGAGCGCGTGGGCGTCGCGTGTCCGCCGGGGCGGCTGGCGATCCTGCGCAGCGCGTTGCCGCTGGGGGTGGTGCTGATGCTGGCCTCCTTGACGGTCAACGTGCCGCGCTATGCGATCGAGCGCTACCTGGGGACGCGGGAATTGGGCGCGTTTGCGGCGGTGGCGTCGTTCATGGCGGCGGGCGGGGCGGTGGTGGGGGCGCTGGGGCAAGCGGCGATGCCGCGCCTGGCGATTTGTTATAGCTCCGGAGACCTGAAACGGTTTCGCGAGCTGGCGCTGAAATTGTGCGCGCTGAGCTTGGCGCTGGGAGTGGCGGGCGTGGTTGGGGCGTCGGTGGCGGGCAGGTGGGCACTTGGCATCGCCTACCGGCCCGAGTATGCCGCGTACGGCGGCTTGTTGGTGGCCGTGATGGCGGCCGGCGTTCCGCGCTATGTCGCGATCATGCTGGGATACGTGCTCACGAGCGCGCGCTCGTTTGGGCCGCAGATGCCGCTGCTGGTGGCGGTAACGGGCGCCGTGGCGCTGGCGAGCTGGCGGCTGGTTCCGGCGATGGGGTTGGGCGGAGCGGCGGTGGCCATCGCGGTTGCGGCCTGCGTACAGATCGCCGGGGCGCTGCCGATTCTGAACCGGGCGATGAGGCGCGCATGAGCGTTCAACGGGCGGCCGGGCTGCTGTTGTGGCTGTTCGTGTTCTCGCTTCCCTGGGAGAAAAGCCTGATTGTGCCGGGCGTCGGCACGGCTGCGCGGCTGTTGGGAGGATTGGCGCTGGCGGCGGGCGTTGGGGTGGCCATCCGGCGGAAATCGGTGCGTGGTCCGAACCTGGTTCTGGCGCTGGCGGCGGCGTTTGCGATGTGGGCGGCGGCGACGTATTTCTGGAGTCTGGCGCCGAGCGCCACGGCGGCGCGGGCCTGGACGTATGCGCAACTGCTGGCCATGGCCTGGCTGATTTGGGACCAATGCCGGGACGCGGGCCGGCCGGTGCAACTGATGGAAGCCTACGTGTGGGGCGCGGCGGTGGCCTCGGTCGCGACGCTCGAGCGGTTCGCGGAGAACCAGCAGACGAATTACCGGCGATACGCGGCGGCGGGCTTCGACCCGAACGATCTGGCGCTGACGGTGGCGCTTTCGATTCCGATGGCGCTGTACCTGAGCGGGCGCGCGCGAGGCGCCAAGGCGTGGATGTACCGTGCGGCGGCGCTGGCGGCGATCGCGGCCATTCTATTGACGGCGTCGCGCACGGCGCTGGTTGCCGCGGCGGCCGGGTTCGTGTTTGTGCCGCTCACGTGGCGGGAGTCCGACCGCTGGCAGAGGATTTCAAGCGTGGCGCTGTTAGGGCTCCTGCTAGGGGGCGCTCTGTGGCTGGCTCCGGCGGTCAGCCGGGCGCGCCTCGCGAGTTTGGGCGATGCGGGCACGCTGCACAACCGGACGCGAATCTGGAAGGCGGGTTTGCGAGCGCTGGAGAGCCATGCGGCGCTGGGGGTGGGCGCGGGCGCGTATGCGGAGGCGGTGGGGCCGTGGCTGGGCAGGCCGGCGCTGGCGGGGCACGAATACGTGGCTCATGACACGTTCCTCTCGATTCTGGTGGAATGCGGGGCGGTGGGTTTCGGGCTGTTCGTGGCGCTGGCGGGCGCGATGGCGCTGTTTGTTTGGATGATGCCGCCGGCGGAGCGGGCGCTATGGACGGCGATGCTCGCGGCGTGGGCCATCGGCGTCTCGACGCTGAGCTGGGA
This sequence comes from Bryobacteraceae bacterium, assembly GCA_052144455.1. Classification (GTDB taxonomy): domain Bacteria; phylum Acidobacteriota; class Terriglobia; order Bryobacterales; family Bryobacteraceae; genus Fen-330. The sequence continues at coordinate 43,576 of JBKQQG010000040.1, forward strand.
ACAGCGGAAACCCGGCTGGCTGATGCTGGCCCTGATTACGGCGCAGTGGGCGCCGAGCTTCCGGGAGCCGGAGGGGCGCGCATGAGCATTCGCGTGCTGGAAGTGGTTCCGACGCTGAAGCGGGCGGGGGCGGAGAACGTGGTGGCGGCGCTGGCCGGGCGGCTGGACCGGGGCCGGTTCGAGTTGGGGGTGGCCTCGCTCTACGGGCGGTTCACGCAGGGGCTGGAATTGGACGTGCCAGTGTGGTATCTGGGAAAGCGGCGCGGGCTGGACGTGCGGATGGTTCCAAGGCTGGCGGCGGTGATGCGCGAATTCCGGCCGGAGGTGGTGCACACGCATTCCTATGTGCTGCGCTACACGCTGCCAGCAGCGTGGATGGCGAGGCCGCGAGCGATGGTCCACACGGTTCACAATATGGCGGAAAGGGAAGCGGATCGGCTGGGCCGGGCGATACAGGGCTGGGCGTGGCGGCGCGGGGTGATGGCGGTGGCGATTGGGGAGGAAGTGGCCCGCTCCTTCCGCACGGTGTACGGCCGCGATCCCGCGCGGACGATTCCGAACGGCGTGGACACGGTGGCCTTCTACCGGACGGAGGCGCGAGAGAATTGGCGAAGCGCCGAGGGCTTCGGCGCGGACGAAGTGCTGATTGCGTCGGTGGGGCGGCTCGAGCCGCAGAAGAACCCGCTCGGACTGATCGAAGCCTTCGCGCGAGTGCCGGTGGGGCGGCTCGTGATGGCGGGCGAGGGCAGCCTGGTGGAGGCGGCCCGGCAGAGGGCGGAGCAACTCGGAGCGGTGGAGCGGGTTCGGTTCCTGGGAGTGCGGACGGATGTGGCGGAGCTGCTCTCGGCGTGCGACATTTTCGCGCTGGCCTCGGATTGGGAAGGCTGTCCGCTGGCGGTGATGGAGGCGATGGCGGCCGGGCTGCCGGTGGTGGCGACCGCGGTGGGGGGCGTGCCGGAGCTGGTGGAGGACGGCGTGACGGGAATCCTGGCGCCGCGCGGCGATTTGCGGGCGCTGAAAAGCGCGCTGGAGGCTCTGGCGGGGAACCAGGTACGGCGGCTGGAGATGGGCGAGGCGGCGCGGGAACGCGCGAAGCGATTTGAGGCGAGCGCGATGGTAGAGTCCTACGCCGCGCTCTTCGAGGAGATGGTAAGGCGATGAACAAGAAGATAGTGCTGCTTTCGACGAATTTGGCCCGTGGCGGCGCGGAGACGCAGGTGGCGCTGCTGGCCGCCGGGTTGCGTGGGCGCGGGTGGGAGGCGAGCGTGGTCTCGATGATCGAGCCGAGCGCATTCCAGGAGGAATTGGCGGCTGCGGGCGTCCCCGTGTATTCGCTGAGGATGGAGCCGGGCTCAGCCAGCCCAGCGGGGTTCCTACGCCTAGCGTCGCTGCTGCGGAAACTGCGGCCGCAGGTTCTGCACTGCCACATGTTCCACGCGAACCTGCTGGGACGGATGGCTCGCCTGATCGCGCCGGTTCCGGTAGCGATCTCGACGGCGCACAGCCTGGTGGAGAGCAGCCGGGAGAGCGGAGAGGCGCGCGGGCGGGAGAGGTGGCTGCGAAGGACCGACCGCCTTTCGGACGCGACGGTGGCGGTGTGCGACGCGGTCGCCGCGCGGTTGGCCGAGAATCGGATCGCGCCACCGAGTAAGATGCGGGTGATTCCGAACGGTGTGGATACGGTGCGCATACAGCCGGACGCGGAGGCGCGGGAAGATACCCGACGCGATTTCAAGGCGGGCCATGAATTCGTGTGGCTGGCGGCGGGGCGCCTGCTGTGGAAGAAAGATTATCCGACCATGCTGCGGGCCTTTGCCGCACAGGGCCAGGGCCGGCTGCTGATCGCGGGCGAAGGACCGGAAGAGGCCGCACTGCGCGCGCTGGCCACCGAACTGAAGGCCAACGTGCGCTTCCTGGGGCTGCGCACCGATGTGCCGAAACTGATGAATGCCTGCAATGGCTATCTGCTGTCATCGACCGTCGAGGGGCTGCCCATGGCGTTGCTGGAGGCCGCGGCGAGCGGCGCGCCGTGCGTAGCGACGGGAGTGGGTGGAGTGGGCGAGATCGTAGTGGACGGAAAGACCGGCTACCTGGTTCCCCCGGGCGACGCCGGGGCGTTTGGAGAGGGCATGACGCGCCTGCAAGCGCTGACGCCGCAGGCGCGCAAGCAAATGGGACAAGCGGCGCGCGAGCATGTGGTCGAGCGCTTCGAACTGGCGCGGGTGGTGGCGCGCTGGGAACAGTTGTACGAAGAGCTGGCCGGCGCACGCCATTGATTTATGGATGTCACCAACCGATGGGTGCTGGATTTCGTGGAGCGGTTTGCGCGTGGTCGCGCTGGGGCGAAGATCCTGGATTATGGATGTGGGGCGGGCGGGGTGGTCGCCGCCGGGCGCGCGGCTGGATTGGAAATCTTCGGCGCGGAGATCTACTACGGCGGTTCGGAGACTCGCAAAGAGGCGGAACAGACGGGATTGCTGGGCGAGGCGATCGTCGAGATTCGAAATGGGCGGCTGCCGTTCGAGGATGCGAGCTTCGATCTGGTCACCAATAACCAGGTAATGGAACATGTCGAAGACCTGGATGCGGTGCTGGGCGAAATCCGCCGAGTTCTGAAGCCCGGCGGGACGTTGCTGAGCCTGTTTCCGTCGCGCGACGCGATTCGCGAAGGGCACATCGGGATTCCGTTCGCGCACTGGTTCCGCAAAGGCTCGCGGCTGAGGTTCGCTTATACCTGGGGCCTGCGGCGGCTGGGCCTGGGCAAGTGGAAAGAGCAAGCGCCGAGCTGCCGCCAATGGGCGATCGACAAACTCGCATGGATCGACGCGTACACGCGGTATCGCAGCCGGCGCGAGATCTTCGCGGCGTTCGACCGGCGCTTCCACACGGAGTTCCGGGAGCCGGATTACATACGGTTTCGGCTGCGCGACGACAGACGATTAGCCCCGTTCGCGCGGTTGCTGGATCTGCCACTGGTCCCGGCGGTTGCCGCGGCCCTGTTCCGCAAGCTGGCGTATCTGGTCATGGTCTCCCGGTGAGAATCGCCTATGTGATCACACGGGCCGACGCGGTGGGGGGCGCGAGCATACACGTGCGGGACCTGGCGCGGGCCATGATCGAACGCGGCCACGAAGCGAAGGTGTTTGTGGGAGGCGAGGGGCCGGTCACCGCACAGCTAGAGGCCGCGGGCGTTCCGTTCCACTCGTTGCGCTTCTTGCGGCGCCCGGTGCATCCGCTGCGGGACATGCGGGCGCTCGAGGAACTGGGGCGCGCGCTGGACGAATTCCGGCCGGAGCTGGTTTCGACGCACACGGCCAAAGCCGGTTGGATCGGGCGGGCCGTTTGTGCGCGGCGCGGATGGCCGGTGCTGTACACTCCGCACGGTTGGGCGATTGGCGATCGGCTCGGCCCGGCGCAGGGGCTGGTTTTCCGATGGGCGGAGAGGGTTGCGGCGGGCTGGGCGAGCGGGATTGTATGCGTTTCCGAATACGAGCGGGAGCTGGCGCTGCGGGCTGGAATCGCGGGAGTGAAGAAGCTGCACGTAATTCACAACGGCGTGCGGGACATTCCGGAGGCGTGGCGCGCCGAGCCGGGGGCGAATCCCGTGCGGCTGATATCGGTGGCGCGGCTGGAGGCGCCTAAAGATCATCGCACGCTGCTGGACGCCCTGGCGGCGCTGCGTTCGCTCGAATGGGAACTAGAGCTGATTGGCGACGGGCCGTTGGAACGGGAAGTGCGCGAAGTGGCGCGCCGGCGCGGCATCGCGGAGCGCGTTCATCTGCTGGGATACCAGGCGGAGCCGGCGGTCGCGCTCGCGCGGGCGCAGATCTTCGTGCTGGCGACACGGAGCGAGGGATTTCCGAGGAGCATTCTGGAGGCCATGCGGGCCGGCCTCGCGGTGGTGGCCTCGAACGCGGGCGGCGTGAGCGAAGCGGTCGCAGATGGAGTGACCGGGCTGCTGGTTCCGGCGGGAAACGCGGAGGCGCTCACGGGCGCGCTGGGGAAGCTGATCGGGGATGCCGCGGAGCGGAAACGGATGGGCCACGCCGCGCGGCTGACCTATGAGGAGCGCTTCGGTTTCGAGCGGATGTTCGAGCAGACCGTAGCGCTGTACGAGGCGGTTGCGCGGGTCCGGGAGGGATTGAAATACTGAAGGGGATGGACGTCTCGCTGGCGGTGCGCGGACTGCGAAAGGCTTATGGGGACGTGGTGGCGGTGGACGGGATCGATCTGGAAGTGCGCGCGGGCGAATGCTTCGGATTGCTGGGACCGAATGGGGCGGGGAAGACCACCAGCATAGAGATCTGCGAGGGGCTGCTGGAGCCGGACGCGGGGACGGTGGAAGTGCTGGGGTTGCGCTGGGCGGCGGATGCGGCGGAGTTGCGGCAACGGCTGGGAGTGCAGTTGCAGGAGACGCAGCTCGCCGAGAAGCTGACGGTCGAGGAGACGCTCCGGCTGTTCCGCAGTTTCTACCGGCGCGGCCCGGCGGTGGCCCAGGTGATTGGGATGGTGCAGCTCGAGGAGAAGCGGCGGGCGCGGGTGGGCCAGCTCTCGGGCGGCCAGAAACAGCGGCTGGCGATGGCCTGCGCGTTGGTGGGGGAGCCCGATCTGCTGTTCCTGGACGAGCCGACCACCGGCCTCGATCCGCAGGCGCGGCGGCAGCTCTGGGATTTGATCGAGCATTTCAAAACCGCCGGCCGGACCATCATTCTGACCACGCACTATATGGAAGAGGCGGAGCGGCTGTGCGACCGGGTGGCGATCATGGACCACGGCAAGGCGATCGCGCTGGGGTCGCCGCGGGAACTGGTGGCGGCGCTGGGCGCGGATCACGTGGTGGAATTCGCAACGGAAGGGGGCGGCTTGGAGGCGGGGGCGCTGGAAGGGCTGGCCGGGGTCCGGACGGTGCGATCGGAAGATGGGTTCATCCGCTTGCAGGTGGCCCAGCTCCACGTAGCGGTGCCGGCGCTGCTCGACGAACTCGCGAAGCGGGGAGTGGGGCTGACCGAATTGCGGACGCATTCGGCGACGCTGGAGGATGTGTTCGTGTCGCTGACCGGGAGGCATCTGCGCGATGGAGACTAGATGGGCCGAGAGCTCGCTCGTGCAACTCACGCTGGTGCGGTTCCGCGAGTTCTGGCGGGAGCGGGAAGCGGTGTTCTGGACGTTCGTGTTCCCGGTCCTGCTGGCGGCCGGGTTGGGGATCGCGTTTCGCAATCGCGCGCCGGAAGTGCTGAAGATCGGCGCGGCCGAGCCTCGGTTGGCGGGCACGCTGGGCCAGTCGAAATCGCTCAACGTCAAGCTGCTGCACCGCGCGGAGGGGGAGCGGGCGCTGCGCACGGGAGCCATCGTGCTGTTGGCGCTGGCTAGGCCGGAGGGGGGCGTGGTCTATCGCTACGACGACACCAACCCGGACGGGCGGACGGCGAGATTGCTGGCGGAGCAGGCGATCCAGCGGGCGGCGGGTGTACGGGTGGGAGTGGCGGAATCCGACGACCTGGTGCGCGAGCCGGGGGCGCGCTACATCGACTTCCTGCTGCCCGGATTGCTGGGCATGAACCTGATGGGCAGCGGAATGTGGAGCCTGGGGTTCGCCATTGTGTACGCGCGCAAGCAGAAGCTGCTGAAGCGGCTGGTGGCTTCGCCGATGTCGAGAGCGGAATACCTGCTGTCGTTTTTGCTGGCGCGGCTGACGCTGCTGATTGCCGAGGTGGGGGCGCTGGTGGGTTTCGGGACGCTGGTTTTCGGCGTGCCGCTGCGGGGGCCGCTGTGGCAACTGGCGCTGGTGTGCGTGGCGACCGCGCTGGCCTTCAGCGCGCTGGGGCTGCTGGTGGCGAGCCGGGCGCAGACGATTGAGGCCGTCTCGGGGCTGATGAACTTCATCATGATGCCCATGTGGGTTTTCTCGGGCGTGTTCTTCTCGGCCGACCGGTTTCCGGCGGCGCTGCAACCATTCATACAGGCGCTGCCGCTGACGGCGGCCATCAACGCGCTGCGGGCGAACATGCTGGAAGGCGCCGGAGTGAGCCAGTACGGCGGGGAAATGGCGATCCTGGCGGCTTGGATCGCGGTCAGCTTCTTCACCGCGCTGAAGCTGTTCCGGTGGCGGTGACATGGAGCCGGTCCCTCGGTTTGTGGTAGACTAAGCCCTTCCGAAGGGTGTCTTTGACCGCATGTCTGTTCAGATCCTCCTGTCCGGGAAACTGCTTGGTATAGAGGAGTTCGTGTTGACGGCCGAGGAGGCGCGCGTACTGGTGGGGCGGGCGCAGTGGATCACCCTGCTGGGCGAGGTGCTGCCGCGGGCGCTGCTGGCGGAGTTTGGGCTGGCGCGGATTCTGCTGGGATCGAGCGGGGGCGGGCAATTCCTGCTGGTGCTGCCAGGGGAGGCCAAGGCGCCGGCGGAGGAGTTTCTGGCGGCGGCCGGGCGCGAGATGGAAGAGATCGGCGGAGGGCGGCTGAAGCTGGTCTGGGCGGTGACGGAAAACCTCGGGGAGTGGAGCGTGGTGAGGAAACGCCTGACGGAAGCCCTGAAGCGAAAGGTGGGAGCGGAGGCGGCGGGCTGGCCAAGGGAGGCTTTCCAGCCGCACATTGCGCCGAGGCAGGCCGATGGGAGCGAGTACTTCCGCGAACTGGCCGCGGGGCTGTGGCAGGCGGAGAGCGTGGGCTGGAACCCGGAATCGCCGGCGCGGATCGTGCTGGGCACGGGCAAACACACCTGGAGCCTGCGGGACGATCTGCCGTTGGCGCGGCACGCAGCGCCCTCGGAGGACGGAGCGGCGCCGGCGAAACTGGCGGCGATGGGCCGGCGGTCGGAAGGCCGGAAGGCGTGGGGAGTGCTGCGGGGCGACGTGGACAGTTTCCGCATACGGCTGCGGCGCGCCGAGACCATCGAGGAGCACGTTCGGGTGTCGGTTCTCTACAAGCAGTTCTTCGCGGGAGAACTGGAAGTGCTGTGCTCGCAGCCGGAGTTCTGGCGCAAGGTGACCATCCTCTATTCGGGCGGCGACGACTTCGCGGTGTGCGGCGCGTGGGACGCGTTGATCCCGCTGGCGCGGGAGATGCAGCGGCTGTTCCACCGGTTCACGGAAGAGAATCTGAAGGAGCTGCCGGGGCCGGAAGGCAAGACGATTTCGATGGCGGTGGCGCTGGCGGCGGAAGCGAGCGCGACGCTGGCCTGGGTGTACGAGGACGCGGGGACGCGGCTGGAGCGGGCCAAGGACCTGGACAAGGACTGCATTTCGGTGCTGGGCCGGGTCCTGGAGTGGAGATACCTCGCCGACGCCGCGGAGCTCAAGGAAACGCTGGCGCGGATGGTGGCGGATTTTGGGCCTACGAGCCAGTTGCTGAGCGAGCTGAGCGGTTTCTATCGGAAGGGCGGCCAGACGTGGTCGCACGGGACCGAGCAGCGCTTCGACCGGCCGTGGCGATTCCAGCGGCGGCTGAACCGGGTGCTGGTGGGGGCCAAGGATCGCGAGGTGCAGAAGCTGCGCGCGCACCTGGCGAATGAGATGATGGGCAGAGGCGCCGCGCAGGTGAAGCTGCGTCCGGCGGGGCTGGTGGCGCTGGAGTGGGCGAGACTGACGACTGAGGTGTAACAGTATGGCGGAAGCACAGCAGGAGACGAAAGACCGCGAGCGGCGGCCACCGAGGGAAGGGCGGCCACCCAGGGAAGGCGGCGCGCGGGAGTTCGGCGGGCGCGGAGAGGATCGACGCGACGACCGCCGGGGCGACCGCGGCGGCGACCGGGGCCGTAGCGAAGGCCCGCCGGAGATCGATCTGGAGAAGTTGATCAGCGACCCGCTGTACCTGGACAACCAGGCGCACGGCGTGGTGAGCCGGATGCGCGACATGGATTCGGGCACCAAGAGCCAGTTGCGGCGGCTGTACAACGCGGTGCGGCGGGCTTGCCGCGCTCCGGAAAACGAGCGGCAACAGCAGTTCGTGATGCTGCGGGCGCGGCTGGCGTATACCATCGCGCGGCACTCGCTGCGCAGCCTGGACATGCTGGAAAAGCTGCTGCTGGCGGTGACGCGGAAGAACGACGCGCGCGGATACGAGCGGTTCCGGGATCTTTTCGAGGCCATCGTGGCCTACAACGAATAGCGAGGAAGCATGAGCGCCCACACAGCCGAAACGGAATTGAGACTGATTGGCAAGCTGATACTGGAGGGAGAACTGCGCTGCGAGACGGGCCTGCACATCGGGGCGGGCAAAGGCTCGCTGGAGATCGGAGGCGCGGACAATCCGGTGGTGAAGGACGCCTTCGGGCGGCCCTACATCCCGGGCAGCTCGCTGCGCGGGAAACTGCGGGCGCTGCTGGAGCAATCGTCGGGCCTGGCGGCGCCGAGCGAGCTGGTGTACCTGTCGAAGCGCAAGGGACAAGAAGTCCGCATCCACCAGAGCGACCGGCCGGGCGACGAGGTCTGCCTGCTGTTCGGGCGCAATCCGGGGCGCATGGAACGGGTGACGGGCGAATCATTCGATACCACTGTCTCGAGCCCGGCGCGGCTGACGGTGTACGACGCGCCGCTGGAAACGGACAGCATCACGCCCCAGATGAGAGAGAACCTGGACGACGAGCTGACCGAAGTGAAGAGCGAGAACGCCATCGACCGGATCACTTCGCAGGCCAATCCGCGGACGCTGGAGCGGGTTCCGGCCGGGGCGCGGTTCAAGGTGCGCTTCGTGCTGGATGTGCTGTGCGAGGAGGACAAGGCGCTAGTCGCCCGCTTCGTCGAGGCGCTGCGGCTGCTGGAAGACGACGCACTGGGCGGCGGCGGCTCGCGGGGGAGCGGACGGGTGCGCTTCGCGAACCTGAGCCTGAATTGGCGCGGCTGCGGGTTCTATGCGAGCGGCGCGGCGGAACAGAAACTGCTCTCCGGCGCGGACCTGGACGCGCTGCAATCGCTGGCGTGTGGCGCGGAGTTGGGCGGGAAACTTACCGAGTAGCGAGAATGAATCCAGCCTTGGTGGTTCGCTTTCGGCCGGCCGGACCGTGGCGCATGGGACCGGACTCGGGGGCCCGCAATCGCGTGGACCGCATCTATCACAGCGACTCGCTGTTTTCGGCGGTGACGCACGCGCTGGCGCGATTGGGGCGGCTGGAGGAATGGCTGGCGGCGACGGCCCAGAATCCGCAAGGCGCGGCGGTGCGGTTCAGCTCGTGTTTCCCGTTCCTGGAGGATCTGCACTTCGTGGTGCCTCCGCGCAACCTTTGGCCGCCACCGCCCTCGGCGAAGGTGCGCTGGGGGAATGCGCGGTTCGTGCCGCTGCCGGTGGTGGAGGCGCTGGCCAACGAGCGTCCGCTGAAGGACAGCGCGTGGCGGCTGGACGGCGCGAGCGAATGCCTGCTGCCGGCCAATGCGCCGTTCCACGACGGGCCGTTCCGTCCGGTGGTGCGCTCCTACGCGGGCGTGGACCGGAAAAGCGGCGCGGCGGTGGCGGCTCACGACAGGGCCTGCCTGGAGTTCGCGCCGGGCGGCGGAATGTGGGCCATCGCGTCGTTTGCGGATCAGGAAGCGGAGGCGCGTTGGAAGGAGGCGGTCCGCGCGGCGATGCGGCTGCTGGCGGACAGCGGGCTGGGCGGCGGGCGGTCGATGGGCTGGGGGCACTCGGCGGAACCGGAATTCTTCGAGTGCGCATTGCCCGAGACGATACTGCCTGCCAAGCCTGCGGCACTGCCGGTGGAAACGCCGGAGGGCGCGGAGGCCGCGCCGAAAGCCCCCGCGGAGATGGGCTACTGGCTGCTTTCGATGTTCAGCCCGGGCAGCGGCGACACGGTGGATTGGCAGCGGGGCTGCTATTCAATGGCCACGCGCGGGGGCCGCATCGAGAGCCCGGCGCGCTCGGGAGAAGCCAAGAAACTGCTGCGCATGGTGGAAGAAGGATCGGTGCTGGTGGCGGATGCGCCACCGCAGGGCGCCGCGCCCAACGTCGCTCCAGACGGTTTCCCGCATCCGGTGTACCGGGCCGGATTCGCGGTGGCCATTCCGGTTCCGCTGCGCCCGGCCGAGCGCGCGCCAGGTGCCGCATGAGATACCGCCTGACCTGTTTGACTCCGCTGCTGGTGGGCGACGGCCACAAGCTTTCGCCGATCGACTACATGGTCTGGAAGGACCAGGTGAACGTGCTGGATCAGCGGCGCATCTTCCGGCTGCTATCCAAGGGGCCGCGCCTGGAAGGCTACCTCACGCAACTCAAGCGGGCGGACAAGCTGGATTTCGCGAGCTGGGGCGGGTTCGCGCAGAATTTCGCCGACCGGCGGGTGCCGTTCGAACATCCTTCGGCGGCGGCGTATTGGGACAAAGCGCCGCGCGAGAGCCTGTCCATTCCGACGTTTCTTTCCGGCCTGGACGGGCCGTACCTGCCGGGCAGCGCGATCAAGGGCGCGTTGCGCACGGGCGTTCTGTTCGCGTGCTGGGGCGACGGCGAGCCGCCGCAGATGGACGATCGGAACTGGGACAGGCCGGGCGAGGCGGCGGAAGAACAGGCGCTGGGGCCGGGTTCGACCAACTACATGCGAGCCATCGCGGTGGGGGACTCCCAGCCGATTCCCGTGGCCGCGCTGAAGCTGTACCTGCTGCGGGTCTCGACGCTGGTGGCGCGCGGGCCGGGCCGTTTCGAGCTGGGTTGGAAGCAGGCGCCGCGCGGGTCGGTGGCCGCGAAACAGGTGGGCGAGAGTACGCCGCTGTTCGCCGAGATGGCCGAGCCGGGCACGGTGTTCGAGGGTGTGTGGCGCGAGAATGCGTTCCTGGCGCAGCCGGAAATCGCGCGGGCGCTGCATTGGAAAGAGCCGGTTACCGGGGCGCGCATCCTGGCCGCGGCCAATCGCTTCGCCGGGCGGATGCTGGCCATCCAGAAGCAGTACGCGGTGTGGGCGGGGCTGCCGCTGTTGCAGCAGAGCGTGGAGCATCTGGAAACCTGGCTGGCGCACGTGCAGGGGAACGGCGGCGCGTGCCTGCTATCGCTGGGGTGGGGCAGCGGCCTGTTCGCCAAGACCGGCTGGCTGGAGACCGACAACGAGGCGTACCGCAAGGCTTTGCAGCAGGTTCCGCTGTACAGCCGGGCGCTGGCGACCGGGCTGCCATTTCCGAAGACGCGGCGGATCGTATTCCTGGAGAATCAGCCGGCGACCTTGCCTGGGTGGGTGGCTTTGGAAGTGGGGTAGGGGGGGACCGGGGCGGGGAGGGGTTGGCCGGGGACTGATCCCGCCAAACTTCCTCGGACGCTTCGGAGCAGCTTCCACTCACCGGTAGGTTTGCCAAGCTCGCTCCGCGGCATCGGTTCCGCCCAGCGCAATGTCGATGCGGCGCCTTGGGTCCTCCGGTTCGGGTCGATGGTCAAACTTCGAATGGGAACTTGGCGATAGTTTCCTCTGCGATCGAGAGGATAGAGCCGTAATCGTAGTTCCTACCGAGCTTCGGCTCCCAATATCTTCCGTGGGCGAGCCAGTGTCTGAACCTGAAAGCGCCGCGCAGCTCACCGATCTCTACGGACAACTCTAGATGGTGCATTTTCCAGCCTTCCAAAATATCCTCATCTAAACGCGCCCGTTCCTTGCGTTCCTTGCGCTTTTTCTCAACCTCGCGAAAGTGGCGGGACAGAGCGTCCTTCTTCCTCTTCTTGCATCGAAAGTCGAAATCGACTTTGAAGCTGGCTTCCAGCCTGGTCAAGAGGGCGAGCGCTGACCTTAGCTCCGACTCTTCGATACGTGATTCCCGTTCCTGCCGAACGTCATCCTCCCGCCTTCCCGCAAACCGCTCGTCGTACCTCGGATTGGACGGGCTGAAGTAAAGGCACAACGAGGCCACAACGTCCCGGTGATATGAATCGAGTTCGTCCAATTCCAGGGCGGGCTGAAGCGTGAACCTAGGCATTCGCGACTTCCATCAGGAGTGCGAAAAAGGAGTCCTTATCGAGATCCACAAATCTTCTTTCAACTGTAGTAGTGAGGATCTTCCAAGTCCACGAGGTCGGCTCCTGTTCCGGAGGTGAGGGAGGAACCTTCCCCGCTACGCCCACCGTAACCTTGATGAGATCCGCTGCCCTCTTCACCTTCTCATTCACGAGGAGAATCTGCGCACGACCCGCTGGGCCCTGAGCGTCCACGCGTCCCTTGCATCCGATCAGCATTGTTCCGAGCGGCACAAGGGATACCGACTGCCTTCCGATCTTGATATCCATCCGCTTGGCCAGGTATCTGCCGACGTCGGGCTCGTTCAATTCGATCTCAGTGAAGCCGTAACTGATCTTGCGTGCCTTGATGTACTCCTGAAGAAAATCCAGAATCTTGCCATGAAGAGAGTCGAGGGCGCGAAGCCATTCGTCTCGCACCTCTGCCCAATCGATCCCGGCGTCACCTTGCTGGGTTTCCACAAATCGTTCAAAATCTTTGGTTTCCATCCTGACCCCCAAGACCATGATACAGCAGCCCGGACGGGGATCACACGACGAACTCCTGCGCCAGGGAGCGCTTATGTCGCGCTTCGTTGGACTTCTGCGACGCGGCCCCGAAATCCGGTTCTTGGAAGCTTGGTGGATCAGGAACTACAGACGCTAGAGCTCTGTGCCGGGCTTCGATGCGAGTCCTCTAACTCTTCCGTTTCAAGCCGCCGCGCGAAAGCAGCCCTGAAATCCTGCAGGTCTTCGTCGGTCCAGGAATCCGACCAGTCAATCCGTTGTTGCGGTGAAAGCGCGGCCGACAACTCAGCAGCCGCAGCCGGCGGAAGCCGGCGGAAGACCTCCGCCAGGGATGTTTCCCGCGGGTCCAATTGCATTTTCATAGTATCGAGACCAGTATACGGCTGATGGGATGGGAATCAGCCGGTCGTGGAGTCGCCGGAGACCGCTGGGTTGAACCTGATGCTTTTGAGGTTGAGATCGTGGACTACCATTAAGGAACGGGGATGATGCCGAGAACGACTAAGACCGTGCCTCCGATCCATCCGGGGGAAACACTGCGGGAGGACTTTCTGAAACCGCTGGGCCTGACTGCCAATCGGCTCGCCATGGAGTTACTGGTGCCGGTGACCCGGGTGAATGACATCGCGCGCGGCAAGCGGGCCATCACGGCGGACACCGCTCTGCGTCTGGCGAGGTACTTCGGAACCACGCCCCAATTCTGGATGAACCTACAGGCAAACTACGAGCTGGACCTGGCTCAGGACGCGCGAGGTCCCGAAATCGCCGAACGGATCAGGCCGCACTGGGCGGCGTGAGGGGCGACCTTCAGCTCACGGCCTGTCCGCGAGGATGGCGAAGGCGCGGCGGGCGACGACGATTTCTTCGTTGGTGGCCAGGGCCAGAACGGCGACGGGGGAATCGGGTGGGGAAAGCAGGCGGTCGCCGGCGCCGGAGTCGTTGAGGGCGGGGTCGAGGCGAAGGCCGAGGAAATCGAGGCCGGCGCAGCAGAGGGAGCGGAGGCGGGCGGAGTTCTCGCCGATGCCTCCGGTGAAGGCCACGGCGTCCAGGCCGGCCATGGCGGCGGCGTAGGCGCCGATGGTTTTGCGGACCTGGTAGGCGAAGACGCCCAGAGCCAGAGCGGCGTCGGCGTTGCCTGCGGCGGCGGCCGCCTCGAGGTCGCGCACGTCGCCGCCGGGGATTCCCGACAAGCCGGCCAGGCCGCCTTCGCGGGTCAACTGGCGGCCGGCTTCGGCGGCATCCCAGCCGCGGCGTTCCATCATGTACAGGACGGCGAAGACGTCCAGATCGCCGTGGCGGGTGGCGTTCTCGAGGCCGGATTGGGGCGAGAAACCCATGCTGGTGTCGATGGAGCAGCCACCCTGAATGGCGCAGATCGAAGAACTGCCGCCCAGATGGCAGCTCACGGTGCGGAGATCCTGGATGGGCCGGGCGAGGAAGGCGGCGACGCGCTCGGCGATGTACTGGTGCGAGGCGCCGTGGAAACCGTAGCGGCGGACGCCGTACTGCTCGCGCCACTCGGCGGGCACGCCATAGCGGGCGGCGTGCTCGGGCATGCCGGCATGGAACTCGGTTTCGAAGGCGGCCACCAGGGGAACGCCGGGCAGCGCTTCGCGAAAGGCCTGGATGGCGGTGAGATAGATGGCGTTGTGGGCCGGGGCGGCGGGGAGGAACTCCTCCATCGCCGCCAGCACGCCGGCATCGATCAGAAACGTTCCCCGGTAATTCTTGCCCGCATGTACGGCCTTGAAAGCGACCGCGTGGATGGGGACTTCGCCAGAGTTGATCTGGGAGATGGCGTCACGGTAATTAGCGACGCGCTCGAAGCGGCCGCGGGCGAGCACGCGCTCGGAGGGCATCTCCAGAACCTGGTACTTCAAGGAAGTGGAGCCGAGATTGGGGACCAGAATGTTCACTGCACGTGGTAGCGGCCGCGGATGGCCTTAGAGTTGGCGCGCGCGCGAGCCTGGAAGGGGCCGGGAATGGCGGCGCACTGGTCGGAGAAGCGCAAGGCGTCGCGGGCGCGCTCGAGATCGCCCGCCTCGGCGAGATTATAGTTGGCCAGTCCCAGATAGAAGAGGGCTTCGGCCTTCATATCGGCGCTGGAGCCGATGCCGGGCAGGGCGGCGCGGAGAGCGCGGTCGGCCGGCGCCCACTTATCGAGAGCGGCGTAGGTGAGACCCATGAGGTAATTGGCGCGGCCGGCAACCTGGGTCCGCCAGGTGGCCCAATCGGCGTCGGAGACCCCCTCGGGCTTGGGCTTGGACGCGGCGAGCTGAATGGCCTTGCCGGTCAGGTCGGCGACCTTGTCGGCCTGCTTCTTGGCGCTGTAGCTGTCGGCCACGAGCAGCAGCATTTCGGCGTTGCTCTGGTCCGTCTCGATCGTCTTCTCGGCGAGCGCCAGGGCCTTGGCGTTGTCGCCGGTCCGCGCGTAGGCGTTGAAGAGCTGCTGGGCGACCTGGGGAAGATACTGGCTCTGGGGACTGCGCTGCTGGAGGGCCTCGCCGAGCAGGATCTTCTTCTTCGGGTCGGGCGTTTGGAGCACCATGGCATAGATGGCGTACTCGGTGTAGATGTCCACCTGCTTGGCGAAATCCACGCGCTTGGTCCAGTCCTCGACCTGATCCTCGTCGGCGGGCTTGGGGGATTGAGCGACCTTGCGGGCGGCGTCGGAGGTGATGACGGCCCACTTGAGGACCAGGTCGGGATCGCGCTTGACTTCCAGGGCGGCCTTGAGGCAGGGATGGGCGTCCTCGACGTCGGCGGGGTCGAGGGCCAGGAGTTTTCCGCCCGTATCCAGGAGCTTGCCGGTCTGGTTGGACTTGGCGTAGATGGCCACCAGTTGCTCGTAGACCGAGGCCGCACCGGCGTGCGTGGGGTATTGGGCGGCGAACTGCTCGAGCAGGGAGAGCTTCTTGGCGTCGTCGGATTCGTTCTCGATCTGCTGAAGCAGGTTGCCCTCCGGCGTGTTGCCATCGATGTCGATCTTGTGCCGCTGGGCGGAGGCGATTCCGATGGTCAACAGGAATGCCGCGGCAAGCGCGCTGATTCTCATGATTCCTCCAGTACTCGGGGGGATATTATCACAGAACGCCCCCGCCTCGCAGGGCGCGGGCGCGGCGGATCGTCACGGACGGGCCCACCCGCCAGGCGGCCATCCTGGCTGAGGAGGATCAAGAGTTGGCGCAATGGTGTACACTCGACAGGAGTTGGAGATCCACAGCGGGAGTCCCGGCTAGGACGAGAAACGTCTGGCAGCGGCCCGCGAGTGTAATGTCTCCGCTCCGCAGCGCAGTACTTTATGAGGCACTGACCACCCGCACATTGTCGCCGGGACGATTCAACCCGGTTGAAGAAGGACGATCGGAAATATGAATTTCTGGACAACGCTACCTGCAGTTATCATGGCCGGCCTATGGATCCCCGGTATGGCTCACGCGGATGAGGAGACCAAGCAGCCGCCGCCGGCGATCGCCAAGCTCGGCGAAAAGAAGTTCTCCCACGAACAGTATCAAGCAGTGCTCTTGGGTAAGGTTGTTTTCAGCAAGGGCGGCCAGCCGCTGGACTCCAAGGATGCGATCCAACTCACCTTCGTTCGGAAAGACAGTTCCAACGCCACAGTCTCAGTCGACATCCGGGACAACGAAGGTTTCATTCTGGAGGCAGCGCCGGGGAATTATCAGATCCAGGAGGTCGTTCGTAACGGCCGTTCCTACCGGATTGGGCCGCAGTTCGGCACCCGCAACGACGAAGTCGTTTACTTGGGCGTTCTCGGGATCGAGTTGCTGGGCGAGGATGTGCAGGCGTACGAGTACCAGTTGCACCTGGATACTACCTTCAACCAGGAGGTCCTCAATCGTCACCCGGAGTTCACGCGCCTTCTGGTCGACTACAGCCCGCCGTCGTTCAAGGCGGATCGGGGAAACGTGACCGTGTTTGCGCTCGAATATCATGAGCTCGCGACCGCGAAATACAAAGAAGAGAAGTCGCTGGCCAAGGCGGCTCAGAACGGCGATCTCGCGACGGCGCAGGAGCTGTTGGAAGCCGGAATCAAGGTCGACACTCCCGATGCCGAGAACTGGACGCCCCTGCTGCGCGCCCTGCGAAATGGCCACCCGGCCATCGCCAGCGCGTTGATCCAGCGCGGCGCGTCGCTCACCCCGACCACTTCGGACGGCTGGACGCCCTTGATGCTGGCCTTGCGCTACGAAGCCGAGAGCGCCCGCCCGCTGCTGGACAAGGGCGCCGCGGTCAATGTGCGGAGCAACGCGGGCACCACGGCATTGATGCTGGCGATCGCCAACTGCTCCGGCGAGATTGTGCAGGTCCTCCTGGACAAAGGGGCGGACGTCATGGCGATCGACGGCCACCAGTGGACAACTCTCATGTGGGCGCTGCGGTACGAGAAGAAGGAGGTTGCCAAGCGTCTCATCGAGAAGAAAGTCGAGCTGCGGGCCAAAGACAACGAGGGCTGGACCGCCTTGATGTACGCCTTGCGTTACAACGGTCCCGAGGCCGCGCGCCTGCTGATGGAGAAGGGCGCGGCGGTGGACGACCGGAACAGCCAGGGCTGGTCGCCGCTCCATCACGCATTACGCTACTGCCCGGGGGAGCTGTCCGGGCTGCTCGTCGAGAAGGCCGCCAGCGTGGATGGCGCGACCTCCGCTGGGACGACGCCCCTGATGCTGGCCCTGCAGTTCGCCCCGCCGGCGCAGGCCCGGCGGCTTATCGAGAGGGGCGCGAACGTGAACTCGAAAGACAAGGACGGATGGACTCCGCTCATGTTCGCCCTGCGTTACAATCAGGCCGAAAACGCCCGCCTGCTCATCGATAAGGGCGCCTCCCTGGAGGATCGGAACCAGGATGGATGGACGCCGCTCAGCTTCGCCCTGCGCTACGGGCAGACGGACCTCGCAACGCTGCTCATCGAGAAGGGCGTGGAGTTCAACTACAAGACCCTGGGGAACTGGGAACCGTTACTGACGGCCCTGCGCAACGGGCAGGCCGAGAATGCGCACAGGCTGATCCTCAAGGGCGCCAATGTGAATGCCAAGACCGACAACAACTGGACCGCGCTCATGTTCGCCATCGGCTACGATCAGCCCGAGAATGCGAGGCTCCTTCTCAGCAAAGGCGCCGACGCGACCGTTCAAACCAAGGATGGAAAAACGGCTCTATCGCTGGCCCGGGAGAAGAACTACTTCGACCTGATCCGACTTCTGACTCCCGCCGGGGCCGCGACCGCCAGCGCCGCTGGGCCCGCACGACCGGCAGCGGCCGAGGCGGCGCCGGCGCGTGTCGAAACGCCATCGGCGCGGGTCCCACGGATACTGGGCGACGCGCTGGCGTGGCCCGCCTGGGCAACAGTCGTATCGGCCGAAGACTGCGGAGCGGGGTTGACCGGCGTGATGCAGTGCAAGGCGACTGTCGAGGCCACCGCCGGCAAGGCGGAGGCGTACAACTACTTCGAGAAGACCATGAAGAAAGCGGGCTGGCGCTTCGATAAGGGCTCGCACGCCCAAAGCGAGAGCGGCTCGCTGGCAGGCCAGAGCACCTGGGGCTTCCTGGGCTTCGTGCGCCATCCTTCGGACGGCGGGTTCGTCGGAACAACCTTCGAGTTCCAGTCGGACAGCAGCTTGACTGGAGACAGGACGCGCCTCACCATCACCTACCAGAGCTTTCCCAAGAAACTGAAGAGCGTCACCTACCCGCAAGTCGTGGCCACCTATCCGCCGGGGGCCGCAACGTGCAAGACCACGATCGACGTCATCGGTGTTGGCAGCGACGGATCGTGGCGAACCTCCGGCATGGTCGACTACCGCAACTTCGTTCCCCAACTCCAGTGCCTGGGAACGCGAGTCACTCTGAAGATTCCCCTCGCCCTGGGGTCCATTAACTATTCCGTGGGAACCAAGTTGACCGTCGACAAGGACCGCAATTGGGTTAGCGTGCAGAGCTGGGAGTGATCCGGAATTCAGGCCCGGGGCGGCTTGGGGCCGGCTTTCCAGCTCTTCTCGTCGAAGAACATGACGCGGCCTTGGCGGTAGCTCTCGACCCCCATCGAGATCAGCACCTGCGCGCAGGCCGCCGTCTCCACGTCGAGGGTAGGCTTCTCCCGCGTGCGCACGCATTGGAGGAAGTTCCGGATGTGCTTGTCCAACGAATCATCCTGCCCGACGGGGATCTGGGAATCGTCCTTGCCGAACTTCGCGATGTAGGCTTCGTCGATGGCCTTCGGCTCCGGCCGCAGCGTGATGTGATCGGTAGGCTCCTCGAACATGCCGTGGTCCACCATGATAATGGTGCCCAGGTGGCCGCGGATCAGGCCCGGGATGTGCTGCCCGTTGGCCATCGAGGAGGTCAGCACCACCGTGTGCCCCTTCGAATACTCCGCTACCAAATGGAAGGTGTCCGGCACCTCGCGCTCGTCTTTGAACACGTAGATGCCGCCGCCCGCCATCACCTTGTGCGGGAACTGCGGCTGGGGCCAGCAGATGTTCAGCGGCGCCGCCACGTGGAAGAAGAGGTCGGTCGCGATGCCGCCCGAGTAGTCCCAATACTTGCGGAAGCGGAAGAACCGGTCGGGGTCCCAGGCCCGTTTGGGGGCCGGGCCCAGCCAGGTATTCCAATCCACGTAATCGTCGCCCTTCTTGTCCGGCCCGGCGTCGGGGTCGACATACCAATTCCACTCGCCGGCC
This sequence comes from Bryobacteraceae bacterium, assembly GCA_052144455.1. Taxonomy (GTDB): domain Bacteria; phylum Acidobacteriota; class Terriglobia; order Bryobacterales; family Bryobacteraceae; genus Fen-330. Next base: position 62,694 of record JBKQQG010000040.1, read on the forward strand.
TTGGAGTTCCGATGGTAGGAGCCCTGGCTCATAATCATGCCGCCGATGGCGCCGTCGGCGATGGCCCGCTTGGCCTTCCACCACTGCTCGGCGGAAGTGGTTTGCGAACCCACCTGCACCACCCGCTGGGTGCGCTTCACCGCGGCGACGATCTGGCGCGCCTGCTCGATGGAGTGCACCATGGGCTTCTCGAGGTACACGTCCTTACCGGCGTCCATGGCCGCCAGGGCGACCGGGGCGTGCCAGTGGTCGGGCGTCGCGACAATGACGGCGTCGATGTCCGGGCGGTTCAGAATTTCGCGGTAGTCCAGAACGCCGGCCACCGGCGCGTAGTTCTCCGCGTAGTAGGCCTGGTTCACGCCGACGCGCTTCCGGTAGACGTCGCAGACCGCTACAATCTGGCAGGAACCGTCCGCCTTGCCGACTTTGGCGAACCGCTGCCCGACGAACGTTCCGCGCCCGCCCACTCCGATCACGCCGATCTGGATGCGGTCGTTGGGGCCGATCTTCCGGCCTCCAGAGGGCTTGGCCACCTTGCCGAGCGCCCGCCCCGCCACGCTCAACGCCGTCGCGCCGAGCATGAAATCCCGCCGATTGAAGTCCGAGGTATTCGACATAGTACTAGTGTCCATTGTAGGCCCTCCGGGAGGCGGGCCGGTTCACATGGTGGGTTCGCGCAGCTCGCTCGAGTAGCGCTCGGGCGACCTGGATATCCGCCGTCCGGGCCACTCCAGGCGCAAGTCGCCGGTGACCTCTTCGAGCATCTCGAGCCCGGCCTGCTTGCTCTCCATGGCAAACGCGGTAAGCAGCAGGTTATCGCAAATCGCGTTAATCAATCGCGGAATCCCTTGCGAGCGCAAGTGGATCTCGGCGATCAGCTCCGGCGAAAAGATGGTCTGCTCCCGGAGCCCGGCCCTGGCGAGGCGCGTGGCGATGTACTCGCCGGTCTCGGCCTCCCGGAACGGCTGCAGGGTGCAGCGCAGCGCGATGCGCTGTTTCAACTGGCGCAGGCTTGGCGCGTCCAGCTTGCGGTCGAACTCGGGCTGACCCGCCAGCACGATTTGCAGCAGTTTCTCGCGCCGGCTATCCAGGTTGCCCAGCAGGCGCACCTCTTCGAGCACGTCCCATTCCAGGTTATGCGCCTCGTCCAGGACCAGCGCCGTAGTGCGGCCCTCGTTGGCGTTCTGCACCAGCCGCTGATTCAGCGCGATCAGCACCTCCGTCTTGGAGGTTTTCGCGCAGCGCAGGTCCAGGTCGTAGCAGATCATCTCGAAGAACTGCTCGACCGTCAGCCGCGAGTTGAACAGGAAGGCGTAATCGACGCGCTGGGCCGCCAGATAATCCTGCAGGCACTCCAGCATGGTGGTCTTTCCCGTTCCCACTTCACCCGTCAGCACCAGGAACCCCTTGCGGCTCTGAACCCCATAGATCAAGTTCGCCAGCGCCTCTTCATGCTGGGCGCTGCGGTACAGGAAAGCCGGATCGGGAGTCAGGCTGAAAGGACTCTCTTTTAAGCCGAAAAACGCGTTGTACATGCGGTTTGGCCAACCTCGTCTACTATCGGCATTTTACCACGCGAGGATAATGCTACTGGCCAATTACCCCGCCACGGCACTTGCAAACTCTTTCCGCTCCACCGACCATAAAGGGGTGACCCAGCCCTCCACTCGCAGCCGCCCGATCGGGGTTTTCGATTCCGGCGTGGGCGGCCTCACGGTTCTCAAGGAGCTGCGCAGCCGGCTGCCGAACCAGGATTTCCTCTACTTCAGCGACACGGCCCGCGTCCCTTACGGCCGCAAGCCCAAAGAGATGGTCTGCGGCTTCGCCCACCAGATCGTCTCGTTTCTCCTGCGCATGCAGGTGGGCGGCATCGTGATCGCTTGCAACACGGCCTCGGCGGCGGCGCTGCCGGAGCTGGCCACCAGCACGCCGGTCCCGGTGTGGGGCGTCATCGATCCGGGGGTGGAGGCGGCCCGCCGCCAGACGCGCACCGGCCGGGTGGGCGTGATCGGCACGCTGGGGACTATCTCCAGCGGCGTCTACCAGCGTAAACTCGAGGCGCTGGGCTTGTGGGTGTGGGCGCAGGCCTGCCCGCTGCTAGTACACGTGGTTGAGGAGGGCCTGGCCGGCTCGAGCGACGCCCAGGCGCTGGCTCAACACTACCTCTGGGCCCGCCCCGACATCGACACGCTAATTCTGGGCTGCACCCACTACCCGGTGCTTGGCCCGGTGATCCAGGGCGTGGTTGGCCCCTCGATCTGCCTGGTTTCCAGCGCGGTGGTGACCGCCGAGGTGGTCAACGCCGCCTGGGAGCCCGCGGCTGCCGGCGCCGGGCGCGTGACCCACTACGTCACCGGCGACCCCCTGGCTTACCGTCACACCGCGCACTTCATCGACGGCGTGGAAGGCGACATCGTCCCGCTGGACGTCACCCGCCTGGACTCGCTCCCCTGACGCCCCGGCGGCGCTCGGTCATCAGCAGGAACAGCAGCCCCAGCAACATGCAGTAATCCGCTCGCGCCTCGTGCGCGGTGGCCCAGAACCCGGCATGGCGCAGCATGGGGATCTTGGTCGTGGCGATGGCTACCGAGATGACGGCCAGCAGCGGCATCGCCGCCAGCCAGGTCCTCCAGCCGGCGACGATGAGCGCACCGCAAACGATCTCCACCACGCCTACAAATGGCCCGCTGAGTTTGGGGAACGGGATGCCGATCTTCGCGAAGCGCCCCACGCCCAGGCTGGCGGGGAACAGGAACTTCTGTATGCCTTCCGAGAGGAAAACCGCGCCCACCAGCAGCCGGATCAGCACGATGGGAGCGCCCTCCACGCAGTTGAATCGCTTCATCCCAGGCCTCTGTCTTAAGACATATCACAATCGCGCCGGGCGGCGGTGCGCCACCATGTTCACGTAGCACAGCATGGCCAGCGCCGCGAGGGCGTGCTTCCAGGGATGGCCCCCCGTCGCCGCCAGCGCGACGATCCGGCGATCGAGCAGCTCGAAGACTTTGGCCAGCGCGTAGAACCCCGCCATCCCCAGCAGGCCCGCCCCGCCAGAGTAACGCGGCGGGAACAGAAGGATCATGAGCGGCAAGGCCAGCAGGGGGTAATACTCGACAAAGACATACAGCCGCAAGTCGCCCGAAAACCTCCAGTAGACTACCGAGGCCACGCCCAGAGCGAGCAATGGGACGATCAGCAGCCGTCCACCGTTCAGACTGATTCGCTCGCCAATGGTGGCCGCGAGCAGCGACATAAAGACGACGGTCATGGGGAGCCGGTCCCAGACGAGCGTTCCGTCATTGGGCCGCAGATGGTAATACGCCGATCCGAAGGCCACCAGCGCCACACCGCTCAGCAAAACGCAGTACGCCGTGCGCTCCCAGGTTTGCAGAAAGGCCGCCTCCGATCGCAGGGCTCGAACTCCCCACAGGGCAACCAGGAGAAACGGCACATTGGATACGACGTTCCAGAAATTGTGCATGCCCCAAACGGTCCGCTGATCCGCGAAATTGTGATACCCAGGCGTTTGAAGAATGGGAGCGTGAACCCAAAGCGCAATCAGCGCCACCACCGCGATTCCGGCAATCAGTGCGATGCGCACGCCAACAACATAGCAGATCCCGGCCCTCTGCCGCCTGGCAGGCTGCCGAAGGGTCGTTTCGGCGGCCCGAAGAGGACAAGCTGAAGCATGTCCCACGTGGGTAAGCTTCAGCTTGCCCAGGGACTTTTTCGGCAGCCTGTTAGGGGAACAAAACCCGCGCACCTTGCTGGAGGGCGGCGGCGCCCACCGCGCCGGAGAGTGCGGGCACGATAGCGGGCGCACCACTCCGCCACTCCCCATGTACCGCGTGAAACCCGAGAAAGAGGAAGCTCCCGCCCGCCAGCGCCAGCGGATAGACGACCCAGTGCAGACCCAGCCGATCGGAGAGCGCCAGTTCCAGGACGGCGCCCAGGATGGTTGTCCCCTCCGCTGCGGCGCACCAGGCGAGCGCGGCGAAGCGCGAGGCGACCGCGGCGCGCAGCATGATCCCCAAGGCGATACCTTCCGGGATCTTGTGCAGGGTCACGCCCGCCACGACGGTGGCGGCCAGGCCCTGCGCACTCCCTTGCTGCGAGGCGACAATTCCCAAGCCGTCCATGAGGCAATGCAGGGAGGCAGCGGCCACCAGCGGGAAGGCGAATCCGTGCAGCAGCGTAGCACAGCGCTCATGCTCGTGCGTGTGGGAGCAGGATGGGCAAACCGGATACACATAGCGGCTCACGGCCCAGAGAAGCGCCGCGCCAGCCGCCAGAAAAGCGCCGCCGGCGGCCCAGCCTTGCATCTGGGCCAGTTCGGGGAGCACGCCGAAAACGGAAATCCCCATCAGCAGGCCGCCGCTGAAGGGCACGATCCTGCGCGCCGGCCCGATCCGCGCGTAGACGCCCAGCGCTCCGGCGGCAACGCCGATCAAGGTCGCCAGAAGCGGTCCAAAGACGGAAAGAGGCACGGAGGTGAGCGAACTACTCTACTCTAACACCTCCGTGCCTTGCGGCTCCGGCCTAGCGCTTATTGAAGTCGACGTTGACGCTCACCGGGACTTCCACCGGCTCGCCATTCAGTGTGCCGGCGGTGTACTTCGACTGCCGCACCGCGTTCTCGGCCGCCGCTCTCAATACCTGCGGACCGCTGACCGCCCTAGCGGCCTTGACCTTGCCGTCTTTGCCGACGATGGCTTCCACCTTGACAGTCCCGCCAATACCCATCTGCTTAGCGATCACGGGATAAACGGGTGCAATCGCATTGATTCGTCTGGGTTCAACCAAGTTGCCGCCGGGATTTGGAACCCTGTCAATCTTCGGCTGTGCTGGCTGGGGCTGGGCGGGCGCCGGTTGGACGACCCTGGGAGGAGCCTGCGGTTCGGGGGCCTTCACGACCACAGGCGGCGGGGTCGGCGCCGGCGTCGCGAGAGGGTTAGACGTCGCGTTGAGCGAAGCGGTGACGGGCGGCGGTTCGGCGGGAACCGGAGTCGGGGCCTGCGCCGGCGGTGGCGGCGCCGACAGCCTGGCGGCCAGAGTGTTGGGCGCCGCAGGAGTCACGGTCACGGGCGTAGGGGCGACCGGGCGTGGCGCCACAGGCGTGGTTCCAATCGGGTTGGCGGCCGGAGGAGCTGGGTTGGCCGGTTTGGGCAAGGGAACCGGCGGCTGCACCGCGGCGCTTAGGTGTCCGCTCAACGCACGAATGGACTCGCTGAGGCTCTTACGAGTCTTCAGGTCGCTGACTTCGAGCTTGAAGCCCACATCGTTGGTGAGCGGGGAATACAGAATGCTGCCAGCGCGGAGAGTGCCCAGGTCGATGTCGTCATCTTCGGTGCTGGCGCCATCGGTGATGGTTAGCGTGGCTTTCTGCGCGGTCTTGACGATATCGGCGTTCCGGTTCCAGCTCAGCACCAACCCGCTGGCATTGCGCTCGACCTTCAGGCCGAGCGAACTATCGACCGGCACAACTCCGGTGAGCGTGGAACGGGACCGCATTGTGTACAAGCCGGCGCCGACGATCAGCACCGCAGCCACGGCGCCAATCCCGATCCAGAGCTTTCCGCGCTTGGCGGGTTCGGCGGCGGCCACAGCCACCAACGGCAGTGGCGCTCTCACGGGAGTCGCTACCGGAACCGGTTCCGGCTTTGGGGGAGCGGGGGCCACGGCCACGCGTTCCTCTTTGCGCTCCTCCTTCTTCTGTGCGGGCGGAACGGGAGCGGGCTCCTCCCGCTTGACCGCGATGGGCTGAACTGCCGGCCGCTCCTCGCGCTTGGGGGGCTCCTCCAGCTTGGGCGCGACAGGCGGCGGCGCCGGCGCGGCGACGGCGGGGGCGGGCACAGGCCGCTCCTCCGGCTTGGGGAATACCGCGGGGCGCTCCTCGCGCTTGGCGGCGACCTGGGGTTGGACAGGCTCCTCGCGCTTGGGAATTGCCGGCGGCGGAGCCGGTTCCTCGCGCTTGACAACCACTGGCGGCGGGGCCGGTTCCTCGCGTTTGGCAATCATTGGCGGAGGCGCCGGTTCCTCGCGCTTGGCAACTACTGGCGAAATGGCCGGTTCCTCGCGCTTAGCAGTCACCGCCGGTTGGGGCGGTTCTTCACGCTTCATCACTGGGACAGCACCGGTAGAACGCTCCTCGCGCCGGAAGCTCAGGGGCGGGGGAGCCGGCCGCTCTTCGCGCTTCTGGGCCATGGGTGGCGCGGCGGCGCGTTCCTCGCGCTTAAAGCTCACCGGCGAGGCGGCTTGGTCGCGCTTGGGCAAGGGCGGGGCCACCGGCGGGCGCTCCTCGCGCTTGAAACTTAGCGGCGGCGCCGGGGCGGGCGGCTGCTCGGGTTTGAGCGGCGGGGCCACCGGCGGGCGCTCCTCTCGCTTGAAGCTCAGGGGCGGGGGTGGCGCGGATGGCTCTTCGCGCTTCGGCGGAGGAGTCACGATCACCGGGCGCTCCTCGCGTTTGAAGCTCAGCGGCGGGGGTGGCGCGGATGGTTCTTCGCGCTTGGGAGGCACCGCGACCGGCCCGGGCTTGGCGGGCTCCTGACGGAGCATGGGCGGCGGCGCCAAAGGCGGCCTCTCTTCGCGCTTGGGGACGATCATCGGCCCACCGCGCTCTTCTCGCGCCACTGTCGCCGGCGCGGTCGCCGCGGAGGCCTTCTCAGCGCCAGGCTGCACGATCGACTCGGGAAAGAGCTTCATCAGCTCCGAGCGCCGGAAGGGGAACTGAAGGGCGCTTTCGGCCTGGATATGCCCCTCTTCCCAGAGGAAGAAACCGGCCGCGCTGGGCTTCATGGCAAACGGCTTGACCAGCAAGAACACCTGGTTCGCGTCGGGGAAGAACTCCTGACCGATCGCGAAGTCCTCGTCCTGGTCTATGACCAGATCCTTACGCGTGTTGCTGCGGAAAAAGCCCACGACGGACAAGGGGCCGCTCTTGAGCCGCTGCATGGTTTGGCGGAGCTGATCCTTGTCCGGATCCGAAAGAAGATACAAAGGCCCGCGGCTGTAATCGCAGGTGACGGGCTCGCAGTTCTCGACAAACACGGTGTGCTTGTCCCCACGGGCGATCCGCCCCAGCAGAACGCCCCCAATCTCCGAGCCGCGCTTGGTGACGGCCTTGAAGCTGTCGATCACCTCGCGCTCGAGGCGGTCGATCAGGTCCAGGCTGATCTGAATGCTAATAGCCTTATTGGGTACCTCCCAACGGAATGAGGCCGTCACGGGCGACGGAGAACCAACCGCCTCGGCCGGGATCGTCGAATTCGTCATTTGGACTCCTCCCCAACACAGACTCTTGGGTATCTTCGGTCCCGATTTTACCTGAAAACGGTTCCGTTTACTACAGCCCGAGCGGTGTTTTCGTACCTCCCAAGACGTTTGGATGGAAGCCGTTGCGCGTTGCAACGGGTTACGAAACCCCTAGCACTAGCAAGAAAGTAATTATCACTCTGCAACTCCAGAGTATTAACTATAGCCAGTAGTCAGGCAGTAACTTGGCCGTAACGTCCCCGCAATGCGCTGGCCGATACCCCCCAGGATGGCCACGCGCTCCCCCAGACCTTCGGGAGCACGGAACGTATGGCGAGGCCCGCCCTGGGTCGCGCCGTTGCAGGTAAACGGTTTCTGGCGTTGACATTGCGCGAAACGGGGTGGCTGCTTCGGATCTCCCTCGGGGACCAGCCATCCGGCAACCTGCCGAACCCGCGGGCAGCTCCCGCCACGCAGAGGGCGAAGGGCTGAAAACGTCCGGTGGGTACCAGTACGGCGACCTGGTACTCTTTCCGTTTGCCCCGGCTTCCGAGGCGTGTAAAAACCGCGTTGGAGCGGGAATCTGCCGCTTTGAGCCGGCCCTCTTAAGGCGCTTCCGCCGGCTTCGAATCCGCCTGAATCCGGCGCAGCGATTCGGTGAAGGGCGGGCGAGCCACGCCGCGCTCGGTAATGATGGCCGTGATGTAACGGTGGGGCGTGACGTCGAAGGCGGGGTTAGCCGCCACCGCGCCCTCCGGCGCCACGGCGACTCCGCAGACGTGCGTCACCTCCCGAGCGGGGCGCTCCTCGATGGGGATCCGGTCGCCGGAGTCGAGCGAGAGATCGAGCGTCGAGACCGGCGCGGCTACATAGAATGGAACGTCGTTCTCGTGCGCCAGCACGGCTACCGAGTAAGTGCCGATCTTATTGGCGACGTCTCCGTTGGCGGCGATCCGGTCGGCTCCCACGATCACGCAGCCGATGCGGCCGGATTTCAGGAAATGCCCGGCCATGTTATCGGTGATGAGCGTGGCGGGGATGCCGTCGTGCATCAGTTCCCAAACCGTGAGCCGCGCGCCTTGCAGGAAGGGGCGGGTCTCGTCCGCGAACACGTCGATCTGTTTGCCCATGGCGACGGCCGCGCGAATCACGCCCAGCGCGGTGCCGTAGCCCGCGGTGGCGAGCGCGCCGGCGTTGCAGTGGGTGAGAACGGTTTTGCCGTCGGGAACCAGCGGCGCACCGTGGCGGCCCAGCGCCTGGTTGATGACGATATCCTCGCGCCGGACCGCGATCGCTTCCTCCACCAGCCGCCGGCGGATCTCCTCGACGGGCCGTCCGGCGAGCGATTGGTACAGCCGCCTCATCCGCTGGATGGCCCAGAAGAGGTTGACCGCGGTGGGGCGCGTTTGAGCGAGCGTACTGCAAATGGTCTCGAACTCCGCCTCGAGGTTCTCCGCGCGCAACGCGCCCAGGGCCACGCCCATGGCTGCCGCGACGCCGATGGCGGGCGCCCCGCGGATCACCATCGAGCGAATGGCCTCGGCCACCTCGTGGTAGTCGCGGCAGGCGACGTAGACTTCCTCGCGCGGCAGGCGGGTCTGGTCGATCATGACCACGCCCTCATCGGTCCATTGAATCGTTTCCAACATGGCAATGTTTCAGTGTCGCAGACAACCGCGCCGCCGGCTTGCGGACCGCGCTAGCCCGCCAATCCCAGCTTCCATGCAGCCAGAATTACGAAGAACACCAGGTTGTACGCGCCGTGCATGACGGCGGCCGCGGCGGTGGAGCCGGAGATGTGGCGCATCCATCCGAAGGCCGCGCCCGCCAGGAAGATGATTACCAGTTGTTGCCAGCCCCAGGCGTACTCCTGCCCGTGCAACAGTGCGAACGGGACGGCGGCCAGCAGCACTCCGGCCAGGGCGCCAAAGGAGCGCGCGAGCAGAGGCATCAGGAATCCACGGAAGATCAGCTCCTCGCACAGCGGGCCAATGGTCACTCCGAAAACGCCGATCAGCAGGATCGAGGCGCGGTCTTTCAGCAGCTCCTCGAGCGGCGTCTTGGTTTCCGGAATCCGCAGGGCCACGCCCAGCATAAGCGACGCCATGGCCAGCAGAAGTCCCCAGGCGGCGCTGGACCAAAAGCCGGGGGGAGGCCAAACGCAGGCCAGCGAGCGCCAGAAGGGCCGGTCGTAGCGCAGCCGGAGCAGCAGGCGGAACGCCAGGAACCACACGCCGTAGAACGAAAAGGTCAAAGCGATCGCGATTACCGCGCCGTGCCGCGAAACGGGCTTCGGCGGTTGGTGCGCGCCTCCGCCCCCTACCAGCATGAGCACGATTAGCGGCAGCGCGAGGGCGAACATCACGGCTACATCGAGCCAATCCCAGAACGGGTACGGTTCGGGCCGCGGTTGGAGGGGCTGGGGATCGGTCACGATTCACGCTCGATGAGCGCGGCCGCGAGCAGCGGGAGCAACAATTCGTGATGGCCGGTGAGCGCGACGCCGCGCCCCCCCGAGCCCGCGTGCGGGCGCTCCACCACGTTGAGCCGGGGGCGGTAATGCTGGAGGAAATCCAGATTCACGGTGGTGAAGTTCTCGTGCGGGCAACCCAGATTGCGCACCACCGAAACGGCTTTGAGGAACACCTCCGGCAGCACCACCGCGGAACCCAGGTTGAGATAGACGCCGCCCTCGTGCAACTCGGAGACCAGGCGGCAGAAGAGGCGGAAGTCGCGATGCGTTGCCCGGCCGATGGCCCCCGGATCGGCGGCCGGATGGGTGTGCGGCGTATCCGTGCCGAAGGCCACGTGTACGGTAACTGGAACCGAAGCGCCGTAGGCCGCGGCCAGCAGGCTGGAGGCGGCGAAGCGCGGATCGGCGATGCTTTCGAGCCGCCGCCCCAGCGCTTCGCCGATGCCCAGCGAGTCGCGGTCGCCCTCGGCGATCGCTTCGTTCATCTCGCGCCCGGTCTCCTCGGCGGTTCCAAAGCGGCCGTCGGGAAGCACGGCCTCGACGTCCTCGCTGGTCGCGCCGGCGATGGCGATCTCGAAATCGTGAATGGCGGTCGCGCCGTTCATGGCGAATGCGGTGGCGAAGCCGCGGCGCATCAAATCGATCAGCACCGGCGCGAGCCCGCACTTGACGACGTGCCCGCCCAGGCCCCACAGGATCGGCTTGCCCTTGGCCCGAGCCGCCGCTATCGCCTCGACCACCGCGCGGAACGAATCGCCCGCCAGGATGTGCGGCAGCCGGTCCAGCCAGCCGCTCAGGCCGGCGCCTTTCTCATACGCCCGGGCGAAGTCCTCGACGCGGACCTTGCCGCCGCGCTCCCGGATGGGGATGGTCTTGAGCGCGGTGAAATCGAGTGGTTCCTTGTGGTAGCGGCTCACGCAGGGCCTCCATTGTGGCGCATGACCTTGGCCAGCGCCTGTCCAGTGTAACTCTTGCGGCTGCGCAGCAGTTGTTCCGGCGTGCCCGCGGCTACGATGTGCCCGCCGGCCTCGCCGCCCTCCGGCCCCAGGTCGATGATCCAGTCCGCGGTCTTGACCACGTCGAGCTGATGCTCGATGACCACCACCGTGTTGCCCAGGTCCACCAGCCGTTGCAGCACGTCCAGCAGCCGTTTGATGTCGTCGAAATGCAGGCCGGTGGTCGGCTCGTCGAGAATGTAAAACGTTCGGCCGGTCTGGCGCTTGCTCAGCTCGCGGGCCAGCTTGATGCGCTGCGCCTCGCCGCCGGAGAGCGTGGTGGAACTCTGGCCCAGATGAATATAGCCCAGCCCCACGTCCACCAGCGTCCGCAGCTTGGACTGAATCAGCGGGATATTCTCGAGCACGACCACCGCTTCCTCGACGGCCGCCTCCAGGATATCCGCGATCGAGTGGCCTTTGTACTTTACCTGCAGCGTTTCGTAATTGTAGCGGCGCGCCCGGCAGACGTCGCAGGTGACGTAGACGTCCGGCAGGAAGTTCATCTCGATGCGTTTCAGGCCGTCGCCCTCGCAGGCCTCGCAACGCCCGCCTTTCACGTTGAAACTGAAGCGGCCGGGCTTGTAGCCGCGCTGGCGCGATTCCGGCAGCATGGCGAACAGATCCCGAATGGGCGTGAACACGCCGGTGTAGGTGGCGGGGTTGGAGCGCGGCGTGCGGCCGATGGGCGACTGGTCGATCTGGATCGCCTTGTCGATATGCTCGAGGCCCTCGATGGCGCCGTGCGCTCCGGGCTCCTCGCGCGAGTGGTGGAGTGCGCGCATCAGCGCCCGATAGACCAGATCGTGGACCAGCGTCGATTTGCCGCTGCCCGAAACGCCGGTGATCGCCGTGAGCGTCCCCAGCGGGAACGCGATGTCGATGTTCTTGAGGTTGTGCTCGCGGGCGCCGCGAATGACGAGCTGCTTTCCGCTCCCGGCGCGGCGGCGCAGCGGCGGCGGGATTTCCCGCGCTCCCGACAGGTACAGTCCGGTGAGCGAAGCGGGATTGGCGGCGATCTGGGCGGGCGTTCCGCTGGCTACCAGGCGTCCCCCGAGGCGGCCCGCGCCGGGGCCGAGATCGACCACGTAATCGGCGCGCAGGATAGTCTCGGCGTCGTGCTCGACCACCAGCACCGTGTTGCCCATGTCGCGCAGCCGGACGAGGGTGTCCAGCAGGCGCTGGTTGTCGCGCGGGTGCAGGCCGATGGAAGGCTCGTCGAGGACGTAGAGGACGCCGCGCAGCTTGGAGCCGATCTGCGTGGCCAGCCGGATCCGCTGCGCCTCCCCGCCCGACAAGGTGGTCGCCGGGCGATCCAGGCTCAAGTAGTCCAGACCCACGGCGGAGAGAAACTCGAGCCGGGCGCGAATCTCGCCGGCGATGCGGCCGGCGATCAGCGTCTCGCGCGCGGTGAAATCCCAACTTGCCGCCGTGGGCAGGGCCCGCGCCAAGGGCAGGGCCGTGAACTGGGCGATGGACAGCCCCTTGACCTGCACCGCCAGGCTGCTGGGCTTGAGCCGCTTTCCCTTGCAGGCGGGGCACTGGATGGGGGACATGTAGTCGGTGAGCCAGTCCCGATAGGCGTCGGTGGCGCTCTCGAACTTCTCTTCCATCATGCGGAGAATCCCCGGGGCGCCGTTGCCGCCCAGCATCACCAGCTCCTGCGCTTTGAGCGGCAGTTCTTCGAACGGCCGGGAGAGGTCGATCCGCTGCCGCCGCGCCGCCTCCGCCACCGCGCGCGCCAGGTGGGGCGACGAGGCCGCGGGAACCAGCCCGCCGTCCAGAAGCGGCTTGGAGTAATCCGCGACCAGCTTCCCTGGGTCGAAAGTCCACTTGCTGCCCAGGCCGGTACAGGTCTCGCAGGCGCCGTAAGGGCTGTTGAAGGAAAACGATCTGGGCTCGAACGCCGGGACGCTGGCGCCGCAATCCGGGCAGGCCAGTTTCTGGGAATAGAGCCGCTCCTCGCCGTTCACGACGGCCACTACCACCAGCCCGTCCGCCAGCCGGGTGGCGGTGGCGATGGAGGCTTCGAGCCGCTTGGCGATCCCCGGCTTCACGAGCAGGCGGTCCACCAGGACCTCGATGGTGTGGTTGCGCCGCCGGTCCAGCGCGACCGGCTCGTCGAGCGGCCGCAGCACGCCGTCGATGCGCGCCCGGAGAAACCCTTGCCGGCCCAGTTTCTCCAGGTCCTTCCTGTATTCCCCCTTGCGGCCGCGCACGATGGGCGCCAGGATCATCACCCGCTCGTCCTGCTTCAGTGCCAGGATTTGCTGGACGATCTGCTCGGTGGTCTGCTTGGAGATCTCCCGGCCGCATTCCGGGCAGTGCGGCGTGCCGATCGAGGAATAGAGCAGCCGGAGGTAGTCGTAGATCTCGGTGATGGTGCCGACGGTGGAACGCGGGCTCCGGTTGGTGGTCTTCTGCTCGATCGAGATGGCCGGGCTGAGCCCGTCGATGGAATCCACCTCGGGCCGTTCCATCTGGTCCAGGAACTGGCGGGCGTAGGGGGAAAGGGTCTCGACGTAGCGGCGCTGCCCCTCGGCATAGATGGTGTCGAAGGCCAGCGACGACTTCCCGCTCCCGCTCAGGCCGGTGATCACCGTGAAGGTGTTGCGAGGGATTTCGACATCGATGTTCTTGAGGTTGTGTTGTCTCGCCCCGTGTACCGTGATACGGTCCAGCATGCCGATAGGTGGCGGCAAGCCGCCAGTCTCCTATTTTCCCGCCGCGCGGCGGAGGGGGTCAAACGACCCCGCCGTAACTGGCCTTCACAGCCCGGTTGGAACCGGCCTTGCGTGCGCCAATGCGAGGGTACTGCCTGGAACTAACCAACCTAAAGTAATGTGAAGTACCAGGACTGGTACCCGCTTCAATTCCAGGTTTTGCTATTGACCTTGGACGCGCATGCAACTAGATTAGAAGGAGTTTCGTGGTAGAACAACGTAAATCTAAGCGATTCGAGATCGCGCTGCCCCTCAGGGTGGTGCGAAACGGCGTCAAGGCAATTGCCGGCGCCGGGCACACGCGGAACCTCAGTTCGTCGGGTGTTTTGTTCGCTTCCGACACCAAGATCGAGGTCGGAGAACCCATCGAGTACGTGATTACGCTGTCCGCCGATAGCGATGCGTCGAAGCCCGTCAACCTGCATTGTCTCGGCAAAGTGACCCGTCTGGACTCCCCGGCATCGGACTGGTCGGATCAGGGTCTTCCGTTCGAAGTGGCCGCCACACTCGAGCGCTACGAGTTCGTGCGCAACCAGCTCTCCTGAAGCCGATCTACCGGCTAGCCCAGTGCGCGCGGTGGCCGGGGTAGTCGGAATCCGGAAGATTCGCTAAGATCACGCGGCGCAATTCGAGGATATCGACCTCGCCTTCCTTCCGGTAAAGCACCTTTCCATCCGGCGCGATCAGAATCGTAAAGGGCACGCCGGATTCCCATTCCGGATCGAAGGCGGCCTGCATGGCGTAAGTTTCCTCCGAGCCGAACTGCAAATTGCGGCCGGAGGCATGCAGTTTTTCGAGCGCCTTGAGCACGCCGGGCTTCTCGTCGGGCAGGTTGGCCGACACAGTGACCATCTCGAAGTCCCGGTGGCGGAACATCCGGTAGGTGGTTTCCAGATCGGGGAATTCGGTTATGCACGGCCCGCACCAGGTCGCCCAGAAGTTCACGAGCAGCACCTTGCCGGTCGGGTTCGCGCGCAGCTTGGCCAACTCTTCGGCGGAGACCAGGTCGAGCGTCACCGGCTCGGCTTCGATCTTCTTCAATTCCTCGATCCGGCTGGCGCGCTTGGATTTCCATTTCGTGGAGCAGCCGAAAACAGGGGTATGCGGCACGGGAACGGGCTGGCCGGCCAGGAGCGCCTCGATGGCGTTGCGCGCGTCCTGGGTCTTCACCAGAGACTCGCGCTGGCTGTTGTCCAGGCGGCCCTCGTAGCGCAACTTCCGCTGCTCGTCGAAGATGAACACGTGCGGGGTCGCCTTCGGCCCATAAGCCCGCGCGACGGCCTGGGTCTCCCCGTCGTAGAGATAGGGGAAATTGAAGTGGCGATATTCGGCGCGGATCTTCATGTCTTCCAAGCTGTCGCCGACGTCGGTCCAGCCCAGCTCATCGAGCCTCACGGCTTCGGGGTCGTTGGGCTCGATGGCCACCAGGGCCACGCTCTTGCCGCGATAGTCTTCCGCCAGCTTCTTGATCCGGTCTTCGTAGAGCTGCGCCGTGGGGCAGTGGTTGCAGGTGAAGACAATTACCAGCAACCGGCTGCCCGAGTAGTCGCTGAGCTTGTGCACCTGGCCGTCGATTCCCGGCAGCGCGAAATCCGGGGCCGGGGCGCCGAGGGCCAGCGTCGGGTAATTCTCGTCCGCTCCCCAAGCCGCCAGGGCCGGGAGCACTAAGGGTAGAAGTCGCCACATTTGCATAGTCTCCGCCGAAAACGAGTATATCAGACAGGCTCCGGCGAGGCTGCTATACTGAGCAAAGAAAAGGCGAAGATATGAGCGAGAATATGTCTCTCGATTTCCCGGCGCCGGAGCCCCTCGGGCTGAGCCGCCCGGCGGGCCTGGAAGCCGCTCTGACGCGCTTCCGGGTGCTCAAAGGCGAACCCGGATCGGTGATCCGGGCGATCCATCATCAGCCCGCCAGCGCGGGGGAGTTCGCGGACGTTCCCGAAGCGGTCCATCCCGCGCTGCGGGAGGCGCTGGAGGGGCAGGGCATCGCGCGGCTGTACAGCCATCAGGCGAAAGCCTTCGAGGCGCTCGCCGCGGGCCGGAACGTAGTGGTGGTAACGCCCACGGCCAGCGGCAAGACGCTGTGCTACAACCTGCCGGTGCTCAACCGCTTGATCGCGGAGCCGGACGCCCGCGCCATGTACCTGTTCCCCACCAAGGCGCTGGCCGAGGACCAGCTCCACGAACTGCAGGAGGCGGTGGACCGGATGGGCTCCGGCATCAAGGCGTTCACCTATGACGGCGACACGCCACAAGACGCGCGCAAGGCCATCCGGGAGCGCGCCAACATCGTCCTGACCAACCCGGACATGCTGCACGCCGGCATCCTGCCGCACCACACGCGCTGGGCCAAGCTGTTCGAGCGGCTGCGCTATTTCGTGATCGACGAACTGCATTACTGCCGCGGCGTTTACGGCAGCCACCTGGCCAACGTCATCCGGCGGCTGAAGCGGATCTGCGCGTTCTACGGGAGCTCGCCGCAGTTCATCTGCTGTTCGGCGACCATCGCCAACCCGCGCGAACTGGCCGAGGCGCTCACCGAAGAGCGCTTCGAACTGATCGGCGAGAGCGGCGCGCCGGTGGGCGAGAAGTATTTCATCTTCTACAACCCGCCCTATGTGAACCGGCAGCTCGGAATCCGGCGCAGCTACTTGCAGGAGTCCAAGCGGGTGGCCCTGGAGTTTCTGGAGCGGCGCTTGCAAACGCTGGTCTTCGCCAACAGCCGGCTGGCTACCGAGGTGCTGATCACGTACTTGAAGGATGCGTGCTCGCGGCGTCCGATGGGGCAGGAGGCGGTGCGCGGATACCGGGGCGGCTACCTGCCGCGCGAACGGCGCGAGATTGAACGCAAACTGCGCGAGGCGGACATTCGGTGCGTGGTGGCCACCAACGCGCTCGAACTGGGCATCGACATTGGGTCGCTGGACGCCGTGGTGATGGCGGGCTACGCGGGCACCATCGCTTCCACCTGGCAGCGGGCGGGCCGCTCCGGGCGGCGGCAATCGACCTCGGCCGCGGTGCTGGTGGCGTCCAGCGCGCCGCTCGATCAGTACGTCATCGAGCATCCGGACTACTTCTTCGGCCAATCGCCGGAGCATGCCCACATCAATCCCAACAACCTGGAGATCTTGCTCAACCACGTCAAGTGCGCGGCCTTCGAACTGCCCATTCGCGACGGAGAGAAATTCGGGCCGTACGATAGCGCGGAACTGTGCCATTTTATGGAGGAGTTGAAGCTCCTGCACCACTCGGCCGGCGCGTGGCACTGGACTTCGGACACCTATCCGGCCGATGCCATCAGCCTGCGCGCGATCACCAGCGACAACTTCGTGGTGGTGGACGAGACCGGCGAGCCGAAGGTGATCGCCGAGGTGGACTTCCCCTCCGCGCTGACCACGCTGCACGAGAAGGCCATTTATCTGCATGAAGCGCGGCAGTACCAGGTGGAGCGCTTCGATTACGAGGGCCGGAAGGCGTACGTCCGCCAGGTGCAGTGCGACTATTTCACCGACGCGATCGACTACACGCAGGTGAAGGTGCTGGAGGAGTTCGAATCGGCGCCAATCGCGGGCGCGCGTGGCGTGCATGGCGAGGTGCGTGTGAACCGCCAGGTGGTGGGATTCAAGAAGGTGAAGTTCTACACCATGGAGAACGTGGGGGCGGGCAACCTCTCGATGCCCGAGCAGGAGATGCACACTACCGCCTTCTGGCTGCACTTCCCGGAGACCTTCCTGGCCCGTTTCCCGGATCTCTCGCCAACTGAAAAGCAGAACGGATTGACCGGATTGGGCAACGTGCTGCGTACGGTGGCCGCCTTCCTGCTGATGTGCGATCCGCGCGACCTGGGCGTAGCCTTTGGCGAAGACATCTCGCAGGGCCTGAAAACCTACGAACCGGATCTGTTCCTCTACGACAACTACCCGGGCGGCGTGGGGCAAAGCGCCCCGCTCTACCAGATGTCCGCCAAGCTGCTGGAGCACGCCGCCGCGCTGCTGGCCGCCTGCCCCTGCGAATCCGGCTGTCCAAGCTGCGTCGGCCCGGTGGGCGAAATCGGCGAGCGGGGCAAAGAAGCGGCGGCGCGAATTCTGGCGGAATTGCGGAGCGAGCCGGCGTAGGGCCGCAGTACCGCTCAGAACCGCGGCATCAGGGAGCCGGGGAGCATCGGGAAGGCGGGTTCGTCCTCTTCGCCCTCCAGGAACACTTC
Organism: Bryobacteraceae bacterium; assembly: GCA_052144455.1. Classification (GTDB taxonomy): domain Bacteria; phylum Acidobacteriota; class Terriglobia; order Bryobacterales; family Bryobacteraceae; genus Fen-330. The sequence continues at coordinate 80,340 of JBKQQG010000040.1, forward strand.
GAAGAGTTGGATCAGGAGCCCGCGGCGCTTCACAAGCTGGCGGCGCTGGCTGTTCAGGGAGGCGAACCGGAATGGCGAGTGGGTCTCCAGCTCAGCCAGGTACTCCGCGGTGTACAGATCGGGGGCCTCGCCGGCGCTGCGGATCAGCATGGAGCGGCTGCTGCGCTGGATCAGCTCCTTGAGCGCCAGGCAGTCCGGCCCGCCGAGGCCCTCCATCCACTGCATCACGCGCTGGCCGAAATGCAGGGTGCGGTTGGTCACCTCGTCCAGCGGCTGAGACGCGGCGCGCTCGGTGAAGACGGTGAGCATCCCGTCGCGGCGATCCTGGCGGACGTCCTGCAAATCGTCGGCCAACTGCAAGAGCACTCCCCAGCCGAAGACGAAGCGGGCCTGCTCCGGGGAAAGCGATCCGGCCGCCAGATAGCCATCCGCCAGCACCGAGGCGCCGCCCTTGTCGAAGCTGAGCGTCAGCACGTCGATTCCCGGGCGGTCCAGCCCGCGACGCAGCAGGCGGAGGCTGTTCTCCTGGGCATGATGGATCGCCAGCAGGCTGTCGAAGACCCGCGGCCACTCGGCGCGGGCGTACTGCTCCTCGATCAGGCCGATCAGCCGCCAGATGGCCTCTTCGCGATCGTTCGCCGCCTCGACCGGCTCCCCGGCCAGCCGCCTCCCGAAGCGCTCGTTGAAACCGACTTTGGCCTCGCGGGAGATGGAGGGATGGTCGAGGTAGTTGTCGGTGTAGGGATACAGCATGCTGTAGGCGAAGATGGCCGGCGTCACGCGCGGCTTCCGGGCCAGCAGCATCTGGAGACCGCACGCCGTCCAGGCATTCCGGGTGGCTTGCAGAATGTCGGCGGTGCTCACCGCCGGGTCGAAGCGCCGCGCGCGGCGGGCCAGATCGGCGCCAATGGCCGAAAAGCCGCCGTTCAGCAGCAGGTCGAGGCGCCGGTCGTCGAGATCCAGAGCGGTCCGGCCCAGGTGCACGAAGGCGGCGGTAATGCGCTCTCGCGCTTCCTCCCGCTCGGACCTCGAGCGCGGCAGATTGCGCAACTCGGCCTCCAGGCTGGCCAGAAACAGATCGAGTTGCGCTTCCCGGCGGGCTTGCTCCTGGGGCTCGAAAGTACGCTCAAAGGCGGGCAGCGAGACCGGGCTCTCCCGCCATAGAGCGATCGATTCCTGAAGCAGCTCGGTCACGTAAAGCTACGGCAGCGACTCCATCGCTTCGGCGATCTCCGCGCCGGGATGCTCGTAATCCTGCAACTGGCCGGAAAGATAGGCGTCGTAGGCGGATAGGTCGAAGTGGCCGTGCCCGCTTAGGCAGAACAGGATGGTGCGCGGGCGATCTTCCTCGCGCGCCGCGATGGCTTCGTCGATGGCGGCCCGGATGGCATGCGCGGCTTCCGGCGCGGGCAAGATTCCCTCGACCCGCGCGAATTGCACCGCCGCCTCGAAGACGGGGGTCTGCTTGTAGGCCTTGGCCTCGATGATCCGGTTCTTGAGCAGGTTGCTGGCGAGAGGGGATGCCCCGTGGTAGCGCAGTCCGCCGGCGTGTATGCCGGGCGGCACGAAATCGTGGCCCAGCGTGTACATCTTGAGCAGCGGAGTGAGCTTGGCGAGGTCGCCGAAATCGTAAGCGTAGGCGCCGCGGGTCAGGCTGGGACAGGCCGAAGGCTCGACCGCCAGCAGGCGCACCGGCGATCCGTTCAGCTTGTCCAGCACGTAGGGCATCGCGATGCCGCCGAAATTGCTGCCGCCGCCGAAGCAGCCGATCACCACGTCGGGCGCGTCGCCGGCCAGCGCCATTTGCAGCTTGGCCTCCTGGCCGATCACCGTCTGATGCAGCAGGACGTGGTTCAGCACGCTGCCGAGCGAGTAGTTGGTGTCGCCGTGCGTGGCCGCGTCCTCGACCGCTTCGCTAATGGCAATGCCCAGGCTGCCCGGAGAATCGGGATGCGCCGCCAGAACCGCTCGGCCCGACTGCGTGTGCGGGCTGGGGCTGGGGAAGACCTCGCCGCCCCAGGCGTTCATCATCATGCGGCGGTAGGGCTTCTGATCGTAGCTGACCCGCACCATGTACACCGTACACTCGAGTTCGAACATCTTGCAGGCCAGCGACAGCGCGCTGCCCCACTGCCCCGCGCCAGTTTCCGTGGCCAGCCGTTTGATGCCCGCCTGCTTGTTGTAGTAGGCCTGCGCGACCGCCGTGTTCGGCTTGTGGCTGCCCGCCGGGCTAACGCCCTCGTACTTGTAGTAAATCTTGGCCGGCGTATCCAGGACTTTCTCGAGCCGGCGCGCGCGATAGAGCGGCGTCGGCCGCCACAGCTTGTAGATGTCCAGCACCTCGCCCGGAATGTCGATCTCGGGCAGGGGAGAGAACTCCTGCTCGATGAGCGCCATGGGGAAAATCGGCGTCAACGCCTCGGGCCCGATGGGCTGGCGCGTGGCCGGGTTGAGTGGTGGATCGAGCGGCTGCTTCAGGTAGGGCAGCACGTTGATCCAGGACGCCGGGATCTGTTTGTCGGGAAGCACATACTTCAGGGTGTTGGGCACGGATTCTCCTTGAGTTGAATCGTCTATTGTAACTCGACAGCGGCCTGCCGGGTTATCCTTCGAAGATGCGGACCCGTTCGCAACCCGGCACCGGGCGCCTGGCGTTCCTGGTAGCCGCCGGAATTTTGCTCAGCCGCCTGGTCGGGCTGGTCCGCCAGCGCGTCTTCTCGCACTACTTCGGCCAGGTCTCGGACGCCGCCGACGCCTTCAACGCCGCTTTCCGCATTCCCAACTTTTTGCAGAACCTGTTTGGCGAGGGAGTGCTCTCGGCGTCGTTCATTCCGGTCTACGCGGGCCTGCTGGCGCGCGAGGACGACGAAGAGGCGGGCCATGTGGCGGGCGCCGTGGCCTCGATTCTAGCGCTGGTCGCCTCGGTGCTGGTGGCGGCAGGGGTGCTGGCGACTCCCTACCTGATCGACGGCATTGCGCCCGGATTCAGCGGCGCCAAGCGCGAACTGACGATTCGACTGGTGCGCATCCTGTTCCCCGGCGCGGGGCTGCTGGTGCTTTCGGCCTGGTGTCTGGGCATCCTCAACAGCCACCGCCGGTTCTTCCTTTCCTACACCGCGCCGGTGATCTGGAACCTGGCCATGATCGGGACGCTGCTGGGCTTCGGCGGGCGCGTGGGGCAGTTCCCGCTAGCGATGGCCCTGGCCTGGGGATCGGTGGTAGGCAGTGCGCTGCAATTCGCCGTGCAGCTTCCCTGGGTATTCCGTTTGGTCCGGCGCTTGCGTCCCTCGCTCAGCCTGCGCTCGCCCGGCGTCCGCACGGTGTTGCGCAGCTTCGTGCCGGTCTTCATCAGCCGCGGCGTGGTGCAGATCAGCGCCTACGTGGATACGCTGCTGGCCAGCCTACTGCCCACCGGCGCCGTGGCCGCGCTCTCCAACGCGCAACTTCTCTATACGCTGCCGGTGAGCCTGTTCGGGATGTCCGTCTCGGCGGCGGAGCTGCCCGCCATGTCGGGCGCAGTGGCCAGCCACACGGACGTGGCCGGCGATCTTCGCGCACGGCTCAACGCGGGCCTGCGCCGCATCGCGTTCTTCATCGTGCCCGCCGCCATGGCGTTCCTCGCGCTGGGCGACGTGATCGCCGCGGCGCTCTTCCAGACCGGCCTGTTCCGCCACGCCGACGCGATTTACGTCTGGGGAATCCTGGCCGGCTCGACGGTGGGCCTGCTGGCCACCACGCTGGGCCGCCTCTATTCCTCGACCTATTACGCGCTCATCGATACGCGCACGCCGCTGCGCTATGCGCTGGTGCGAGTGGCCCTGACGAGCGGCCTCGGCTACTTCTGCGCCCTCCCGCTGCCCGGCATTCTGGGCATTGAACAGCGCTGGGGAGTGGCGGGACTCACCGCCTCGGCCGGGATCGCCGGCTGGGTCGAATTCACCCTGTTGCGACGCACGCTCAACCGGCGCATTGGCGCGACCGGCCTGCCGCTGGGGTTCGTCGCGAGGCTGTGGCTTGCCGCGGGCGCCGCCGCCGCCGCCGGGTGGGCCATGAAACTGGCGATCGGGCCGCGGCACCCGGTCCTGGCCGCCGCGCTGATTCTCACGCCGTACGTGGCCGTGTACTTTGCCGCCGCCGCGCTGCTGAAGATCGAAGAAGTGCGCGGGGTACTGGTGCGGTGGATCAAATAGCGCTACGAGGCCTTCCTGAAGCGTTTCACGTCGATCTCGGACTCGCGGCGGCGGACCGCAGCCAGGTCGTAGTTCATTTGCAGGCGCAGCCAGAATTCCGGCTCGCTGCCGAAGGCCTTCGAAAGCCGCACGGACATCTCGGCCGAGACGCCGGCCTTCCCGTTGACCAGGTTGTTCAGCGTCTGCCGGGCCACGCCGAGCACCCTGGCGGCCTCCGTCACCGAGAGGCCGAGCGGCTCCAGGCAATCGTAGCGGACGATTGCGCCGGGATGGGACGGATTCTTCATGGGCATAATGCACTCCCTAGTGATAATCGAGGAGATCGAGGTCGAAAGCGTCGCCCTCCTCGAAGCGGAAAATCACTCGCCAATTCCCGCTGACGGTCACGGACCAGAAGTCCACCAACTCGCCTTTGAGCGGGTGCAGCCGAAAACCGGGAATATCTAAAGCCTGAGGCGAAGCGGCGGCGTCCAACGCGGAGAGAACGCGTTGCACTTTGCTGCGCAGCGCCGCGTCGATCCGGCTCGGATCACCGTCTTCGTAGAAGCGTCTGAGCCCGCGATGCGGAAAGCTCCGGATCACAACCGATTGTATAGTGACAATGGTCGCTTGTCAAGCTCGGCGAGCGCCCCGGGCCACGTCGGGTCGGTGCGCTGGCTGCGGAGTCACGGAAGGCGTGTGCATCGCCTGCACCGCCTCTTCCACCCTCCGATCAGGCCACGGCATCTGGTCCTGGCCGCCGCGCTGCTGAAGATCGAGGAAATGCGGGCGGCGCTGGCGCGGTGGAATCAGCGGTGGTCGGCCTCCGAGTAGGGCGTTCTCCGTCAACTGGCATGGAGGGGACGTCACCGCCGTTGGGCCAATGTGCAGGGCGAAACCGCCGCCCCGCCAAACCGAGGTGGTGGCTCAGTACGGCAGGTGGGGAACCAATTGTCGATGCGCTGACAAAGCGGTGGCCGGCCAGAAGGGCTGCGGGTGGAGAAGCCGCGCCGGCGAAGGAAACGGGACGCACCTTACGGAGCGGCCGCGATAGTAGTCTTCGGCGGCTGCAATAGCTCGGAGTGGCGCAGAGGTTTATCAAGTTCGTACTTTTTCATCACCGCCCCGACGACCTCAAAGAAGAACCGATCCGCTCGCGGTCCGACATAGACCGCACCGATCAGTTCGTTAAGATCGAAATCGATAATGCAGCCGTCACAATCTGGCCGTGCATCTTGGTAGAGGGCGCCGTGCCATTCCCGCTCATGTTCGAAGCAGGTGCGCTTGTGGAACGCCACCTGTAGCAGTGTTTCCCAGAGGCCCGAGCCCATGGGAATCCCCCGCTCCCTGAGATCAAATCTCAGCGCCGGATTTGAATGTGGATCATCCTGGTATTGAACTTTTCCGAAAGAATACTGGTTCTCCGGAACTCCGAATCTGGCCGCCCGGATATACTGGCCGATGGACGATTTCACCGCTATCCCACGTCCCTTCGAGCCATAGATTTCCCACATCGCCATCGACTCATCCGCCAGACACCACGAGTTCACATATAGGTGGTCACGGGCATTCTGAAAGTATGCCGCTGAATTCTGGCTCAACTCGACCACCAGCTGTGTCGGGGATATCAACGCCGGCTCTTCATCCCCGATGGTCCGGGTAACGCACCTCGCCAGGGGGTCGTTTGCCGGCATTTCCAGCGGCAGGGCCTCGCAGAAGCCCTCGTAACGATCCTCTAGGCGCGCAGCCTTGGTGAACCACAGCGTGTTGGACGCCAGCATCGCCACGAACTTCGGCAGGTCCATGTAACGCCATATCGGCGTGTCGTCGCGGCCCCCTTCGTTGGTTGCAGGTCTGTCGTGGTCCATCGTGACCGCTGCGGATGATGATAGCCTGTTGCACGCCGAATTGCCAACACCGAATTCCGGCGTTATCTTACATGGACGCATAGTGCCCTCCACATGAGCGAAAAGTCGCCTTACTTGAGAGGTCGCCGGGAGGCTCCGCCCCCAACGAAACCGCCCCGTGAGAGGTGTCAGTGAGGGGACTTGAGCATGACTGGCGGTGCATGGATGGTCCATATTCGAATAGTCATACACTAAACATATCTGATAGTGATACACTAATATCTGGAGCCACCCCATGGACTTCAATCGATTCACCGAGAAGGCACAGGATGCCGTACGCGAGGCGCAGTCCACGGCCATCCGCTACGGCAATCAGCAGGTGGATGTCGAGCACGTGCTGGCCTCCCTGCTGGAGCCGGAGGACGGTCTGGCCCCGGCCATCCTCAACAAAGCCGGCCTCAATCTCGAAGGATTGCGGCGCAGGGTGGAACAGGAACTGGAGCGCCTTCCCAAGGTTTCGACTCCCTCGGGACCCTCCGACCAGGTCCTGATCAGCGGGCGCCTCAACCGCCTTCTCGTCAAGGCCGAAGAGGAGGCCCGCCGGCTCAAGGACGAGTACGTTTCGATCGAGCACCTGCTGCTCGCGATGACCGAGGACGGCGGGGCAACGGGACGCATTTTCAAGGAGTCCGGCGTTTCGCGCGAGCGGCTGATGCGGGCCTTGCAGGAGGTCCGTGGCAACCAGCGGGTCACCAGCCAAAACCCCGAAGGCACCTACCAGGCGCTGGAACGCTATGGGCGCGACCTTACCGCCGAGGCGGCTCAAGGGAAGCTCGATCCGGTGATCGGGCGCGACGAAGAGATCCGGCGGGTAATTCAGGTGCTCTCCCGCCGCACCAAGAACAACCCGGTGCTGATTGGCGAGCCGGGCGTGGGCAAGACCGCTATCGTCGAGGGCCTGGCCCAACGCATCGTCCGCGGCGACGTTCCCGAGGGCCTGAAGAACAAGCGAGTGGTGTCGCTGGATATGGGCGCGCTGGTGGCCGGCGCCAAGTACCGCGGCGAATTCGAGGAGCGCCTCAAGGCGGTGCTCAAGGAAGTACAGTCCTCGGAGGGCGAGATCGTGCTGTTCATCGACGAACTGCACAACGTGGTGGGAGCGGGGCGGGCAGAAGGCTCCATGGACGCTAGCAACCTGCTCAAGCCGATGCTGGCGCGGGGCGAGCTGCACTGCATCGGCGCCACCACGCTGGACGAGTACCACAAGCACGTCGAGAAGGACGCCGCGCTGGAACGGCGCTTCCAGCCAGTGCTGGTGGACCAGCCGTCGGTGGAGGACACCATCTCGATTCTGCGCGGCCTGCGGGAGCGCTACGAGGTGCATCACGGCGTGCGCATCAAGGACGCGGCGCTGGTCGCCGCCGCCGTGCTCTCGAACCGCTATATCAGCGACCGGTTCCTGCCGGACAAGGCCATCGACCTGGTGGACGAGGCGGCTGCGCGCCTGCGCACCGAGATCGACTCCCGCCCCGCCGAGCTCGACGAGCGGCTGCGGCGCATCATGCAACTCGAGATCGAGCGCGAAGCGCTCAAGAAGGAGACCGACGCGGCGTCCAAGGAGCGTTTGGCCAGAATCGAGAAGGAACTGGCCGAGCTGCACACGGAAGCGGACGCCTTGCAGGCGCGCTGGCAGAACGAGAAGCAGGCCGTGGCGCGGTTGGGCGGGCTGCGCGAGCAGATCGAACAGACGCGCCTGGAGATCGAGCAGGCCGAGCGCCAGTACGACCTCAACCGCGCGGCCGAGCTGAAGTACGGCAAGCTGATCCAGCTCGAGCGGCAGTTGAAGGAGCAACAGGAAGCGCTGGCCAAACAGGACGGGGCGTCCCGGTTGATCAAGGAGGAAGTCGAGGAGGAGGATATCGCCCAGGTGGTCAGCCGCTGGACCGGTGTGCCGGTGACCAAGCTGATGGAAGGCGAGGTCGGCAAGCTGCTGCACCTGGACGACGAGCTGCACAAGCGCGTGGTGGGCCAGGACGAGGCGGTCACGGCCGTCTCGGAGGCGGTCCTGCGCGCCCGCAGCGGCCTGAAGGACCCCCACCGGCCCATCGGCAGCTTCATCTTCCTGGGGCCTACCGGCGTGGGCAAGACCGAGCTGGCGCGGGCCCTGGCGGAGACCCTGTTCGACGACGAGCGGGCCATGATCCGCATCGACATGTCGGAGTACCAGGAGAAGCACGCGGTGGCCCGGCTGATTGGAGCGCCTCCCGGCTACGTGGGCTTCGAGGAGGGCGGCCAGCTCACCGAGGCGGTGCGGCGGCGGCCCTATGCCGTGGTTCTGTTCGACGAGATCGAGAAGGCGCATCCGGACGTCTTTAATGCGCTGCTGCAAATCCTCGACGACGGCCGGCTCACCGACGGGCAGGGCCGCACGGTGGATTTCAAGAACACGCTGCTCATCATGACCTCGAACGTCGGCAGCCAGCGCCGCGAGCGCACCAAAGAGGCGGTGCTCGAGGAAATGCGGCGCCACTTCCGCCCGGAGTTTCTGAACCGTGTCGACGAGATCATCGTCTTCCAATCGCTCTCCCAGGCCCAGTTGGAGCAGATCGTGGAGATTCAGCTCAACCGGCTGCGCGCGCGCGTGGCCGAGCGGCGCCTGAGCATCGAACTGACCCCTGAGGCCCGTTCGTTCCTCGTGAAGACCGGCTACGACCCCAACTACGGGGCGCGCCCGCTGAAGCGCGCCATCCAGAAGGAGATCGAGACGCCGCTGGCCCGGCGGCTGCTCAAAGGCGAGCTGCGCGACGGCCAAACCGTGGACATCGATCTCGACTCCGCCCGCGGCGAACTCCGGTTCACACCGCGCGATTAGCCGCGTCGCGCGCCATGCGGTTCAGGGTGACGTAGTCTTTTTTCCCGGAGCCCAGAGTGGGGATCTCATCGACATGGACGACGCGCCGGGGCGCTGCCAGGTCCGGTGCGCCCATAGCCCGCGCGGCCTGTTGCAAGTGTTCGCGGCGCAGGTTGGGGTCCTCGGTGAACAGCAGGACGGTCTCGCCGCGCCCGGCTTCGGCCAGTGCGGCGGAGGCGTGCTCGAACTCCGGCGAAGCGGCCTTGGCGATGCGCTCGACCAATTCGAGCGAGACCATCTCTCCGGCCACCTTGGCGAAGCGCCGCACGCGCCCCAGGATGCGGATGAACCCGGCCTCGTCGACTGCGGCCACGTCTCCGGTGTTGTGCCAGCCTTCGCCGAACAGGGAGCGCGTGGGCTGGATCGCTCCCGGCTGCTTCTCCGAGAGATAGCCCAGCATGACGTTGGGGCCGCGCACGTGCAGCAGGCCGCCTTCGGCGATTCCCGGCACTGGCTCGAGCCGGTATTCGCAGCCCGGGAAAAGCTCGCCCACCGTGCCCGTCTTGGCCGCCATGGGCGTGTTCACCGCGAGCACGGGCGCGGTTTCGGTGACGCCGTAGCCCTCCAGGACGCGGATGCCAAACTTCTCCGCGTACAGCTTGCGCACCTCGTCGTTCAGTTTCTCCGCTCCGGCTACCACAATGCGCAGGGCGCGGAAGTCGAACGGGTTCGCGTACTTCGCATAGTTGCCCAGAAAGGTGCTGGAGGCGAAGAGCACCGTGAGGTCGCGGTCGTAGATCAGCTCGGGGATCACGCGGTAGTGCAGTGGCGAGACGTACAGGAACACGTGCGAGCCGCCCATCAGCGGCAGAAGGATTCCGATGGTCAGCCCGAAGGCGTGGAACAGAGGGAGCGCGCTCATGAAGCGATCCCGGGGCGCGAACTCGATGATGGCCCGGCACTGCGCCACGTTGGACAAAAGCGCGTCGTGACTCAGCGCTACGCCCTTGGGCTGGCCCTCCGAGCCGGAGGTGAACAGAATCACCGCCGGATCGCCGGGATTCGCCGGCCGGGCCGCCCTTCTCGGGAACCACATCGCCCATCCCAGCAGCCAGAGCTTGTCCGCCAGGCCGAAGCTGGCGCGGAGATCCTCGAGATAGACCAGCTTGAAGCTCTCGAGCCTGGCGGCCACCGCGGCCAGCCGCGCCTTTTCGAGAAATGCCCGCGACGTGATCACCACGCGCACGCCGGCGGTGCGGCAGGCGCTGAGGACGGCCTCCGGGCCCGCCGTGTAGTTGAGCATCGCCGGCACGCGCCGCATGGCGAACATCCCGTACAGCAGCGACACCGTGGCGCCCAGGTTGGGCATGAGTACGCCCACGGTTTCCCCCTCGCGCGTTACCTTCCCGACTAGCCGGCCTAGCGCCAGGCTGCCCTTCAGAATCCGCCCGTAAGTCAGCTCTTGCTGCTGCATGTCTTCGAGGATGCGCCGCCGCCGTCCGAATACCGCCATCACATCCAGCAGGGCGGGGAACAGGGTGGTCTTCTCGTAGGAGGCGAAGGCGGCCTCTTGCATGATCCTCCGCAGCGCCTCCGCTCCCAGCTTGTGCCGCTCCCTGGAGCGCACCGCCTCCGGCGTGACGATCGAACACGGTGGATGGACGGTCACCGTGATCCGGGGGAACAGCCTGCGCGGGAATTCGCCCGACATGCGGCTGAATATCGTGTAGACGGCGCCGGAGATGTGTACGGGCACCACCGTGGCGCCCGTCCGCACGGCGACGAAAGCCGGACCCTCGTAGATCTTCATCATCGAGCCGGTGTTGGTCACGCGGCCTTCCGGGAAGATCAGCACCGGGTGGCCCGATTCTATCAGCCCGACCACCGCCTTCATTCCCAGCGGATGCGCCGAATCCACGATCAGGTGCGGCAGGAACTGCATCGGCAGGCGCACAAACCAATGCCGGGCAATGGTGGAATGCAGGACCCACACCGGCCGGACCCGAAGGAAGGCGCCCAGCAGAATGGCATCCAGCAACGACTGATGATTGGAAACGATCAGGAGCTTCTCGTGAGCGGCGATCGTGCCCCGCACTCGCACGCGGAAGCACAGCCGGAGCAGACAGCGCACCAGGAATCGGACCATGGGTTGTTCAGCTATTATACGCGCGCCGGTATCTCAAAGCGGACGGTCGCGATCCAACTCCGCTCCCAGCGCGGCCAGGTCAACCCGCGCCTTGTGATGCTCCCAGAACCGGGCCGCCGCCCGAACGCGCTCTCTGACGCGCTCCTCCGGGATCGACTGGCTTTCCGAAAGTTGCTGGACCGTCTCTCCTTCCAGCACGCGCCGGTACAGCGTCAGGGCGAAGGGTTCAAGAAGCGTTTCCATTCCCATGGAATGTACCACAAAACGGGAGGGGCCGGCTGGCCGCCCTGTCTGGCAGGAGCGTCGGGCCCCGCCCGCCGCGTGGGCACACCCATGGACCTGTTGACGCTTAAGGCCGCGCGTCGGCAACGCGATCCTGACATAATCGAGGGAATGACAATCGAGGAAGCCCTTCAGTCTTTCGCCGAATCCGTCAAAGCCAAGATGAGCCAACTCAGCCATGGCGAGCCGGAAGACCAGCTGCGGGCGCCTTTCGAGAATCTGATGGCCGGCGCCGCCCGTGTGTTGGGCTGGAATGTCGTCTGTACGGGTGAAACGCACTTGGCCGGCCGCCTCGGTCGTCCGGACTACGCCGTCCATCTCAACAAACTGCTGGCCGGTTACGTGGAACTCAAGGCTCCTGGCGTTGGCGCGCGCGTCGAGCGCTTCTCCGGCCATAACCGCGATCAGTCGGAGCGCTTCTCGGTCATCCCCAACATCCTCTACACCGACGGAAACGAATGGGCGCTGTATCGCGGTGGCAAACGCGTGGGCTTGGCACGGCTCTCCGGCGACATTTCCGAGGACGGCAGGAAGGCCGTGACCCCCGAGGATGCCTATGCCGTCGAACGACTTTTGCGGGAATACTTGTCGTGGCAGCCTTTCATACCGACGGACCGCAAGGGCAGGCTCGACCTTGAGGGCTTCGCCGCGTTGTTGGCGCCGCTGTGCCGCATGTTGCGGGACGACGTGACCGAGGCGCTCCGGGACCCCAATTCGCCGCTCGTCCAACTGGCCAAGGAATGGCGGCAATTGCTATTTCCCGACGCCCCCGACGAGCAATTCGCCGACGGCTACGCTCAGACCGTCACCTTCGCGCTGTTGCTGGGGCGTAGCGAAGGGGCCGACCCGCTGACACTTCCTGGCGCCGAGGCCGCCCTCGCTGCGCAACATGCCCTGCTTTCCCGTGCGCTCCAGGTGTTCACCGAACCAGGTGCCCAGGCCGAGATCTCAGCCTCCGTAAACCTGCTGCTGCGGGTCATCGGCGAGGCATCTCCCGCCTCGCTAACCGGCCCCGAGAACCCCTGGCTTCACTTCTACGAACACTTCCTCGCCGCCTACGACTCCGACTTGCGGAGGGACGTTGGGGCCTACTATACGCCCATCGAGGTAGTCCGCGCGCAGGTTCGCCTGGTTGACGACCTGCTCCAGAATCGCCTCGGCAAGCGACTCGGTTTCGCTGATCGTGGCGTCGTAACGCTGGACCCCGCCGCGGGCACGGGGACTTACCTGCTCGGCGTGATCGAGCACTCCCTCGGCAGGGTCGAGGCCGAGCAGGGGGCGGGGGCGGTGCCTGGCCAGGCATCGGCGCTCGCCTCAAACCTCTACGGCTTCGAATTGATGGTTGGCCCCTACGCCGTGACCGAGCTCCGCGTGAGTCGCGTTTTGCGCGGCCGGGGCGCCGTGCTTCCCGCGGAGGGATGTCACATCTACCTGACCGATACGCTCGAAAGCCCCGACGCACAGCCTTTGCAGTTCCCACTGTTTTTCAAACCCATCGCGGAGCAGCACGCCAAGGCCCTCAACGTGAAGTCCAACGTTCCGGTCATCGTCTGCTTGGGCAACCCGCCCTACGACCGCCACGAAGCCGCTGCCGCGGATAACCAGGCGCGGACAGGCGGCTGGGTCCGTTGGGGCGAGGGTAGCAAAGGCACTGGCGCGATCCTGCGGGACTTCCTGGATCCCGCGGTCGCGGCCGGACACGGCGTCCACGTCAAGAACCTGTACAACCTCTATGTCTACTTTTGGCGCTGGGCGCTATGGAAGGTCTTCGAGCACGGGGCAACGCACGGGCCGGGTGTTGTCAGCTTCATTAGCGCGTCAAGCTACCTGGATGGGGACGCGTTTAGCGGAATGCGCGAGTACATGCGCCGCCTTTGTGACGAGATCTGGATTCTGGACCTTGGCGGCGAAGGCCGCGGCACGCGCAAGAGCGAAAACGTCTTTGCCATTCAGACGCCTGTGGCCATCGCCGTGGCTGTGCGCGCGAGTAGGGCGAAGAGGACAAAGCCCGCTGTAGTGCGCTATACCCAGATCGAGGGTGCACGCGAGGCCAAGCTCGCCGCGCTCGACGCCATTTCCGGCTTCGCATCGGTCAAATGGCAGAATTGCCCCGCCGATTGGCGAGCCCCCTTCCGCCCCGCAGGCAAGGGCAGGTATTTTGATTGGCCGCTGCTCGTGGACCTGATGCCCTGGCAACATTCGGGTGTACAGTTCAAGCGGACGTGGCCCATCGCACCGGACTTGGACACGATCGAGAGACGGTGGCGAGGCTTACTCTCAGCGAAAGACAGATCGGAGGCCTTTCATGGATCGGGGGACCGTGAGATCCATGGGACGTACCGGGTGACCCTTACCGCCGAACCGGACCCTAAACCCATTGCCCAACTGTCAAAGAACGCCGTAATGCCTCCAATCGTTCGGTACGCCTACCGATCGTTTGACCGTCAGGCGATCATTGCCGACGGACGGGTGATCTCCCGGCCCCGCCCTGACCTTTGGCGCTCTCACGGCGAGCGTCAGGTATACCTGGCAAGTTTGTTCACTCAGCCTCTGGGGAACGGCCCTGCCCTCACCTCGAGCGCCTTCGTCCCCGACCTTCACCATTTCCGGGGTTCCTATGGCGCAAAGGATACGATCCCTCTCTACCGTAGCGGCGATGCAACGGAGTCCAACATCCTTCCGGGCTTGCTCGGCCTGCTCGGCAACGCATATAAGTTCCGCGTGACACCCGAGGACTTCCTGGCCTACGTTTACGGTGTGCTCGCGCAGCCCGGTTTCACCGTCCGCTACCTCAAGGAACTGGAGACGCGCGAACTCCGCGTGCCGATCACCAAGGACGCGGCCCTGTTCGCCAAGGTCCGCAACGCGGGCGCGCGGCTTCTTTGGCTCCACACGTACGGCGAGCGCTTCGTTCCAAAAGGCAAGCGACGCGGCCACGTCCCCAACGGTGAGGCCAGATGCGTCAAGGCCGTCCCCGGCGACCGGGCCGGGTATCCCGAGTCGTTCGAATACAGCGACGCAACCCGCATCCTCACCGTTGGCGGCGGCAGCTTTGCGCCCGTCGCACCGGAGGTCTTCGAGTTCGAGGTCTCGGGTCTCAAGGTCGTCCAGTCGTGGCTCAGGTACCGCATGAAGAAGGGCGCGGGCAAGAAGTCTTCGCCGCTCGACGGCATCCGCCCGGAACGCTGGCCGAGCCAGTTCACGACTGAGTTGCTGGAGCTTCTGTGGGTGCTGGAAGCGACCGTCGCAGGGTACCCCGAACAGACGAAGCTCCTCGAAGCGGTCGTGTCGGGCCAGTGCTTCAACGCCGGCGAGATGCCGCCGGTTCAGGAAGAAGCACGCAAAGCGCCGACGGCGCACCGTCAGGCCCTCAATGGCGAGTTGTTCGACGATTTGTAGCGGTTGGCGGGCTTCTGTGCCGCCCCCCGCTACTTGTCGGTCAGCGCGGCAACGCCCGGCAGTTCGATGCCGGAGAGAAACTCGAGCGAAGCGCCGCCGCCGGTGGAGATGTGAGAGATCTTGTCCGCCACGCCGGCCGCCTTGACGGCCTTCTCGGAATCGCCGCCGCCCACCACCGATAGCGCGCCCGAAGCCGCCACCGCTTTGGCCACCGCGACCGTGCCCCGGTCGAAGGGAGGCTTCTCGAAGACGCCCATGGGGCCGTTCCAGATGATGCTCTTCGCCTTGGCGATCGCCGCTTCGTAGAGCGCGATGGTTTTCGGGCCGATATCCAGGCCCATCATGCCGTCGGGGATGGTCTCGACCACCTCGAAGCTCGCGCCCTCCTTCAGCTCGGCCGCCACCACGTGATCCACGGGCAGCGTCAACTGCGACCCTTTCGAGAGCAGCTCCTTGGCCAGCTCGATCTTGTCCTCCTCGACCAGCGACTTGCCGGTCGGCTTGCCCTGCGCCCGCATGAACGTGTAGGCCATGGCGCCGCCGATCAGCAGGCTGTCGACGAACTTCAGCAGGTTCGCGATCACCTCGATCTTGTCGGAAACTTTGGCGCCGCCCAGAATGCCCACGCAGGGCCGGGGCGGATTGTTGGTGACGCGGCCCAGGTATTCCAGTTCCTTCTCCATCAGCAGGCCGGCGGCGGACTTGGGCAGGAACGCCGTGATGCCCACGGTGGAAGCGTGTGCGCGGTGCGCGGTCCCGAAGGCGTCGTTGACGTAGTAGTCGCAGCCCGTGGCCAGGTCGCGCGCGAAACCGGGATCGTTCTTCTCCTCTTCGGGGTGGAAGCGCAGGTTCTCGAGCAACACCACCGGGTGGTTGGCGCTCTTGATCCGGTTGGCCTCCGCCCCGATGCAATCCGGCGTCAGGACGACCGGCTTGCCCAGCAGTTCCTGGAGCCGCGCCGTCACCGGACGCATGCTCATCTCGGGATTCGGCTTGCCCTTGGGCCGGCCCAGGTGGCTGGCCAGGACGAGTTGCGCGCCCTGAGACAGCGCGTACTGGATGGAGGGCAGGGAAGCGCGGATACGCTTGTCGCTCGTGATCTCTTGTCCGCCGGCGGCCAGCGGAACGTTGAAGTCGACGCGCATGAAGATCCGCTTGCCGCGCAGGTCTAGGTCGCGAATGGAAAGCTTCGGCATGATCACCTCTTGGAATTAGGAGTAGATATTGATCGTAGCATTGCCGGCCATCTTAAGTTTTGAACGCGGACAGATTGCTCAGCTCCGGGGCCAGGCCGGCGGAGCGGTAGGCCTCCAGCAGGGCTCCGGCCGCGTGTCCGTAGACGGGGGGCGCGCTCCGGATGCCCAGCAGCCGGCGGTATTCCTCGAGCAGGATGGCGCTGCGGAAAACCCCGCCGACGTGGGCTGCCCGCACAGGTGTCCGCGCTCGGAACAACCGGCCGCGGACGGCCAGAGCGATCACGGAGAGTTGGCGCGCGGCCTCCTGGAGGATCTCCAATGCCACCGGATCGCCTTGCCGCGCCACTTCATCCACCAGCTTGGCGTAGGAGGCGATCCGGGGACGCGTGAACTCGGCGGTGTAGAAGCGGTGCAGCAGGTCGTTGGCGGAGGCGGCGCCGGTGGCCTCGAGCAGAGCCTGGCGCAGCTCGGTCGGTGGTCCCCAGCCTTCCTCGTGGCGCAATGCCGCGCGCAGCGCTTGGCGCACGATGGAAAAGGCCCCGCCCTCGTCGCCGAACAGGTAACCCCAGCCGCCGGCGCCCGCGATGGCGACGATGCCCGGCTCTCCCGCGGCGGCGCCCGAGAGCGCGATGAACGCGTCGCTGGTCACCATCAGGCGGTCGGAGCTCAAAAGCTGCCGGAGGATCGGCTCTTTGTCCGCCGGGCCGCCGCTGAAGTCCAGGCAGGCGGCGTCGAAACGGACTACCGCGGAATCTAGGCCGGCTGGCGGGCAGGCCGCCCCGACGCAGCTTTCGATGGCCGCCATCCACTCCCAGAAAGCAACGTGGCACAGTCACCGCCTCGCGTCAGTCGATCCGGTAGAGCCGGTAGCCGTTCTTCTCGGCGACAAAGGTGAGTCCCCAATCTCTGGGGGAGTTGCCGACATCCTTGTGCAAGGGCTCGTTATCGCCGACGATCAGGTATTCGATGCCCTGCCACTTGATTTCGGATGTGGCGAGATGCCGGAGATTGGGCGGTGGCGGGAGCCGCGTCTCCGCGGGCGCCTCGGCGAGCCGCTCCCAGGGAGCGTCGGACCGGTTTTGACCTTCCAGCCGGAGCCGCACGTGCCTCTGGTCCGGCGTGGCGTCGACGACCACCCGGTCGGCCTTCTCCAGGCAGCCGAAATCCACTTGGATGTACATCCCCGGAAACAGCGGTTCCCAACTGCGCCAGCGCGTGATCGGGTTGTTGTCGAAGGCCATCTGGACTTCCCAGGGATTAGGGTGCGCGGTGAGGCGCCACTGCGGCTCGCGCGGCAATTCGGCGTCTCCGGCGAAGATGCGCAGTTCGTTCACGCTCCAGTTCTCGAGCGAGTCCGAGGCGCTCTGCACCACGCGCAGCCGGCGCACCGGACGCGGCGGAAAGCGGAACGTCAGCCGTCGCGTGGGCTGCCAGTCTTCGATCAAGGGCACTCTCAGCAGGTCGCTCAGGTTCTGATTGAGCGCCCCCTCGTACCCCACCAGAATGTCGCGGGAAGTGTATGCCTCCGACGGCGCCGAATTGCACAGGACCTTGGATTCGGGCGGCATCTTCTCCTCCAGCATGCGGGAGGGGGGATAGCCCCACAGCCGGGCCTTGAGGAAGTCGTTCTCGCTCTGCAGGCGCAGGGCGGCGCGCACCGGGATCTTGTCCAGCCGCATGTTGTACGGGTCGCACCATTTCTTGAGGAAAGTGGGCCAGCAGGTGAGAGCCTGGAAGAGCACCAGCGCGGGCAAGACGCCGCGCCAGTTCTCCATCGCCAGTCCCATGGCCAGCGCCAGGAAAGGCAGGCACGGGATCAGAAAGCGCGTGCCGATGTTGGCCGGATAGGTCAGCCCGTAGACGGCTGCCGCCAGCAGCAACTGACGGCCCTCCCGCCTCCGCAGGGCCAACAGCGCCAGCGGGGCCAGCAGAAACACCGGGCCCAGCACGCCTTGCAGCTTTCCGCCTCGCAAGGTGGCCTCGACCGGAATATCCCGCCAGTCCGTCACGCCGTTCCAGTGGGCCAGGCTCTCGCGGTATTCGCGCTCGAACGCGATGTGTACGTAAGGATTCGGGAAGTACTTGTTGAAGAACGGCGCGCAAGGATTTCCGACCGAAATCCAGTTCTTGGCCACCCAGGGGACAATCATCACCAGCGCGCAGGCGGCCACGACAGCCAGCGGGCGCAACATCTTTTCCCGCTTCCGCAGGAGTTTCCAGGCGACGAATCCCAGTGCGTACGGAACCGCCAGGAACGCTGTGTACTTCATGGCGTAGGCGAAACCCGCCAGCAACCCGATGGGAATGAGCAGGGCGTGCGTGCGTTCCCGGTCCCAGATCTGGAGCAGATAGAAGAGCACGAACAGCACGCAGGCCACCGCCACATCCAGGTAAGCGGTGCTCCCGTCGAAGCCCACCACCGGGCTGAGGAACACGAGCAGCGCCGCCGCTACGCCCGCCACCGGAAAACCGAACCGGCGCCCGTAGGCCAGCATCGCAAAAGGCAGAGCGGCCAGGAATGCGAAGTGAACCAGCGCCGCGGCCGAATGCCTCCCGAACGCGAAGGCATACAGAAACAGCATTTCCGTGCCTTGCGACAGGTAGGCGTACATGTTCGTGGTGACGCGATAGAAGCCGTGCGCCAGAAGGTAACGGGAAACCAGGCCCAGATGGTAGCTGCTCCCGTCCGGGCTGATCTCGGGAGCCATCGCGTTGAAGAAGTAAAGGTAGGCGAACAGCGCGAAGAGCGCGCCGAACAGCAGCTTCCAATAGCGCTGTAGCGGCGGCAGCGCCTCGCCCGCGGACCTGTGGAGACCGCGCACGAAGGCGGCGCACACTACGGCCACGCCGAGCGCCAGGAAAACCGGCCACCACGCCAGGTGGACGCTGGCCAGGCCGAAGACGATCAGGCTCAAGCAGGCCGAGCCGGTCACGAACGCAAACAGGAACTCCTCCTGGCGATGGAACCGGAGGCGCAAGCCGCCTAGCAGAAGTCTTCCCAGCGCCGTGCCCACCGCCACCGTGAACACCGCGCCAAACAGGACTGCCAATGCATCCAGCATCACTCTGTGAACCCCGCATGGTGCAGCACGAAGCCCAGCTTGGCCTTGTCGCTCGGCGATACCCAGGGTGGTTCGACCAGGATACGCACCAGCGTGAACTCACCCGTCTTCAGCAGCGTGGCTGGGACGCGCTTCTCGTAGCGCCGGTCGCCCGGAGTGGTGTAGCGCACCTTGTCCAGCAACTTTCCGTTGACGAAGAAAGTGAGGGTCACCGGGCCGGTCTGCTGGAAATTGAACGCGGGCAAACCCAAATCCAGTACGAACTTCAAGCCCGCGGTGCGGTCCAAAAGGAAGCGCAGCTCGGGAGCTTCGTGGGTCCAACGCCAGCCGTCCCCCTCGGTCTGGTTCTGCAGCCCGCCCACGATGTAGTCGTCGACGTTCCAGTCGGTCATGTGGACATAGCGGCCGATGGGTATCTTGTCGGGCGCCGCCGGAATCAGCCGCTGAATCGGCGGCGCATAGGCGGCGGGCTCCCTCGAGCAGCCGAACGGAAGCGCGAACACTACAATGACGATACAGGCGCGATACTTCACGAACCTGACAGTATAGCGAACACCAAGTGGTGGGGTCAGGGGCTGTGGGGTCAGCCCTTTCGGGCTGCAGCCGGGCTTCGGCCCGGCGCTTTCGCGATGTGCATCCGCGCCTTTCAAGCGCCGTTGAAGAACCCGCAAATGGCGGCCGCGGTGCGCTCGATATCCTCCTCGCTATGGGCGGCGGAGACGAAGGCGGCCTCGAACTGGGAGGGGGGCAGGTAGAAGCCGCGATCCAGCATCCAGTGGAAGAACTGAGCGAAGCGCGGGCGATCCGAGCGCTCCGCCGAGTCCCAGTCGGCGACCGGGCCGGCGGTGAAGAAAAAGGTGAGCATCGAGCCCACGCGATTCACGGTAATCCCGGCCGGAGCGGCGGCGGCCAATTGCGCGGCGCGCGCCTCGAGTTGGGAGTAGATTTCCGGGTGCGCTTTAAGATGGCGCAGCATGGCCAGGCCGGCGGCCACTGCCAGCGGATTCCCCGAGAGCGTGCCCGCTTGGTAGACCGGCCCTGCCGGGGCCACTAGCGACATGATGTCGCGCCGTCCGCCGTAAGCGCCCACCGGCAGGCCGCCGCCGATCACCTTGCCGAGCGTGGTCACGTCGGGCCGTATGCCATATAGCGCCTGGGCGCCTCCGAAGGCCACCCGGAACCCGGTCATGACCTCGTCGAAGATCAGCAGGGCGCCGTAGCCGGAGGTCAGTTCCCGCAGCGTCTCGAGGAAACCGGCCGCGGGCGGAACGCAGCCCATGTTACCCACCACCGGCTCGACAATCACGGCGGCGATCTGGTCCCCGTACCTCTCGAAGGCGTCCGCCGCGGCCTGCGGAGAGTTGAAGGGCAGGGCGATGGTCGAGTCGGCAAAGGCCTTGGGCACGCCCGCGGTATCCGGGATGCCGAGGGTGGCTACGCCCGAGCCGGCCTTCACCAGCAGCGAATCGACGTGCCCGTGATAGCAGCCCTCGAACTTCACCGCCAGGTCCCGGCCCGTATAGGCGCGCGCCAGCCGCAGCGCGCTCATCGTCGCTTCGGTGCCCGAGTTCACCAGCCGGACCATCTCGATGGATGGCACGGCGTCGCAGATGGCCTCCGCCAGCTCCACCTCGCGCTCGGTCGGCATTCCGAAGCTGGTGCCGGTGGAGAGCGCCCGCTCGATCGCCTCGACGATCTCGGGAGGCCGGTGGCCGAGCAGCAGGGGGCCCCAGGAGCAGACGTAGTCGATATACTCGTTGCCGTCCACGTCCCAGATGCGGGAGCCTTGCCCGCGCGCCATGAACGGCGGCGAGCCGCCCACGCCGCGAAAGGCCCGCACGGGAGAGTTCACGCCGCCGGGAATGGATTTTTGCGCGCGATCGAACAGCGTTTTCGAGCGGTCGTTCATGCCTCTCTCCTTCCTAGCAGAAAACTCATAAAGGTCTCGGCGAGGGCGCCCTGCAAGTTGCGCTGCAGGCGGCCTTTCAGTCCGAGGTAGGATTGGGCGCCGGCAAACAGATCCTGAGCCAGCTCGCGGAGGCACGGGCTGCGGCGCAGAAACTGCACCATGCGCTGCGGCACGGGGCCGGACAGAAACTTTCCGAGGAAGAAGCGGGGCGCGATGGCGGCGCCGCGGGCCAGGTCGTCGGCGAAATCGCGCATGAGCAGGTCGCGGTAGGCGCGGGGCTTTTCCGCGGGCGCATGCGCCTCCGAGAGCAGCGCATCGGCGGCCAGGTCCGCTGAGCGCAGAGCGTAGTAGAGGCCTTCCCCGGTGATGGGATCCACCAGGCCGCCGGCATCTCCCACCGCGACCCATCCGGGGCCGGACAGCCGGTTGTTGCGCCAGCCGGAAGCCCCCAGCGCCGGCAGCAGGTGGCTGAAGAAGCGGGCGCCCCGGGCGGGGAGTTGGCGCTCCAGCATGAAGGCCTCCAGGCGCGCCCGCAGCAGTTGCGCCGGAACGCCTTTGCCGCAGATGCCCACCGAGACGTGGCCGCACCGCGGGAACACCCAGAGATAGCCCTCCAGTTGCGGCAGAAACTGAATCTCGATGTGGTCCTGCCGGGCCGGCGCGTAGTAGCCCAAGGCTCGCATGGCGTCGCCCGGTGTCCACTGCGTGCCCACGTTTTTCAAGGAATTGCGCGCTCCGGTGGCGACGATGCAGAAATCGGCTTCCAGAGCGCCGGCGGCAGTTCGCACCGTCCAGGGGCCGCCGTTGCGCGTCACCTCCAGGACCCGCGTCTTCTCGATTCGCGCTCCGGCGCGGCCAGCACTGTATGGGACACCAATCGCTTGGGAAGATTGTTGTCCAGCAGAAACGGATAGCGCCGATAGGCCTTCGCGGTGAGCCCGCCGCCGCAGGGCTTCTCCCAGGCCAGTTTCTCGTCGAGCACAACCGTCGCCAGGCCGGCCGACGCGAGCCGTTCCGCGGCGAAAGCCCCAGCGGGGCCGCCCCCCAGCACTGCTACGCGCTTCATTTCCCGGTCTCGGGCGGCGGTCCCGATCCGACGGGAGGATGGCCGGCGGGCATCTGGCCACCCGGCATCGGGGCAGGCAGGCGCCCATGCGGCCCGGCCCCCTTGCCCTTGACCACCCAGCGATTGCCCTTACGTTCCAGCGTGTACTGCATCCGCATGCCGGCGGCGGCGTCGCCGCCCTTGGGACGAAACGAGACCGTGACGTCGGCCTCGTTCTCGCGGTAGGAGACCGACGTGACGTCCACCTGCATCTGCGAGAGGTTCAGATCGTGGCGCGCCGAGAGGTAATCGACGACGCCCTGGCGCACGTCGGCTTCGTTCTGGATGCCACGGCCGCAAGCGGCCATGAAAAGCGCCGCCAGGAGAATGGGAAGAGATCGCAGTCGCACATCCCGATTATAGCTGTGCCAGCCGGCGGCAAGCTGCCGAGGCCGGCCCCTAGCCGGCTAGAACCCGATGGAGAAGCCGATGGTGGCTTGGTACATGTGCATCAAGCCGCCGGGCGGGGGGGTGTCCGGGGAGAAACTCAGTTGGCCGTAGGGCCTGCCCGATACCGATTCGCGGAGGTCCAGGCGCATCAGGCCGTGCTTGAAAAGCTTGATCTTGAGGCCGCCGCCGAAGTTGAAGCCTTCATTCCTGGAACCGCCGCCGGGCCACTCTGCGAAATGCGGCGCGCCCCATTGAAAGGCCTCCATGCCGGCCGTAACGAACGGGCGGAAACGCTCGCCCCGGGGCATAAAGTAGCACAGGAAGTTGTAGGACAATTCCTCGACCTTGACCCTGTCCGTGAGCACGGCCGAGAAAGCCGTGCCGTCCGATTCGGTCGTGCTGTAATTGGTCAGGAAACCCATGCGCTGGACGGAATAGCTCACCTCGTGGCCATAGTAGCCCTTGGTGTTCAAGGTGAGCCGGACGCCGTAGACGTCCTTGGCGTGGCCCAGGTAGGTGTCGGTGTTGTTTGGGGAGTCGCTGAGCGAACCCATATCGGGTTCGCCCAGGTGCGGCTCAAGGCCGCCGAAGACGCCCATCTCCCACTTCTGCGCCAGAAGGGCGCCTTGAATCATAACCGCCAGAAAGGCACAAAGGACCAGGTTCTTCATATTCACCGCAGACTTTCGATTATCGCACCGATTCCAGGTCCCGCATCGGGCTGGCCGGTCCGCCGCCTCCGGCGCCCCCACTAGCACGCTGCTCGAAAAGTCCCTGGGCAAGCTGAAGCTTACCCCACGTGGGACATGCTTTAGTTTGTCCACTTCGGGCCGCCGTAGACAGCAGTGGCCCGCGAATTGCCACCATCCGCGGGCCACTTGCCACAACGCTAAATGAACAGCGGCGCGGCCACCAGGGTGATGGTGCTCAACAGCTTGATGAGCACGTGCAGCGAAGGCCCGGCGGTGTCCTTGAAGGGATCTCCGACCGTGTCTCCGACCACGGTCGCCTTGTGCACATCGGATCCCTTGCCGCCAAAGGCGCCCGTCTCGATGAACTTCTTGGCGTTGTCCCAGGCCCCGCCGCCGTTATTCATCATCAGGGCCATCAGGATGCCGGCGATGGTCCCGACCATCAGGAAGGCCGCCACCGCCACCGCGCCCATCGGCAGGCCCGCGGCCGTCACACCAAAGCTGCGGAAGATCAGGCCGATGGCTACCGGCCCGACTACCGGAAGAAGACCCGGCAGCACCATGGCCTTGAGAGCGCCGCGCGTGACGATGTCCACGCACGTGCCGTAATCCGGATCCGAGGTCCCCGCCATAATTCCAGGATCGGCCTTGAACTGCCGCCGAACCTCTTCGATCACGGTCTGCGCGGCCCGGCCAACCGCCCGGATCGCCAGAGCGCAGAACAGGAACACGAGCGCCGCGCCGAGCAGCGCCGCGACGAAGATGGGCACGTTGCCGATGTCGATGGTGAACTCTTCCACCACGTGGCCCAACTTCGTGCGAAGTCCCTCTTTCACGGCGTCGGTGTAGGCGGTGAACAGCAGGAAGGCGGCCAGCGCCGCGCTACCGATGGCATAGCCCTTGGTGAGGGCCTTGGTGGTGTTGCCGACCGCATCCAGCCGGTCCGTGCGCTTGCGGACTTCCTCGGGCTGCTGCGACATCTCGATGATGCCGCCGGCGTTGTCGGTGATCGGCCCGAAGGTGTCCATGGCCAGAATGTAGGCGCAGGTCGAGAGCATGCCCATGGTGGCGATCGCCGTGCCGTAGAAGCCGGCCTCCATCGCCGTGATCGCCCTGCCGGCCGGGCCGAGAATCCCCACAATCCCCGAGTGCACACCGAGGTAGTAGGAACCCAGGATGGCGCCCGAGATCACCAGAACCGGCAGCGCTGTGCACTCCAGAGCGACCGACATCCCGGTGATGATCACCGTAGCCGCGCCGGTTTTGGCGCTCTCGGCGATCGAAAGCACCGGCCGGTACTTGTACTCGGTGTAATACTGCGTGATCCAGACGAACAGGTACGCGGTCACGATGCCCACGATGCCCGCCGAGAAGAGCATCCAGTTGCCCTTGAGCAGCAAGTGAACGGCGGCCAAGAAGCCGCCCATCGCCAGGAGGGTGGTCACGCCGTAGCCGCGGTTGAGGCTCTTCATGGGATCCTCGTCGCCCTTCACGCGAACGATCAGCACGCCTATGATCGAGGCGATCAGACCGAAGGCGCGGGCCACCAGCGGGAACATGATTCCCTTAACTCCGAAGATCGGATAGAGCGCGATGCCCAGAATCATGGCGCCGATGTTCTCGGCGGCCGTGGATTCGAACAGGTCGGCACCGCGGCCGGCGCAGTCGCCGACGTTATCGCCCACCAGGTCCGCGATCACGGCCGGGTTGCGCGGATCGTCTTCGGGGATGCCGGCTTCCACTTTGCCGACCAGGTCCGCGCCCACGTCGGCGGCCTTGGTGTAGATGCCGCCGCCCAACTGCGCGAACAGCGCCACAAAACTGGCGCCGAAGCCGAAGGCGACGATCTGGAAGGGGATCAGCTTGGGGTTGGCCAGGCCGTTGAAGATCCAGAACAGGCCGCCCACGCCCAGCAGCGACAGCGCCACCACGCCCAGGCCGGTCACGGCGCCGCCGTGCAGCGCAATCTTGAGCGCCTGGTTGAGGTCCTTGCGGGCCGCCGAGGCGACGCGGATGTTGGCGCGGATGGAGACCCACATGCCGCAGAATCCCGCCGCCAGCGAGCATAGCGCGCCCACCACGAAGGAGATGGTCATGCGCAAGGCCAGGGCGGGATCGCCTTTGCCGAACGCATACCCGAGGTAGATAACTACCGCCAGCGCGACGGCGAGACTGACGATCGTCGTGTACTGGCGGCGCAAAAAGGCTTCGGCGCCCTGGCGGATCGCGTTCGAAATCTTCTGCATCTCCGCCGTGCCGGCGTCCTTGCCGATCACGGAACGGGCGAACAGAAACGCAACCGCCAGCGACAGGACGCTGATCGCGATCACCAGGTGCAGGTAACCGGATCCGGACTCGTCGGCGGCGCCGGCCTGAAGCCACAGCGCAAACACAGTTGTGAGAACGTGCATCTAGAAGAATCCTCCGGAAATTTCGGGGAGCCGGCTCTCCGGGAAGAGAGTCTCCACCCCATCAGATAACGGAAACTGGAAGGAACTAAGATACCGCTCTCGACCGTGCCGCGTCAATTACCGGGAGGGGCTATGGCTGCTTGTCGCCCTTGAACGTACCCTTGCCCTCCGGCCCCAGGTAGACGCCCTGCATGCTTTTTCCCGAGATCTTTCCCTCGGCTTCGTAGATGTCTTCGCCGACGTAGACCCGGAAGGTGAACGTGTCGCCGTTGAGTTTGGGCTTCATCAACTGGTACCTGCCATAGTCGCCCGCGATGCTGCCGGAGAGCTTTCCATTCTGTTCTTTCACAGTGAGCGTCCAGGTTGCCCCTTCGAAGCCGAACGAGACTACCTTCCAGGCGCCAACCGCCGGATTCTCGGCTGCCTGGACGGACGCACAGGCGAGAAGCAGGGCCAGTGCGGCGAGTAGAGCGGAAGCGCGGTTCATCGTCTTTCCTCCGGTTCCGGCATCCGCGCGCTTTGGAGTCGCGGGCGCCAATCGAAGGCCCGTCGGCGCGTGGCTACGACTGCTTGTCGCCCTTGAACGTGCCCTCGTCGTCCGGCCCCTTGTAGGAGCCCTGAACGCTTTTCCCCGAAATCTTGGCCTCGGCGCCGTAGATCTTGTCGCCCACGGAGACTCTGAAGGTGAACGTGGCGCCCTCGATCTTAGGGTCGATCAACTGAAATTCGCCCATGTCGCCCACGATGCTGCCGGAGAGCTTTCCAGCCTGTTCCTTCACGGTCAGCGTCCAGGTCAATCCTTCGGCGCCAAAGGAAACTATCTTCCAAGTGCCCACCACGGGATTCTCGGCGGCCCAGGCGGACGCACAACCGAGGAGCAGGGCCAGTGCGACGAGCAGAGCGGAAACGCGATTCATGATCTTTCCTCCAGTGTCCGCATCCTAGCGCTCCGCAGCCGCGCGTGTCAACGGCGGCCCGTCGGCGCATTCCCGCCCCTGATCGAAGATTTCAACCCTTCGTCCGATTCCGCGCGACCGAAACCGCCGCCCTGCCTTAGGCTCGGGTCATGGACGATTTGGTGCAACTCGAACAAGTAAGCCGGCGCTACCCGATGGATCATAGCTTCGTGGCCGCGCTCGAGGACGTGTCGTTCCGCATTCAGCGGGGCGAGTTCCTGGCCGTGGCGGGCCCCAGCGGCAGCGGCAAATCGACGCTGCTGAATCTGATCGGATGCATCGACCAACCCAGCAGTGGGCGCATCTTCATCGAGGGTACGGACACCAGCCGGCTGAGCGCGGCCGAATTAGCCAGGCTGCGCCGGAACAAGATCGGGTTCGTCTTTCAGACCTTCAACCTGATCCCGGTGTTCACGGCGTTCGAAAACGTCGAGTACCCGCTGCTGCTGCAACGGCTGCCGGACCGCGACCGCCGCCGCAGAGTGGGCGATGCTCTGGAGAGCGTCGGATTAGCCGGCCGCGCCGGGCATCGGCCCGACCTGCTTTCGGGTGGCGAGCGGCAGAGAGTGGCCGTGGCGCGCGCCATTGTGCATCGCCCGGCGCTGGTGCTGGCGGACGAACCCACCGCCAATCTGGATACGCGCAACGCCACCCAGTTGATCGACTTGATGCACGAACTCAACCGCAACCTGGGCCTGACGTTCCTGTTCTCGACGCACGACCAGCGGCTGCTCGAGCGCGCCGAGCGCGTGATTCCGCTGTGCGACGGGCGGGTGGAAGCGGCCGCCGTTTTGAGGTGAACCCATGAAAACTCTTCTGGTACTCGCATTCCGGAACCTCTTCCGCAACCGGCGGCGTACGCTGATGACGCTGGTCGTGGTGGTGGGCGGCGTTACGGCGCTGCTGCTGGCCGGAGGCTTCTTCTCCTTCATGTTCTGGGGACTGCGCGAAATGACGATTCGCAGCGGGTTAGGCCATATCCAGATCTACAACGCCGAATACTTCCAGCGCGACGAGACGCGCGTGCTCGCTAACGGCCTGGAAAACTACCGCGACCTGGCCGCCCTCGCAACCAAAACTCCGCACGTACTCGGCACCGCGCCGCGCATTGAGTTCTACGGCATGATCTCCAACGGGATGAAGTCGGGGACGTTCATGGCCACGGCGGTGGACCCGGCAGCGGAGCGACGCATGGGCTTCGAGCCGCGTATCCTGCGCGGGCGGAAGCTGAGCGAAAGCCAGACGGGAGGCAACGAAGCTCTGCTCGGCTCGGGCCTGGCGCACTCCATGGGCGCCGAGCCGGGCTCCACTCTGACGGTGCTGGCGATCACCGCCGATGGCGCTCTGAACGGCATCGACATCGACGTGGTGGGCATCCTGACAACCGGCTTCAAGGAGATGGACGACCGCGCGCTGCAACTGACCCTGCCGGCCGCGCAGCATCTGCTCCAGAGCGGGCGCGTGACCAAGCTGATCGTGGGGCTGGACGATACCGAGAACACCGACAGCGCCTACGCTGCCCTGACTTCAAGGCTGGGCGGGCACGGCCCCATCGCCCTCAAGAAGTGGGTCGAGCTGGCCACTTACTACCGGCAGGTGCGGCTGATGTTTTCGGGAATGCTGGTGTTCCTCGGCATCATCGTCTTCTTCATGGTGGTGATGTCGAGTGCGAACACGCTCATGATGGCCATGTTCGAACGCACGCGCGAAATCGGTACTATGCTCGCCATGGGGACGCCGCGCGCCTGGGTGCTCTTGCTGTTTCTGCTGGAGGGAATCCTGACCGGAGCGCTGGGCGCGGGCGCGGGAGTGCTCGCGGGCAGCGGCCTCGGAGTGCTGCTCAATCACGCGCATCTCCAGATGCCGCCGCCTCCGGGCAACCTCAACGGCTTCGACTTCCAGGTGCGGTTTGTGCCCGAGCTGATGATCGCCGCGGCGCTGCTGGTGGTGGTCACGCTGGCGGTCGCCTCGCTCGCGCCGGCCATCCGGGCCTCGCGCCTGCGCATTGTGGAGGCATTGGCTCATGTCTAATCTGCGCTGGCTGACGATACTGTGGATGGCCGCGACGGCGCTGGCAGCGCCGGACGCTCAGGCGCTGCTCCGGCAATCCGACGCCGTGCGGAACGGCTGGCCATCCTTCGTGGTGCGGGTTAAGATCACCAACTTCGAGGCGGGCAAGCCGGACGAAGAAGACCTGTTCCAGGTCTATCAGAAGGGCACGGAGAAAAGCTATGTCGAGTTTCTCAGCCCGCGCGACAAGGGGAAATACCTGCTGATGCTCGGCGACGACATGTGGGTCTACCTGCCCGACACCAGCCGTCCCATTCGCATCACTCCGCTCGAGCGGCTGAGCGGCAATGCCTCCAACGGCGACATTGCGCGCACCAACTACGCCTCGGACTACGACGCCACCTTCCTGCGCACCGAAACGGTGGGCGGCGTCCAGTGCAATGTGCTCGAACTGAACGCGCGGCGCAAGGGCGCGACCTACCGGAAAATCCTCTACTGGCTGCGGGCCACCGACGCGCGCCCGGTCAAAGCCGACTTTTTCCTGGCTTCCGGGAAGTACATCAAGTCGGCCACCTTCGACGAGTATCAGCAGGTGGCCGGCCTCACGCTGCTGCGCCGCCTGACCATCTACGATCAGATCCGCAAGAATTCGCACAGCGTGCTCGAGTACACCGGCTTCGCGCCACGCAATCTGTCGGACCGCATGTTCCACCAGGGGCGGTCGGACCGCTTCTAACGCCATGCTACTCCTGCTCGCACTCCTGTTGATGGCCGCGGACGATCCGGCGCCAACCGAAACGGCGCCACCCGAGCCGGCGCCGCCCGAGTTGCAATCGGAGACCCGGTTCGCGCTTTCGCTGTTCGAGGAGGGCGAGTGGGCCGCCGGGCTGCGCGTGCCGGGGCCGGACCTGGGCAATCTGCTGATCGTCGAGCCGTCGTTTTCCTGGAAGAACGGCCAGCGCTGGAGCTTCACGGCGAGCCTGGCCGGGCTGGCGGAGACGCAGGGGGAGACGAGTATCGAGTTACGCGTGAAGGAGACCTACCTGGGCTTCACCACCGGCGACTTCGATTTTTCGGCGGGCACACGCATCCTGCGCTGGGGGACGGGTTACGCGTTTACGGCCACCGGAGTGCTCGATCCGCCGCGCAACCCGCTCGATCCCACCGACCGGCTGAACCTGAACGAAGGGCGCGAGATGGCGACGGCGGAGTGGGTCGAGGGCCGCAGTGCGTTCACGGCCGTTTGGGCGTCCGCCGGGCTATTCGGAACGCGCCGGGCCGGCATGCAGGACACGCTGGCCTTTCGCTACAACACGCTGCTGGACGGCTTCGATACGTCCTTGATCGTAGCCAAGTTCGGCGGGGGCGCCGCGTTCCTGGGAGCCAATTTCACGCGCGTGTTCGGCGAGGCGGTCGAGATCCACGGGGAATTCGCCCGCGGCGATACCACCGCCGTGCTGCTGGGCGGCAAGTACACCCTGCGCTCGGGATTCGGGACCATCTTCGAGTTCTACTCTCCGGGGACGGGCAACCGTTACGCGTATCTGCGCGCCGCAAAATCGCGGCTGCGCGAGTTGCCGGGGTGGAAGGAATGGGACCTCGCCGCGTCGCTGATAACTAACCTCAGCGATCATAGCCGCGTCCTGGTGCTGGATGCCACGCGCCGCCTGGGCCAGCATTTCTCGCTGTATGGAGAAGTGCTAGCGCCTGCCGGCAAGAAGTGGCGTTCCCAGTATGGTATGATCCCCTACGCCGCGCTGCTCTCAGTCGGCATCCGGGTGCAATTGTGAGATCCATCCCGCAAAAGCTTGGAAGCCGGAACCGGTGGGGCGGGCGCTATGTGCGCCGCGTGCTCCTGATCAACCTGGCCGCTGCGGTCACCGCCGCCCTGCTCTTCATCTGGTTCCAGCACGAAGCCACTTTGGCCGCGTGGGCGCGCGTTTTCGCCACCTCGCTCATCTATTCCTTCTCCATCGGCACGCCCGCCGGGTTCGTGATGCGCCGGGTGGGTGAATGGACTCATTCGCGGCCCTACGCGGTGAGGCTCGCGTACTTCGTAGCCGCGCTCCTGGCGCTGACACTTGCGGGCTGCCTGATTGGCGGTGGTCTGGTTGTCGCCCTGGGCCTCAGTCCCCGCGCGGTCTTCTGGAGCAACTTCTCCTTCGTCCTGCGCTTCAGCGCGCTGATCGCCCTGACGTTTGGCCTGGGCGCCATTTTCTACGAAACCATGCGCGTGCGGCTGGAGGAAACCACGCTCGAGCTGCGCACCCGCCAACTGGAGGAAGAGCGCGCCCGGAAGCTGGCCGCCGAGGCGCGGCTCTCCGCCCTGGAATCGCGCATTCACCCCCACTTCCTGTTCAATACGCTGAACTCCATCGCCTCGCTCATCCCCGAGGACCCGCGCCGCGCCGAGGACATGATCGCCAAGCTCGCCACCTTGCTGCGCTTTTCCCTCGACGCCGGCCAGCGCAGCCTGGCGCCGCTGGCCCAAGAACTGCGTGTGGTGGCCGACTATCTGGCCATCGAACAGGCTCGCTTTGGCGATCGCCTGCGTTATTCGATCGACGTTCCGCCGGATCTGGAGTCCCTCGATGTGCCGCCGCTTTCCCTCCAATCGCTGGTGGAGAACAGCGTGAAGCACGCCATCGCCCCGCAGCGCGAGGGAGGCGAGATCCGGGTCACGGCCCGCGCGGCGGAAGATCGCATCGAGCTGGAAGTCGCCGATACCGGCCCCGGTTTCCGTCTCGAGGCCATGCCGCCCGGCCACGGCCTCGATAACCTGCAATCGCGGCTCCACGCGCTGTTCGGGAGCGCGGCCCGCCTGGAGACCGGACGGCGCGAGCCGTTTTCGACGGTGCGCATCTGGCTGCCGCATCCCGCCCAATCCTCATGAGCGCCCCGGAACCGTTGCGCGCCTATCTGGTCGACGACGAGCCGCTCGCGCTGCGGCGTCTCTCGCGATTGCTCGAAGAGACCGGGCGCTGCCGGATTCTGGGCTCAGCCAGCGATCCCGAGGCCGCGCTCGAATTCCTCTCCCGGGAGACCGTGGACGTGCTGTTCCTCGACATCCAGATGCCGGGGCTGAACGGATTCGAGTTGTTGGCCCGCCTGCCCGCGCAGCCCGTGGTCATCTTCACGACCGCCTTCGATCAATACGCGCTCAGGGCCTTCGAGGTGAACTCCATCGACTACCTGCTCAAGCCCGTGGACCGGCGGCAACTCGAGCGCGCCCTGGCGAAACTCGATCGGCTGCGTCCAGAGCCGGCGGGCCAACCGGATCTTCGCGAGGTGATGAAACAACTGGCGGAGTCGCTGCGTTCGGGGGAGCCCCGCTATCCGGACCGCATCGCCTCGCGCACCGGCGAGCGCACGCAGTTGCTCGACCTGGCCCGCGTCTCCCACTTTTTCGCCCGCGATAAGCTTACCTTCGCGGCCTCCGGGGGGCGGGCTTACGCGGTGGACTACAGCATCTCCGACCTCGAGCAGAAACTCGACCCGCACAAGTTCCTGCGCATACACCGCGCCATCCTGCTAAACCTGGACTGGGTGCAGGAGGTGGATTCCTGGTTCGCCGGACGGGTTCTGGTGCGCCTGAAGGACGAAAAGCGCACGGAGTTGACCGTGGCCCGCGACCGCGTCCGCGCCCTCAAGGAAAGACTGGCGGTTTAGGTCGTAGCGAGGAATTAACAGGGCCTTAACATTGCCGTTGCATTTCCCATCGCGACGGGATACAGTAGTTCGGTCGCCGTATGCCACCCAGGACCGTTCTCATAGCCGACCCCGCGCCCGAGGTCCGGTCGTTCGTCAAGAGCGCGTTGCGCAGCCCGGAGTACAGAGTCTTCGAAGCCCGCGGCGGCCTCGATGCGCTGTGCGTGTGCGCCTGCCATCCCGTGGATCTGCTGCTGCTGGCTGTCGATCTGCCGGGCATCGACGGCGTCCGGCTGGTCCAGAAGCTGTCGCAGCCGTTTCCCGCCCTGCGGGTGCTCTATCTCTCGGACGCGCCGGGTGCCGGAAGCGCCCAGGACACCCTTGCCAAGCCGCTGAGCGCGGAGATCCTCCAGGAGCGCATCCGGCAGACGCTCGAACTGGCTACCGTACGGAAGAGTCCGGCCACGCAAGTAACGGCCAATGGGGCCGTCCACCGGCAAAGCGCCTGAAACGGGGCGTTATCGTTGCATGAATCGCAGCATGGCCTGGACAATGGGGTCGTCCTGCGCCGCCATGTGAAGGATCTCCGAGATGTGACCCTGGCCGGGGATGAAGAGCAGTTCGGCCGGCACGCCGGCGTCGCGTAAGGCGCGCTGGAAGCGGCGGGCCTGCGCCGGGAGCGTCACGAGATCGCGCTCGCAATAGCCGATCAGAAAGGGGGGCGCGCCGGCCTGGACGTAGTGCATCGGCGAGGCCTGCTCCAGTGCCTGCGGATCGCCGCCGAACACCGATCGCGGCCCGCGGATCTCATAAACGCCGCTCAGCGCGATGACGCCGCGAATGTCGCGCGCAGAGAGGCCCAGGGCCTGCAAGTAGCGCTGGTCGAGAGCCAGCAGCGCCGCCAGATGGCCGCCCGCCGAATGCCCAGCCACGAAGATCCGCCGCGGATCGCCGCCGTACTTCTCGGCATTGCGAACCACCCAGGCGAAGGCCGCGGCCACATCCTCAATCTGCGCCGGATGCTGGTTCACGGGGGCCAGCCGGTAGCTGGGCGCCGCGGTGAGGATGCCCTCCTTGGCGAAGCGCTTGCCTAGCGCCGTATACTGGCTTCGGTCTCCCATGCTCCACGCGCCGCCGTGTATGAACAGCAGCACCGTGGCGTTGTGCGCGCTGGCCGGCCGGTAGATATCAACCTTGTGTTTGGCTGCGTCCTCGGGTTGGCCCGCGGTGTAGGAGAGATCGCGCAGCGCCTCGATGCCCGGTTGAGCGGAGCAGCCGAGCCAGAGCGGGAGAGCGGCGGCGAGAAGGAGGCGCTT
The DNA here is from genome assembly GCA_052144455.1 of Bryobacteraceae bacterium. Taxonomy (GTDB): domain Bacteria; phylum Acidobacteriota; class Terriglobia; order Bryobacterales; family Bryobacteraceae; genus Fen-330. The sequence continues at coordinate 113,729 of JBKQQG010000040.1, forward strand.
CAATCCTTCACCGGCGGCATCTGGTAGACGTAAATCGTGTGGGAACGCCCGCTCACCGCGACCGTTGCTACCTGCGCCGGCTTCCAGCCCCGGATCTTGAATTCGTGCGACACCACCCGCGCACCCGGCCGCAGGGACTTCTCCAGGATCGGTCTCAGCCGGTCGTTCGACTCGGTGAGCAGGTAGAGCGTGACCACGTCGGCGGACCTCAAGTCGGCCGCCAGCAGATCGCCCTGCAGGATGGTGACGCGGTTGGAAAGGCCTAGCTTGCTCACCTCCTCGCGGGCCTGCCTTACCAGTTCGGCCGAGAGTTCGACGCCCACTCCTTTGGCCTTGAAGTCGCGCGCGGCGGCGATCAAAATGCGGCCGTCGCCGCAGCCCAGGTCGAAGACGGTTTCGCCCGGCTTGACCTCCGCCGCCTCCAGCATCCGCTCGACGACCAGTTGCGGCGAAGGCACAAAGGGCGCCAGCCGCTCCACGCCCGGCCTCTGGGCCAGGCCCGTGCCAGCCACTACACTCAGCAAGAGGATTGCGACAGATAATCGACGAATCTTCATATCATTCACCGCCCGGCGCCGCGGCCAGCCTCCGAACGTTCTTGAGCTTGGCCGCTTTCGAGACAATCTCGCCGACCGCGGCCCACAGATCCCGCGGACGGCTGATGCTGTACTCGTAGCCCTTGAAGAATTTTACCGCACGCCCGATGGCGTCCTTCCAGGGCGTGCTCTCCGGGTGCAGATTGTAATTCATGTAGAAGACCGGGTACTGAACCTCTCCCACTTCCTTCAACGACTCGGTGGGAACGCTTTCGTCGATCAATGCTTTCGGGCCGGCGAAGATGAGAGCGTCCGGATGGTCCGCGCCTCCTATCTCTTTTTGGATGAGATTCGCCAGGAACTCCGTTTCACCTTTCTTCCGGCTCAGCCTTCCTAAATCGACGATGCCGAGATTCAGCGAGTGCAGCGCTTCGCCGAGGGCGGGGAAGTCGATCCGCTCGGAGTCCCGCTGGCGGTACAGAATGCGCTGCTCCTCCAGATTGAACGCCACGATGGAGAACCTGCCGATCCGCGGCTCGCGGGCTATGGTTCGAAGGATGGACACCAGCGCGCTCTTATCCAGTGGTTGTAGCGTGGCGCCATATGCGTTAAGCGGGGCGAAATTCACTAGCACCTTCACGCTCAACGGAGCCCCGTCCCGCGTCCGCTGTACGGGAGGCTCGTCCTTGAAGGCTTCCTCCTCCGCCGCTCGAACGGCGCCGGGCAGGATGGGCAGCGTGAGTTGCTTGTCCTTGGGCGCGAGCGCCGCCTCGGCATCCCAGTAAGAGGAGCACAGGTGTTCGCTTCGATCGCGCATCAGCCAGTCCACGTGGTATCTGCCTTCCCCCACATCGAAGGCGCCCTCCAGGTACGCCGTGCCGGAGGCCTCCGGCTCTATGGGAGGCACGTGTACGCGTTGCACGAAGTAGGCCGGCTCGTCTTTGTGGGCCTCGGGCGTGACCCGGAAGATCATGGTCAACTGGTTCTCCGGGCCCACCAGGCTCTTGAGCGGAATACCGACCTCGTAGCCCGCGTGAAACCGCAAGTCGAAGCCCAGCGCCGGCTTCTGCGGGTTCACCGAACAAGGCAGATCCTGGCGCGGGTCCTGGACCTCCAGAATGGCCCGGTCGGAGGGAAACACCCGCGGCTCCGCCGGGGAATCCAGGCCCGCCAGCGGGCTCTGCGCGTTCAGGAGAATGGGCGCGGCCAACACCGCGAGCAGAAGCCGAGTGCCGGGTTTCGAGCACATCATCGCCATCTCTCCGCTTCTGGGCCTGCCTCGAATCCTCATTGTAGCTCCCGTCTGGCGCAAAACAAGGAATTTCGCAGCCCAGTCACCCTCTCTCGTTCCATTATCGCCGAGCGGAAGGCTGGCAGGCTGGCCGCGGCGCGCCGTCGCGGAGGCAAATCGCTGAATCGACAAGGGAAATCGCGCCCCCCAAAACCCCGTGACCGGGAAACCGCGGTTGTGGTAAAGTGCTAGGCAATATGGCATCCCGAAGTGTTAACAAAGTCATTCTGATCGGCCACCTGGGCCGGGACGCGGAGACGCGGTTCACAACCGGCGGCGCCGCCAAAACCACTTTCTCCGTGGCCACCAACCGCCGCTGGAAAGACCAGCAGACCGGGGAATTCAAAGAGGAGACCGACTGGCACAATATCGTCCTCTGGAGGATGGAGAACGTCGCCACCTACCTGACCAAGGGAGTGCAGGTGTACATCGAGGGCCGCCTGCAAACGCGGAACTACGAGGATAAGGACGGCAAGAAGGTCTACTTCACCGAAGTGATCGGCGATAACGTGATCCTGCTGGGCGGCCGCGGAGCCGACGTTGCCGCCGCCAGCGAGGAAGGCGCGCCCGCCCGGCCAGCTTCGGCGCCGCGAGGTCCGCAGCGGGTTCCCTCCGCCGCCCCCGCTCCCGCTCCGGCGCCAGCGCCCGAAGAAGGCCCCGGCGACATCGTCAGCGACGACGATTTGCCGTTTTAGAGTGGTCTGGTGGTGTCGTGTTCCGAGGCGCGCGTTCGCCGCAGGCGCTCAGTCGATGCCTAAGTCGTAGGAGATCGTGGCCTCGGGCCGGATCTTCTCGCGGGGAACGGCGGTCTGATTGACGATCACCCGACAGAGGGACTCCCAAACCTCGTCCTTGTTCCAACCGCCGGCCTCCTCAACAAGGCGGGCATGGTTGAGGGCCAGCACATCTCTTGCGAGGTCGCCTACCGTCGTAGCTCCGTTTGGAATCACAACCTCCAGGGGCCGTGCCAGCCGAATCAGGAGGCCGCCGACTATCAATCCCAGGAATAATACAACTCCGATCCAACCGGAGCCGATCCCGGCCCGGAACGCTATGCCTGTCGGCAACGCAATCCCGAGCGCGAGAGCGAAGAGCGCGATCCATAACGATCCCCGTAGGTCAGGCAACTTCAGTTCCATGGCCCCCTGAATGCTCCGCCACATCCGGCGCCGGTTTCTCCGAGGCAGGAGTGGCGCAAGCGGCGTGGACGGCCTGATCTGGCGCCGGTCAATTCCAAGTGCGTCAATCATCCCGCGCCGGGTCCGATAGAACGCCGCGCTGGTCAGGCAGCGCTTCGAGTTCTGCCCCTGCAGTTTCGAGATCACGAGGTCGCGGAGATCGCCAACGGTGGCTATGTAGCCCAGTTCTCTCTCGGCGATCTCAATCTGAAACGCATCTTCGATTGCCAGAAGGAGCTCGGCGGTGTCCTCGCCCATATGGATCCTCGATACGATTCATTCTAGTCCAGACTCACCCCAGCAAATCCAGCGCGGCCTGCAGTTCGCTAGCGGCGTGGGAGTCCGCAGCGCGCCAGGCGGCTGCGATCCCATCGGTGTACATCTGGCGGGCATCGCCGAGGCGCGCCAGGCGTTCCAGCGTCTGCCCGGCGTGGAAGTAAGCGTAGGCGTAGTCGGGGTGGCTGGCCAGCAGCGCGCGGAACTCGGTCACCGCGTCCTCCAGCCGCCCCGCCTTCGCGTATTCCATGGCCAGCCCGTAGCGCGCCAGGCGATGGTTCGGGTCCCCGGCCAGAATGCTCCGCAGCACTTCAAGACGGTCGCTCATTGGCTTCTATGCTAATATACCTGCGATGGCGTGTCCCTATTTCTATCCGCAGGCGCGGTCCGACAAGAAGGCGAAACAGCCCCGTTTGCCGCTGGGGGACGCCTACAGCGGGCTGTGCCGCGTGGATCCCATGCGCGACTGGCGCCCCGACGAAGCCCTGCTGCGCGATTGCTGCAACCTGGGGTACGCCCGCGGCAGGTGTTCCCGCTTTCCCAAGGATCCCGGCCCGGATGCCACCCGCTTCAGCGTGACCAGCGATCAGGACGGCGCGCTCCGCGTCTTCTACGTCTCCGAGCGGAATCATACGGCGCACGAGCACGGAACGCTGGAATACTCGGTGGGCACGGGCAAGTTCCTCGGCGACTGCCCCAACCAGTTGCTCCACAAACAGGCGCAGGCGTACGTCGAGAGCTATCTGCGGCGGAAACACCATCCGGAACACCTGGCCAAGAACCCGCACCGGCGCTGATTCAAATCCCATGCAGCCCGCCTCCCAGCCCGACCCCGCCAGCCAGGCGCCCGGCGGCTCTCCCACGGAACCTCTGCTAGGGAGGCCGGTTCGCGAATCCGCTTCCGAATACTCCGAACTGGCGCTGCCCACCGACGCCAATACCCTGGGTTTCCTGCTGGGGGGGAAGGTGATGCACCTGGTCGACCTGGCCGGCGCCATGGCCGCCATCCGGCACGCCCGCCGTCCCGTGGTGACCGCGTCGGTCGATCACATGAGCTTCCTCCACCCGGTCCACATCGGCCAGCTCATCACCTTGCGATCCTCCGTGAACCGCGTGTTTCGCACCTCCATGGAGGTGGGGGTCAAGGTCATCGTCGAGGACCTGCTGACGGGCGAGCGCAGGCACACCTCTTCCGCCTACCTGACCTTCGTGGCCATCGATGCGGAGGGAAAGCCGATCCCCATCCGGCCCGCGATCCCGGAGACGATCGAGGAAAAGCGCCGCTACGAGGAAGCGGGCGAGCGGCGGGCTCACCGGCTCGAGGTGAAACAGCGAAGCGGCGAGTAGCCTAACCGGAGACCTTGTACAGGTACTTGATGCTCAGCTTGTAGAGCAGCAGATTGGGTTGGCCGTCGCGATGAACCTTCAGGCAATTCTTGTCGTACCACTCGATGATCCCCTCGAACGTCTCGCCGTCCTGGAGCACAAACATCATGGGGGTCTTGGCCTGCATTTGCTTCAGGTAGTAGAAATTCTCGGCGTTGGTTTGCTCGGGGGGAACGATCTTCTTGGGAGCGACTCGGCGATTGGACGAGTTCATCTGCTCCTTCGCTTCCACCAGGGACGGACGTATTAACCGGCGGTTGGCAGGCTCCATAGCAAGCCTCTCCTTTATGAACGAAATTCAATAAATACGCTCTTGCTGGGCCCAGGTCTCGGGCGCCAAGCGGCAAGCCGGAGTTATCTCTTACACATAGGGATAGCACAATGCCCGATGTCCCGCAAGCGCAGGCGAAAAACAGACCGGAATATCGCCTGGATCGCGCCGCTTAACGGGGCCGTAATTCGAGAACCAGCGCGTCCAGCGCGATGCTCTTCTGGATGTTGCGGCGCACCAGACCGGCCAGTTCGTCCACCCTGCCGACCGCCTTCCTCAGCCACGCGAAGCCGACCCGCCCAGCCAGGGCCGCGAGCCGATCCCGCAGGCCGCCGTTGCGTATGCCGCCCGCCCCCTGTTGCAGCAGCAGCACGTCGTCCAGCAGGGAATACAGCGTGCGCAGCAGCGGCTCGATCTTCTCCTGCCGGCTCTCCGGGCTCTCGGCGTACTTCACCCAGGCCGCAAACGGCGCCGCGCCGGAGGCCACTTCGAGCAGCGTGAGCATGGCCGCGCACCGCCGGTCGTAGGCGGCCAGGTCGAGCGAGACGGCCAGTCCCGGGCTGCCCTGCGCCAGCGCGATGCGCCGCTCCACGTTGTCCAACTTTCGCGCGGCCACGAACTCGCGCATCTCCGAATCCTCCAGCGGCGCCAGGTGCATCCAGACCGCGCGCGAGCGGATGGTCGCCAGCAGGTCGTAAGGGTTGGCGGCGGTGAGGAACAAGATAAGGTGCTCGGGAGGCTCCTCCAGCGTCTTCAAAAGCGAGTTGGCGGCGTGCTCGCCCGCGCGGTCGATCTGGTCGATCAGAAACACCCGGCGATTGCCCTTCAGCGGCCGGAACTGCGCGCGCTCCTTGAGCAGGCGCATCTGCGGAATCGAGATCTGGCGCAAAGGCCCATCCGGCGCGAAGGTGACGAAGTCGGGATGCGAGGCGAACAGAAGCGTGTCCTCGCTGCGTTTCTCGGCCGGCCATTTCTCGCGCTCAGCGACGATTTCCAGGTTCTCGGCGCGGCTGAGATCGTCCTTCTCGATGCTCGCCGCTCCACCCAGCAACCGCGCCGCGAAGCGCCGGGCCAGCGTGGCCTTGCCGACGCCCTCGGGACCGGCTAGCAGGATGGTCTGAGGGATGCGCCCGCTCTCGAGCATCTCTTCGAGAGACTCCGCCAGCGCGCGGTTGCCGTAGAAATCTTCAAACATGGAGCCGGCTCACGAGCGGGTTCACCGCCTCCCAAACCGCCCGCGCCACCGTCTGGGCGTCCGCGTGGCCATCGACTACGCGAAAGCGCCCCGGCTCCCGCTCCGCCATCTTCAAGTAGGCCTGGCGCACCCGGGCGTGGAACTCGGCCGCCTGTTCGTCCATGCGCGTCTCGCTGGGGCTGAGCTGGCGCGCCCGCGCCCGCTCCAAACTGGTCTCGTGGTCGATGTCGATGAGCAGCGTCAGGTCCGGCTTTAGGCCGTGGCAGGCGATCCGGTCCAGCGCCAGCACCGCTTCTTCGCCCAACCCGCGGCCGTAGCCCTGGTAGGCCATCGAGGAATCCGTGAAACGGTCCGAGAGCATGATCGCGCCCCGCTCCAGCGCCGGCAGAATCAGCTCCTCGACGTTTTGCGCCCGGCTGGCGAAGTACAGCAGCAACTCCGGCGTGGCGCGCAGATCCTGGTTCCGGCTGTCCAGCAGGATGCGCCGGATCTGGTCGCCGATGCGCGTGCCGCCCGGCTCCACGGTCTCGATCGCCTGCCGCCCTTCGCGGCGCAGCCTCTCCGCGAGCAGCCGCATCTGCGTGCTCTTGCCGGAGCCGTCTCCGCCCTCGAAGGTGATGAACAACCCGCGGCCTTCAGTCATAGACGTAGTGCAGCACCGCTTTCAGGTCCTCCCAAGCCTCGCGCTTGGCGGCCTGATTGTAGGCCCTGAGCAGGTAGGACGGATGGTAGGTCACCATCACGGGAATATCGCGCCACTTATACCAGTTCCCGCGCATGCGCGTCACGCCCTCCTTGGTGTTCAGCAGCGCTTTCACGGCAGTGGCGCCCAGCGCGCAGATGGCCTTCGGCCGGATGGCCTCTATCTGCCGGGACAGGAATTGGCCGCAGGTTTCCATTTCGTCGGGCTCCGGAGTACGGTTTCCGGGAGGACGGCACTTCACCACGTTGCAGATGTAGACGTCTTTGCGTTCCAGCGGAATCCCTTCGCGCTTGGCGGTGTTCTCGATCATCTGCGTCAGCAGTTGCCCGGCGCGGCCGACGAACGGAATCCCCTGCGCGTCTTCGTCGGCGCCCGGACCCTCGCCCACGAAGACCAGCTTGGTCTGGGGATTGCCGTCGCCGAAGACGATCTTGGTGCGCTGCTCGTGCAGGCGGCAACGCCGGCAATCGCCAATATCGGCGCGGATGTCGTCGAGCGATTCGGAAGGGCTTTCCGGCGCCTGCGCCTCGGCCGTCGCGACAGGCTCTCGCCGGTAGACGGACGTAAACCCCAGGTCGCGGTAGTACTCCAAATACTGGCGCATCAGTTCAGGATGCATCGCGCAGCTTCAGGAGGCGATCGAAGATCCGGTCGGCGATCTCGCGTTTGGAAGCGCGCGGAAGCGCCACGGCCTCGCCCGTGCGCATCACCAGCACCACCTCGTTATCCTCGGCGCCGAACCCGGTGCCTTCCCGATCCACCCGGTTGCCCACCACCATGTCGCAGCCCTTCGCGGCGAGTTTGCGCCTGGCTTCCGGAACCGGATCGCCCGTCTCGGCCGCGAAACCGACCAGCAGCCGGCTGCCTTTCATCCGGCCCAGTTCGGCCAAAATGTCCGGAGTAGGCTCCAGCTCGAGTGTCAGCCGCGCTCCGCCCTTCTTGATTTTCCCCGCCGCCGGAGTGGGAACGCGATAATCGGCCACCGCGGCCGCCTTCACCACGATGGTCGCCTCGGGCAGGCGCTCCAGCACCGCCGCGCGCATTTCTTCCGCCGTGCGGATCTTCACGACCGAAACGCCCGCGGGCGGATTCAAATGGTTGGGGCCGGCCACCAGCGTGACGCGGGCGCCGCGCGCCGCAGCCGCTTCCGCCAGCGCGTAGCCCATCTTTCCGCTCGAGCGGTTCGAGAGGAATCGCACGGCGTCCAGCGGCTCCTCCGTGGGCCCGGCCGTAATCAGCACGGTATCCCCCTGGAGGTCGCGAGGGCTATGGAGCGTCGCCAGAACGGCCGCGGCAATCCGGTCGGGATCGGCCAGCCGCCCCGGCCCCACCATGCCGCAGGCCAGAGCGCCCTCTTCGGGGTCGACCACCATGTGCCCGCGGCCGCGCAATGTCTCGATGTTGCGGCGCGTGGCCGGATGGTTCCACATGTTGGCGTTCATGGCCGGCGCCAGCACCACGGGACCGGTGAAGGCCAGGTACAGCGTCGAGAGGAAGTCGTCTGCCAGGCCGTTGGCAAACTTGGCCAGCAGGTCGGCGGTCGCGGGGGCGACCACCAGCGCCTGGGCCTCCTGCGCCACCCGGATATGCTCGACGGCGCTAGAGAGCGTATCCTCCCCGGAGCTTGCGAACAGATCCGTAATCACCTTGCGTGCGGTCAATGCGGCGAAGGTCAGCGGCCGGACGAACTCCTGCGCCGCGCGGGTCATGACCACTTGCACCGTGACGCCACGCTCCATCAGGGCGCGCGCCAGCTCCGCGGCCTTGTACGCCGCGATCCCGCCGCCGATGCCCAGGATCACCGTCATGCTAACTCCGCAGCGCTAGCTCGCCTTCCCCAGGCGCCGCGGTCCGACGCAGGAGATGCCCGTGGATACGAGGCGCGCGAAGGCCGGCGGCCGGAGGCGTACTCGGCTGTACGCCGAGGCCGGCGGTCCAGCGCAACGAAGTAGACGCGGGCATATCGTGCGTCGCAACCGGCTAGATTTCCTCTGTCGGCGCTGGCTCCTGCAGCGGCACAGGCGGCTCTACCCCCAGGTCCTCGTACTTCACCAGGCCGCGCCGCACCTCCTCCATCGCGGTGATGGTCGGCTTCTTGGACGTGGTGGGCAAGAACGGGCGCGCTCCGCCCTGGAGCTGCCGCGCCCTCTTGGCGGCCACGATAATAAACCGGTACATGCTCTGATCCGGATCGTCCGGAATGGAAGCCACGATGTTGTTAGGTGACGTCTTGTCGATCATTGCGTTAAGCCTCGGTTTGCAGCCGGCCCTTAGGAGAACGTCGCCAGGATGCGCTGCACTTCCCGCTCCATCCTGTTTCTCCGGACGCGCTCGGCCTTCACGATCGCCGCCAGCGTGTCCACGGATTTCTCCACATCCTGGTTCACCAGCACGTAGTCGTACGCGCTGTAGTTCCGAATTTCCCGGCTGGCCCCGCGCAACCGCCGCTCGATGACTTCCTCGGCATCTTCCGAGCGGGCGCGCAAGCGTGTCTCCAAATCGTCGCGGGAGGGGGCCAGGATGAAGATGCTTACCGCATCCGGAACCTTGATCTTCAATTGTCCCGCACCTTGCACGTCGATGTCCAGCAGCAGGTCCTTGCCCTCGGCCTGGGCGCGCTCCAGCACGCCCCGGTGCGTGCCGTAATAGTTTCCGAAAACCCCGGCGTGCTCCAGGAACTCGTCGCGGGCGATGGCGGCCTCGAATTCCTGGCGCGAGACGTAGTTGTAGTCCTGGCCGGGCCGCTCCTTGCCGCGCGGCAGCCGGGTGGTCCAGGACACCGAGAAGATCAGCCCCGGGTCCTGCTGCCGCAGGCGGTGCACGAGCGTGGATTTTCCCGATCCCGAGGGCGCGCTGACGACGAACACGATGCTCATTCTAGATTCAGTCCCTGTTCGCGGATCTTCTCGACTTCCGCCTTTACGGTTAGCGCCAGTTCGCCGATCTCCAATCCGAGTTCGCCCCCGCCGGTGGATTTCGACAGGATCGTGTTGGTCTCCCGGTGCATCTCCTGCAGCATGAAATCGAGCTTCTTGCCGATCTCGCCGCCCTTCGCCAGCAGGTCGTCCAATTGGGTCGCGTGCACCCGGAGGCGGACCAATTCCTCGCTGATGTCGGAGCGGTCCACCAGCACCGCGACCTCCTGGGCCAGGCGCTGCGGATCGATTCCGGAGTTGCCCAGCAGTTCGGCCAGCTTCGCGCTCAGCCGGGCTTGGAATTCCGGCACTGCGCGTGAACGGAGGGCCTCCATTTGCCGCGTGCACTCGAGCACGGTCGCGTTGCGGGCCCGCATGTCGGCCGCGGTCTCGCCGCCTTCGCGCTCGCGGAACTGGTCCAGCAGCTCCAGCGCCTCCTCGAGCGCGGCTACCAGTAGCCGCTCCAGTTCCGGGTCCGGCTCCTGGTCGGCGGTCTCGAACACCCCGGAGATCCGGAACGCCGCGTTGAGGTCCGGGTCGCCCAGGAATCCGTGCTGGGCCGCCAGACGCCGGTAGGCCGCGATATAAGCGTCCACGAATTGCTGGTTGACCGTCACCGGCGCCACCGCGCCCTGGCCCGCCACCCGGACCTGGATCTGCACGGAGCCGCGCAGGATGCGGCGCTTCACCGCGTTGCGCAGCGCGTTCTCGAACGGATCCAGTTCCGGCGCCATCCGAAAATGCACGTCCAGGCCCCGATGGTTCAAGCTCTTCACGCTGATCGCGATTTCCCGGTCGCCGTCCAGCTTTCGAACGCGGGCGTAGCCCGTCATACTGTGGGGAGTCATCCGTTCACCGCCTCATCCGGATCGAGGAATTGCAATGTGTGCAGCCGCTGGTAGATTCCTCCGCCGCTTACCAGCTCTTCGTGCGTGCCCACTTCCGAGATGCTGCCCTGGTCCACCACCACGATCTTGTCCGCCCGCCGCACGGTCGAGAGCCGATGGGCGATCACGATGACCGTGCGGCCGGTCATCAGGTTTCCCAGCGCCCGCTGCACCAGCAACTCCGATTCGGTGTCCAGGTGCGAAGTGGCTTCGTCCAGGATCAGGATGGGCGCGTTCTTCAGCAGCGCCCGGGCGATGGCGATGCGTTGCCGCTGCCCGCCGCTCAGCTTCACGCCCCGCTCGCCGATGGGCGTGTCGTAGCCTTCCGGCAGCGCCTGGATGAACTCCTCGGCCAGGGCGTCGCGGGCCGCCTGCCGGACCATCTCCGCGGTGGCGTCCCGCTTCCCGTAGCGGATGTTGTTGGCGGCGCTGTCGTTGAACAGAAAGGTGTCCTGCGCCACAATGCCGATCTGGGCGCGCAGCGAGGCCACCTCCAGGTCGCGCACATCCACGCCGTCGACCAGCACCCGGCCCTCGGTGACATCCTGGAACCGCGGCGCCAGGTTTACGAGCGTGGTCTTGCCCGCGCCGCTGGGCCCCACCAGCGCCACGATCTCGCCCGCCTTCACTTCCATCGTGATCGAGTGCAGCAGAAACCCGTCCGGCGAACCCGGGTACCGGAAACTGACGTCGTCGAACACGATCGACTTCTCGAACCGCTCCAGCCGCTTCGCCCCGGGCTTGCTCCGGATGTCCTCTTCCTGGGTCATGTACTCGAAGACCTTCTGGGACGCCCCCAGCGCCTGCTGGAAGATGGTATAGATGCCGGTGAGCCGCTTGACCGGCTCGAACAGCATCAGCAGCGCCGTCATGAACGACGTGAATCCTTTGAGGTCCATCGCCCCGGACTTGATCTGGTCGCGAGCGTAGCCCAGCAGGACCACAATCGTCACCGCGCCGAAGAACTGGATCAAGGGCGAAGCCACCGCCTGCTGCGCCGTGTAGCGCAGGCTGCTCCTCAGAAAGCGCCGCGCGGCCTGGCGGAAGCGGCCCGACTCGTACCCTTCCGCCCCAAACGATTTCACCACCTGCTGGCCGCTCAGGCTCTCCTGCAGGATCTGGTTCATCTCGGCCGCGTCGTCCTGCGCGCGCCGCGTGGTGCGGCGGACGCGTTTGCCCAGCCGGGCCGTCGGCAGCAACACAAACGGGAACACCGCCAGGCTGACCACCGCCAGCTTCCAGTCCCTCTCGATGATCACCGCCAGCAGGAATAGCGTAGTGAACGCCTGCCTGAGGAAATCCGCGAGCATGCTCGAACTGGCCACCTGGATCTTTTCGATGTCCAGCATGATCGACGACATCAACCGCCCCGTCGAGTGCGTCTCGTAGAACTGCGCGCCGTGCTGCAGCACCTTGTCGAACACTCGCTGGCGCAGATTCGTGACCGACGACAGCCCCGCGTAATTGATCAGCACGTTGCCCAGGTAATCGCACACTCCCTGGACGAAGAACGTGACCAGAATCATGTAGGCGATCATGGTCCAGACATTTGAAATCCAGCCTGGAGTGAGCTGCTCCAGGAAGATGGTCTTGTGTGTGAATGGAATCTTGAACAGGTCCACCGGAGTATCGGGAACGCCCGGGTTCAATGCGCGGCCGAACACCTGGCCGACCAGCAACGCGGTCATGCCGTGCGCCGCCCCCACCGCCGCCATCATCAGGCAGGCCGCCACCAGCGCCCACCAGTAGGGCAGGGCATAGCGCAGCAGCCGGCCCAGCTCTTTCATGCGGAGACCCTCAGGCGCTCCAGCGCCTCCAGCACCTCGCTCACGGCGATCGCGCGGATGTCGCCGCGTGCCGTCAGGATCTCGGACGCGGTTCGCCAAGGCCCCCACACGTCCGGGTCCGAGGCCCCGAAAATCACGAGCGTTGGCGTGCGAAACGCAGCCGCCATGTGCGCCGGACCGGAATCGTTGCCGGCGAACAGAGCGGCTCCGGCCAGCAGCGACTTAAGCTGGCCCAGCGGGGCGCCCAACACCGTGCGGTATGCGCGAAACGGCGTCAGATCCTCGCCCGCCCCGGCGATGAAGAACGGCTCCAGGCGCCAAACCTCTTTGAGCCGCGCGGCCACCGCGAGGAACCCGTCCGCCGGCCAGGTCTTCGAAGCGGCCGAAGCCACCGGATGGAGCACCGCATACGGCGCCTTGGCCGGAACGGGGTCGGCGAACAACTTGGCCCGCGGAACCTCGCCCTGCTCCGCGCCCAGGTAGAAGATCGCCGACGCCAGGTGCTCCGCCGTGTGCACCTTCCTGGATACCCCCAGGATCTCCTGCGCCCTGGGTATACGAACGTTATATAACGTGGAATAACGGTGATGGGCGAACCCCGCCCGGAAGCGCGCCCCGGAGAGCATGGTGAGCGCCAGGCTGCGCGTGCCGCCGTGCAGATTCAGGCACAGATCCGGCCGCCATCGCGCCAGCCCGCGCAGGGACGGCGCCAGTAGCTCGTCGAGGTCGGGATTGCCTTCAAAAACCGGTTTGAACCGCTCTTCGACGACCACGGCTACCCTCAGGTCGGGCCGGGCTCGCCTGAGCGCTTCCAGGGCCGGCGTAGTTAATACGCAGTCCCCCAGCGACCGCAGGCGAACTACCGCCACCCGAGCGCCGCTGGGGAGCTGCTCAAGTATTGTTCCCATGCACGAGGGCTTACTCTTCGATCTTGGCCTCGTCGATCAGCATGACCGGGATATCCTCCCGGATCGGGTAGACCCGCTTGCACTGCACGCACTTCAGGCCGCTCTGATCGGGCTTGATTTCGACCGGCGCCTTGCACAGAGGGCACACCAGAATGTCCATCAAATCCTTGCTAATTGGCATAGTCAACCGGTATTCTAGTTTACCAGATTACACCGCCGCGGCCGCCATCTCGGCCCGGGCTTTGGCGATCGCCGCCAGGTACTTGCGCGCCCGCTCTTCGATGACCTCCAGCCGGCCTTCCCGGATGCTCTGGGCATCCACCAATTCGGCTCCCACCGCCACCGCGCAAGCCCCCGCCTTCAGGAAATCCCCCACCGTCTCCAGGTTAACTCCCCCGGTCGGGATCAGCTGGATGTGCGGATAGGGCGCCTTGAGCGCCTGGATGTACTTCGCGCCGCCCACGTTGCCGCACGGGAAAACCTTTACGATGTCCGCGCCGGCCTCCCAGGCGGTCAGCACTTCGGTGGGCGTGAGCGCGCCCGGCATCGCCACCTTCGAGTAGCGCTTGACCATCTCGACGGTGGAGAGCTTCAGATTCGGCGAAACGAAAAACTCCGCTCCGGCCAGCATGCAGGCGCGTGCCGTTTCGGGATCCAGCACGGTGCCCGCCCCCAGCACCAGCTTGTCGCCGAAGGCATCCGCTGCCTTCTCCAGCGCCCGAATGGCCCCCGGCACCGTCATGGTAATCTCCGCCGCGCGGATGCCCCCGTTGTAGATGGCCTCCACCGCCTTGAGCGCGCTCTCCACGCTCGACGTGCGCACCACCGGTACGATGCCGATATCCCCGATGAAAGAGAGAACCTGGCCCTTGGTCATGAACCTATGATCTTACACCACCCCCGCGCCCGCCAGTCCCACCTGGCGTGGGGTCGGCCCTTCTGTGCCGCCGGGCTTCGGCTCGGCGCCCGCCAGTCCCATTCCCGGAACGCGGCGTCCCGGAAGCGAACGGCGGCGTAACGCGGGCCCCAGCCCATCCCGACCCAAGCCGTTGCTTTCCAGGCAGATGCCGGCGTACCCTGCTGGCAGGGAGCGTGCTTTCCAACTACCGGGTAGACCTTATGCTCAACGATCTCCGCTACGCCCTCCGGACCCTCCGGCAGAACCCGGGTTTCGCGCTGGTCGCGATCCTCTCGCTGGCCCTCGGCATCGGGGCGAACTCGGCCATGTTCGGCTTTGCCGACGCCCTGCTGCTCCGGCCCATGCCTGTGCCCCAGGCCTCGCGAGTCGTCACCGTCGTGTCTCAAATGCGCGGCGAGATCCTCGGGGGGATGTCTTACCGGGACTACCTCGACTTCCGGAACAGGAGCAAATCCTTTGAGGGTCTGGCGGCGTTCCAGTTGCTTCGGGTGGGATTCGCCACCAGCAAAGCCGCCTCGCCGCAGGTGAAAGTTGGCGTCCTTGCCAATGCCGATTCCCTCCGCGCCCTGCGCGTCGAGCCCGAACTGGGGCGCAGCTTCCGGCCCGACGAAGACCAGGCGCCCGGCCGTGACGCGGTGGTGGTCCTCAGCCACGACCTGTGGCGCACCGACTTCGCCTCCCGTCCCGACGTGATCGGGAAAACCATATTCCTGAATGGTATTAGCTTCACCGTGATCGGAGTGGCCCCAGAGTCGTTCTCCGGTTTGGATCAGTTCTTCCACCCGGCTTTCTTCGTTCCCCTGATGATGTCGCCGCGGCTGGCCGCCAGCCCCCAGCAGAGCATTCTGGAGCGCCGCGACGATCGCGGATTGACCGTCAAAGGGCGCCTCAAGCCGGGAGTTTCGATAGCCCAGGCCAATGCCGAGGCGGAAGTGATCGGCAAGCAGCTCGAGAAGGCCTATCCGGACACCAATCGGAATTGCTCGGCCGGCGTCCGGACGGAATTCCAAGTGCGGGTGGAGCGATCTCCCGGCGACGCCCTCGTGATGGGGTTTCTCCTGGCGCTGGTCGGAGTGGTGCTCTTGATCGCCTGCGCCAACGTCGCGAACCTGTTGCTGAGCCGTGGGCGGGCCCGCGCTCGCGAGATCGCGGTCCGGCTGGCCATTGGCGCCGGGCGAGGGCGTCTGGTGCGCCAATTGCTCACCGAAAGCCTGGTCATCGCCGTGCTGGGCGGGGCGTTGGGGCTGGCGCTGGCGCAAGCCGGAATCGAGAGCTTCGCTCACTTCCGGATCCCCAGCGACATCCCGCTCAGCATCGATGCCAAGCTGGATCTGCGGGTGGTCCTTTACACCCTCGTCGCTTCCCTGGCCAGCGCCATTCTGTTCGGCTTGGCGCCCGCCTTGCAAGCCACCCGGGCCGGCCTGGCGCCAGCCTTGAAATCCGGGGCCGAGGGCGCGGGCAAGCGCCGGCGCTTCCTGGGCAGGAACACGTTGGTGATCGCGCAGGTGGCGGGTTCGCTGCTGCTGCTGGTCTGCGCCACCCAACTTTTCCGGGGCGCTTCGTTTCTGCTCACCTCCCCGCACGGTTTTCGCAGCGACCACCTTTTGATGGCTAACTTCGACCCCAGCCTGGTGCGCTATTCCGAGGCCCAGACCCAGGTGTTCTTCAAACGGCTGGCGGAACAGGCCCGGGCGCTTCCGGGCGTGAAGTCCGCCGCGCTGGCCCGGCTGCCGCCGCTGTCCAATTACCCTATCTTCGAGCCGGTGGTTCCCGAAGGTTTCCAGTTGCCCCCGGGCCAGGAGAGCGTCGCCGTGCCGGCCAATATTGTGAGTGAAGGCTATTTCGAAACTCTGAGCGTGCCCATCCTCCGGGGCCGCGATTTCCAAGTAACCGACAACGCCGATTCCCCCCGCGTGGCCATCGCCAGCCAGCAGTTCGCCCGCCAGTACTTTCCTCACGCGGACCCCATTGGAAAGCGGTTTCGTCTCGGCCGCGGAAGCGGCCCCATGGTGGAGATCGTGGGCCTGGCCAGACAGAGCCCGTACCAATTCCCGGGCGAGCCGCCCCAAGATATCCTCTACCTGCCGCTCGCGCAGAACCCGCAGACCCAGATGCTTTTGCTGGCTCAGTCCCAAGGAGATGCGGCCGCACTGGCCGCTCCGCTTCGCCAACTGGTCCGCTCGCTGGACGCGGATCAGCCCATTTACAACGTGCGCACCATCGAGGAATACTTCGATATGCGGATCACGAAGCTCTTCCATTGGCTCACCGAGGCGATGGGCGCTCTGGGGCTTCTCGGATTGGCCCTCGCGATGGTCGGCCTCTACGGCCTGATGGCGTATTCGGTGAGCCGGCGGATGCGCGAGATCGGCATCCGCATGGCCCTGGGAGCGGATCGCGTGAATGTGCTGAAACTGGTCTTGAGGCAGGGCCTCATGCTGGCGGGCATCGGAGTAGGCATCGGCATCCTGCTCTGCCTGCTGTTCAGTCGCGCCCTGACTGCGGCCCTGCTCGTGCCCTCCTTCAACCTGACCATGTTGGCTCTGGTCTCCCTCGCATTGCTGGGCATGGCGGCGCTGGGAGCCTACGTGCCCGCGCGGCGCGCGTCGTCGGTGGACCCCATGGCGGTGCTTAGGCAGGAGTGATCCGAGGCGCTCATGCTCGTTTCCGTGAAAGTGAAGCCCAATTCGAAAAAGCCCCGCCTCGAGCGGGCCGCGGATGGATCGTTCACCGCCTACCTGAAGTCTCCGCCGGCCGAAGGCAAGGCCAACGAGGAGCTGATCGCTCGGCTGGCCGAGCGGTTCGGACTGCCCAAATCGCGCTTGCGGATCAAATCCGGCTTGTCGTCCCGAACCAAACTGGTGGAAGTCGATCGGTGATCGCGCGCCGCCCAGTGCAGCGCGATGCCGCCGAACAGGAACTTTCGCAGGCGGATCTCCGCGTAGCCCGCGCCTGCCAGCAGCGAGCGGAACGCCTCCGCGGAGAGGAAGCTGCGCAGGGAATCCGGGATGTAGGTGTACGTCCTCGGGCTGCCGTGTAGCAACAGGCCCCAGAACCAGCCCTGCGCGTAGAGGTACCCCAGGTAGATCCTGCGCAGCGCCGGATTGGTGGGCAGGAAGAAATCCAGGCTCACCAGAACCCCGCCCGGCCGCAGCACGCGGCGAATCTCCTCCACCGCGTCCCCCAGCCGCGGGAAGTTGCGCAGCCCGTAGCCCACGAACACTCCATCGAAGACGCCATCGCGAAACGGAAGGCCCATCGCATCCGCGCAGACCACCCGCTCTACGCCGCCCTCGCGCGCCAGGCGCACCATCCCCGGCGTAAGATCGGCCGCCACGATTCCGGCTCCCGGCATCCGGCGGGCGATCAGTTTCGAGAAATCCCCGGTCCCGCAGGCCAGGTCCAGGATCGCGGGTTCCCCCGGCAGGCCCGCGCGCTCCACCGCCTGCCGCTTCCAGCCGGGATCCATGCCGTAAGAGAACACCCGCGTGATGAAATCGTAGCGCGGGGCGATACGTCCGAACATCTTCCGCATCAGCCGCAGGTCTTGCTTTTCCGGGGGCAGCGTCATAGGTCTTCCGAGGGGTGCTCAAACATAGTATACTTGCCCATTCACCGGAGAATTATGACTGGCAAGATCCAAATCCTCGTCGCGCTCCTGGCTGTGGTGGCGGGAATCTACGATATCCGCTATCGCCGCATTCCCAACTGGCTGGTGCTGCCCGCGATTCCACTCGGCTTTGCCCTAGGCGCCTTTCTCGACCCCTGGCAGGGCCTCTGGAACTCCCTGTTGGGGTTTGGCCTGGCGGTGCTGATCTATTTGCCGATGTACGCTCTGCGCGGCATGGGCGCCGGCGATGTGAAACTGGCGGCCGCGCTGGGCGCACTCGCGGGCTGGACGGACTGGTTGCGGATCCTCCTGTTTAGTGCCCTGGTGGGATTGTTCTTGGCGCTGGCGCTCATGCTGCTGCGTCGGCGGTTCCGAAAGACCCTTTCTAACACGGCTTACATCGTTTGGGACCTCGTCCACCTGCGGCCGCCGTACCAAAGGAGCGAAGAGCTGGATGTGCAAAGTCCCAAGGGGACGAGACTTCCCCACGGCGCGGTGCTCGCGCTGGGCACTCTGGCGTTGCTCGGGGTGAGGGCGTTTCACTAGCCCCACGGCTCCGCCACTGTCGTCGCCCGGCCGGGGCCGCTCTCCCGGTTCAGCTCCGCCGCAGCCGGAACCGGGAGAATGCCGGAACCAATTCGAAGTCGGTGCGCACACGCTCCGGAAGCTCTCCGATCTGCCGCACGTTCTCCGCGCGGGTCTGGCCCTGGGTTTCCTCCAGCCCGAGATAGACGACCATCTGAGGGTCGATCCCCATGATCCGGCAGCAGGTCGCGTCCACGGCCACCATGTCCCGGCCCGCCACAATCGCTCCGGCAGCCTTCGGCCGGCCCTGAATCGGTCCGTTCCCCTCCATGCCCACGATCCCGTCCACAATCGTGAACACTCGCGGAAACACGCGGTGGAGGTCCGCGATGCAACCGTCGATGTCGGCCCAGTGCAGAATATTCTTGGGCCACCCGTAGATCCCTCCCGGCACCACGCCGAACAGGTTCTTCATGCCCAGCGTGGCCGCCGCCCAGTGGTGTGTCTTCATCTTGGGCATGGACACCACCAGGTCGGCGCCCAGCACGGTGTGCGGGAGGTACAGCGACTCCAGCCGCGAAGCGGGTTTTCGCAAGCGGACGAGCGAGGTGTCGTCGAGGTTCAGGTCCGTGAAGATCCGCTCGAAGTTAGGGATGGTGCGGAAGTACCCCGCCGCCTCGGCCAGTTCGAGCGTGTTGCGCCGGTCGCCGGGGCCCTCGGCAATTCGCACCTCGGCCGCACCCAGGGCGGAGAAGGCCTCCAGCGCGGCGTGAACCACCAGGGGATGCGTGTTGATGGGCCTGGCCGAGTCGTACTCCACCAGGTTGGGCTTAAGCACAACTCGCCGGCCCCGCACGTCCAGCTTATGCTCGCTCAGAATGCGCCGCAGGCTGCCGTACAAGTCCTGTGTGTAGGCGGGCGCCAGTGTAATCGACACCCGTGGGAGCGCCGCCGGCCGCCGGGAGCACCCGGTGAGCGCCCAGGCTCCAGCGGAGCCCAGCAACAGGCGGCGGCGTGAGATCGCTGGCATGGCGTTCTAACTCAGAAAGACGTTCTTTCCCCGCGTCGCGGCCTCCGCCAAGACGATCAGAGCCCGGTCCATCGCGCTGTGCAGGGTGAGGTCGTCTTTGGGAAAGCCGGACGGACTCCGCCCATGCGCGAGCAGGGCCATTTCCAGCCAACTGCGCCCCTCCGCCGAGCGGCAGGTTCGCAGGTGGCCCTCCGCGCAGCGCAGACTCTTCTCCAGGCGCTGCTCCGGGAATCCGGCCAGCGCCAGCAAGGCTTGGCCGGTGGTTTCCGGGTAGGAGTCGATGGAATAGCCCAAGGCCCGGGTCACTCCATGATTCCAGCCGCCGTCGGAACACATCCGCGACAGCAGAAACTCCCGCCCAATCTCGATTCGTTCCCGCCGCCGCGGGTCGGGCCTGCCCCCCTTCTCCAGCGCCAGGATGGTAAACGCCGTGGGTGTCACCCACGAGGAGCTACCGGGATACCAAGGCCAGCCGCTGTAGCTCACGTTTTGCTCCTGGTTGAATCCCAGCAGCCAGTCGCGGAACCGTTGGAAATAGCTGGACTCCCGGCCGGATTGCCTCAGCAGCCATCGGTACGCTCCTGGCAACGCCGCCGCGCCGGTCCGGTCTGCGAGTACCAGGACAGCCATAGCGGTAACCCAGGTGCTCCGGTCCACGGATCGGTTGGGAGCCCAACCCCCGTCTCCGCGCTGGCCTTTCTCCAGCCATGCCAGGCCGCGCTGGTAGTTCTCGCCCCTCTCTCCAGCCGCCGCCAGAGCCAACAGCACACACGCGGTCGGCTCGGTCCAGGAGGCGCCGCCCCGATATCCCCAACCGCCGTCCTGGTTCTGCGCGTTGCGAAGCGACGGCACAATTCCCGGCAACTCAAGCTGCATACCGCTCCGGGGCGGAGAGTGGGTTGCGGCGCGATGCGATCGCAACCCACCGTCGGCCGCCCGGTTCCCGTCAGCCCTGCATCTTACGCTTGCGGCGGCGCATGATCAGCAGCACCAGCACGAATCCCGCCACGATCCATAGAATTGCCTGAGTCAGGTTATTGCTTAGTCCGAACATTTGGTTCTCCTTTCCATCATCGGTCCTATTTTCCGAACGACTTCATGATTGGGAACAAGCCCTTGTACAGTTGCAGAAGTCCGGGGCCCGCCGCCACTAGCAGCATCGAGGGCAGAATAAAGAAGAAGATGGGGAACACCAGTTTCACGCCGACTTTTCCGGCGCGTTCCTCGGCTTCCTGGCGCCGGCGCACGCGCATGAAATCGGCGTGGGTGCGCAAGGCCTCGGCAACGCTGGTGCCGAAGCGATCCGCCTGGGTCATGGTAGCTACCAGCTTTCGCAACTCCGATTCCGAGGAGCGGTCCGCCAGGTTCTTGAGCGCCTCGCTGCGCCGCTTGCCGGCCCGCATCTCCAGGGTCACCAGCCCGAATTCCTCGCTGATCTCCCGGTGGGTCCTGAGCAGCTCGCGGCTGGTGCTGGCGATGGCCTGATCCAGCCCCAGCCCGGCCTCCATGCACACCACCATCAGGTCCAGCGCGTCGGGCAGGGAAAACCGCAGTCTTTCCTGCCGCCGGCCGATCATCCTCTCCAGGATCAGGTTCGGGCCGTAGAAGCCGGCCGCCAGGGCCGCCGGAATCACAATGATGCTCAGGATGGGATTGTCGATGAAGTGGCGGCCTATCATCGCCCCCACGAAAAGCGTCGCGCACGTCACCAGCTTGATGCCGTAGAACACCTTGAGGGCCATGTCGGTGCGGTAGCCGGCCGCGATCAGGTACCGCCTGGTGATGGTGGCGTCCTGCGGCGAAATCGGCACCTTTTCCCCGATTGTCTGGATGATCCGAACCGCCCACTTCCTTTCGGTTTTCTCCGTCGCCCCCAGGGACGGCAACTCCACCACGGCTGCGCCGAGCCGCTCGTGGATCCGCGCCGGACGCGAGTAGATCCGGTAGTAGCCGAACGCCGTAATAAAACCCGCGACCGATACGAAGAACAAGAGTGTGACTGTTAGCGCCATCGCCCTACACCTTTATGTTGACGATCTTCCTGATCGTGAAGTGCCCCACCACCATCGAGAACAGGCAAGCTACGATCAGTTTCCGGCCATCCGGGTCCTTGGCCATGCCTTGCAGGTACCCCGGAGCGACGAACAGCAAGCCGAACATCAGCGCGATCGGCATCAGGGTCAGAATCGTCCCCGTGATCCGGCCGTGGGCGCTGGCCGCTCGAACGGCTCCTTTCAGCTTGAACCGCTCGCGAATGATCTGCGCCAGCTTGTTCAGAATCTCGGCCAGGTTTCCGCCCGTTTCGCGCTGCAGTAAGACCGCCGAGACGAAGAAGCTGACGTCCAGCAGCGGCACCCGGATGGCAAGGTTCTGCAGAGCCACCTCAATCGGCAGCCCCAGGTTGTGTTCGTTGAAAACTTTGCGGAACTCCTGGCCGGTCGGCGCGGGCGACTCCTCGGAGAGCATCTCCAGGGAGATGGAAAAGGCGTGGCCGGCCCGCATGGCCCGCGCCAGGAAGTCCAGAGTCTCGGGAAACTGTTCCTCGAATTGGCCCATGCGCTTGGTCCGCGCGTGCCCCACATACAGGTAGGGCAGCAGGGCCATCACCAAGCCCCCCGCCAGCGCGCTCAGCCAGGGGTACATGAAAAAGTTCATCCGCGCCCCGATCAACGCTCCCGGCACCATCAGAATCAGCATGGCCATCAGCAGCGAGTACACCGACATGGTCATTCCCGCCTGCTGGATCGTCGTATCCAGCTTGCGGACGAAGTTGAACTTGTTGAGGAACCTCATCAACACCACGTTGGCGGGGGTTTCCGGCTCCATCAGGACCTTCGCCTGCGTCGGCACGGCGGCGCCGCTCGCGGTCTGGAGCATCTCGGTGACTTTCCGCTTCTTCTGAGATTCCACGAACTGCGAGCCGATGTTGATCGCCAGAATGATCAGCCCGAAGAGGATCAGGAACAGAAGCACGTAAACTAGCATCGGCGTCATAGCGCGCTCCTATCGAATCTCGACCGTGGTCTGGAAGACCGAAGCCGGTAACACGATCCCCGCCGATTTCAGGCGGTCGTAGAACCTGGGGCGAATGCCGGTCGGCCGGAATTTCCCCACCACTTTTCCGTCCTCGGATACGCCCGACTTCTCGAACACGAAGATGTCCTGCGTGGTGATCTGGTCGCCTTCCATGCCCACGCACTCGGTCAGGTGCGTGACGCGCCGGCTGCCGTCGCTGAACCGCGCGATTTGAACGAACAGGTCCACCGCGGAGCTGATCTGCTGGCGAATGGCCCGCACGCCGATGTTCGAATTCGCCATGCCCACCATCACCTCCAGCCGTCCGATCGCATCCCGCGGGCTGTTGGCGTGGATGGTGGTCAGCGACCCGTCGTGGCCCGTGTTCATGGCCTGCAGCATGTCCAGGGCTTCCTCCCCGCGCACCTCGCCCACCACAATGCGGTCCGGGCGCATGCGGAGCGCGTTGATGACCAGTTGCCGGATCTTGATGGCGCCCTGTCCTTCGATGTTCGGAGGGCGCGTTTCCATCCGCGCCACGTGCGTTTGCCGGAGTTGCAATTCGGCGGCGTCCTCGATCGTCACGATGCGCTCGTCTTCCGGAATGTAGCCCGATAGCACATTCAGCAGCGTCGTCTTGCCCGCGCCGGTGCCCCCCGAAATGACCAGGTTCAAGCGCGCTTTCACACAGGATTGAGATACTTGCAGCATGCCCTCGGTGAGGGTCAGGTTGCGCACCAGTTCCTCGGGCTGGATGGGATCCCGCCGGAACCGCCGGATGGAGAGCAACGGGCCGTCCACCGCCACCGGCGGAATCACCGCGTTCACGCGCGATCCGTCCGGCAGCCGCGCGTCCACCAGCGGAGACGACTCGTCTACCCGGCGCCCTACCCGGGAAACGATCTTCTCGATGATCCGCAACAGGTGTGAATTGTCCTTGAACTCCACCGGCGTGCGGTACAATTTGCCATGCCGCTCCACGTACACCAGGCGCGGCGTGGTCACCAGGATATCCGACACCGTCGGGTCCTGCAGCAGCGGCTCCAGGGGACCCAGCCCGAACACCTCGTTCAGGACTTCCTCGGTGACCCGCTCCTTTTCCATCCGGCTCAGCGGAGTTGTCTCTTCCTCCACCAGCCGCGCCACCGCGGCCCGGACCTCCAGGCGCACGCGGTCTCCGCCCAGGGAAGACAGCGCTTCCAGGTTGATTCGCTCGATCAGCTTGCGGTGAAGCGCAAACTTCAGCTCCTGGTACTCCGGCGCCAGCGGCTGCGCATTGAACAACCGCGTCACCCAACTGGCGTCGCCCCGGCTTCCTACCGCAACGTTCGTGCCCATGAATATCCCTGCCTTCCTTGTCGATGCCCGCCCGCGCTAGCCCGCGCTCCAGGCGGCAATCCACCGCTCAGAAGATCGAAAGGCTCGATTTCGACTTCGGCTTCTCCTTAACCTGCACTCCCGTAATCTTGCTGGCCAGCCCGATCATCGACTTGCCCAGATCGCTCGAGCCCGGCAGAAGATTGCCCTCTGCATAGGCCTCGTAAAGCGCCGGGTAGTCGTTGGGCAGCGCCTCGAATATCGGCACACCCAGTAACCGCTGGAGTTCGCCGGGCGCCAGGTCCGACCGCTTCGGCATGCGGTTCATCACCAGGTGCAGGCGCTGCCGGTTGTAGCCCGTGTCCAGAAGCGCCTGGACCACCTGCTTGCATTGGTGCAGCGACGGGATGTCCGATGTCGCGACCAGATACAGATCGTCGATTTCCTCCAGCATCCCGAGCGATAAGGCGTTCACGCTGCGCCCCAAATCGACCAGGACCCAATCGTAGGCCGAGCGCAGGAAGGTCAGCACCCGCCGGAACTGCTCCGGAACCAGCGCTTCGTGGACCGAAGCCAGCGCCGGCGCCAGAATCACTTCCAGGTGCGCCTGGCCGTTGGATACCAGGGCCTTCCAATAGCTCAAGTCGAGTCGCTGGACGTTGCGCACCGCGTCCATGAAGGAGTAGGGTGTCCGGGCCTTCATCAGAAAACCCACCATCCCGCTGTCGAAGTCCAGATCGGCCAGCAGAACGTCCTGCGAAGTCGAGCGCTGGATCTCCACCCCCACGTGGCAGGCTATGGTGGTGGCGCCGCAGCCTCCCTTCACCGAGAGGAACCCCAGCGTCTTTCCGCGCTGCCGGCTCCCGGCGTGCTTCTGAGCTCGCTCGCCCGACAGCCGCTCCAGCGCCTTGCGCAGTCCCGCCTGCAGCGGCGGGTAGAGGAACTCGTTCGCGCCCGCGCGTATCGCGCCCAGAATCACCTCGGGGTCCGCCGTCTCGTTCAGCGCGATGATCATCGGCGTAACGGCGCCGGCCTTGATGCGGCGTACGATTTGTTCGAAAGGCTCCGACAATCGCGTCAGATCGACGATCAACACGTCCAGGCGCAGGCTCTCGAGCTGGTCCAGGAACACTCCCGGATCTCCCAGTTCGGTCTGCTGCAGCAACACCTGCACCGGGAGCTCGCGAATGCACTCCTGCACCTCGTCCCACAGGCCGCGATTCGCGATGATCAATCCAACCTTCAGCTGCATCGAACCCTTCTTCTTTTACTTTATCGTGGCGTGGGAGACGGCTGGGTCGTCCCAGGCAGCGGCGCGGCCGGCGTCACCGGGAGAAACTGGATTACGGGCATGGCCGGGGTGGACGGCGTTTGGTCCTTCATGGCGTCCATCTCCTCCACCCGTATCGAGTCTTGCAGAGACCTCACCGGGACCTGCCCCGTCACGCTGATCGGGGGCGTCCTCGGCGGCGTGCTCATCGTGCCATTGATGAACGGCATGGTCATCTCGGGAATGGGCACCTGCATGCCGGCCGGGGCTGGCTGCACCACCTCCGGCGTCACCACCACCAACAACTCGCTGTTGGTCTTGCTGATCGTCCGGGACTGGAACAGCTTGCCTAGCACCGGTATGCTGCTGATGCCCGGGATCTTGCTCAACGTCTTGGTGGTCTCGTTGTCCAGCAGGCCGGCGATCGCAAACGTCTGCCCGTCCTGCAGCTCGATCTCCGTGTCGATGCGCCGCGTCGAGAGCGCCGGTATCGAGAACCCGCTGATGCTTATGGCGTGACTGTAATCCAGCGAGCTGACTTCCGGGTTTACCTTCAGCCGGATCGTGCCGCGGGGCGTGATGACGGGTGTAAAGTTGGTGCGGATACCGTATTCCCGCCACTGCAGCGTGATAATTGGGGCCGATCCATTCGAGCCCGGTTGCACCATGGGAAATGGAAACTCGCCGCCCGACAGGAAACTGGCCTTCTTGCCGTTGATGGCCAGCAGGTTAGGCTCGGCCAGGATCTGCGCCAGCCCCTTGGACTCCAACGCTTCGAGCGAGAGGCCGATATTCAGGTCGGGCCGGAACAACATCAGGGTGGCGGCCTCTCCCAGGGTAATCGAACCGAGCTTTTGCCCGGACGTAGGAGTAATCGTCGGAGGAGCGGGATTGCCCGTCCCAATAGAGCCTTGCGTGTTCCCGCCGCCGGAGCTGAAAAAGCTCATGCCCAGGTTCTGCGACACGGTGCGGTCCACGTCGGCGAAGCGCACCTTCAGCAGGATCTGCTGCTCCGACGCCGGCACTTTCACTCGCAGCAGGTTGACCGGCTTGCCCAGCGTGGTCGCCAGCGCGATCGCCCGCTCTGCGCTCAGCATGTCCGCCACGGTCCCCCGGACGTACACACTGGTGTCCTCCACATTGATGGTCACGTCCTGGCCGGGAAGCTCCCTCTCGATCTCGTGCCGCACGGCCTCCAGCTTCGTATTGCTGGCCCGCACCCGCAAGTCGAAGAGCAGCCGGTTGCCTCCTTGCTGCCAGACGATCAGGCTGGTGTCTCCTACTGCCTTTCCGTTCACCAGCACCTCGCGCGGGCTTACCGCGATCGCTTCCGCCGTTTTGGAATCGCCCACCGCCACCCGCTGAATGGTGACCGGGCTTTCCACGACCAGAGACTTGCCCACCGTCAGGGGCAGGTCCCGCGTTCCAGATCCGGCTGCGTGCTGGACGGGGGCTGCCGCCGGAACCGCCGGCTGTCCCCAGGCTGGTCGACCGGCCGGGATCAACGCCCCGCCGATCATGAGTAGTGCGCCGCTCAGCAGTCTGATGTGGCTCACGGATTAGTCCTCCGGCTCTTGCTTGAATTCGCTACTCTTCCGCTCTCCGCCCTGAATCACCTCGACCGCCCAAACTTGCGGCGGCTTCTTGACCACCGGCGGGGCCTTCGGTGGGGCTTCCCTAGTATGCTGCACCGCCGCTCCCCCGGGCTGCACGAACCTGCTCCCGGCGAACAGCGGCCCCACCGCGTTGCCCGGCGTCTTCACAATCTTGTCGTCCATCTTGTTCCGCAGCACCAGTTGGATTCTGGTGTCGCTGTTGGCCAGGCTCAGGGCCTCCGCCTGCTCCGGGGTCGCCAGCACGGTGATCACGGGCACCGAAACCGGCTTGCCTTCGGTATCTTTCTTGAGGTCCTGTCCGGCGGATAGAACTTCGATGTTCTGAAGCAGCGTCTTGGCCTGCGTGCCCAAAGTAGGAGGCGCTCCGGGCGGGTTGCCGAGGATGATGATATCCACCCGCATGCCCGGCACCACAAACCCCGCCACGCCGATGATATCGTTCACACGCATCGCCACGGCGCGCATCCCGGGCGGAATGATGGCCGAAAGTCCGGCCCCGGCGCCCGGCGCAGCCAGACGCGAGTCCAGAACTGGCTCGCCCTGGAAGATCTTGGAGATCACGCCGCGATCGGTCGCTTGCTTCTTGTCCGTTAACGCCCCGGGAGGCGGAGTTCCGCTCCAGGGGACCATATCCAGATCCCCTTCGTGGATCAACGCGCCCTCGTCCAGAGTGCGGGAGGCAACCAGCACTTGGGTGGTGGCGACCGGCGGCGGCGCCGTGTTGATCCGGCTGGCGATGAACTTGTAGAACACCAGGGTGAACACGCCGGCAACGATCACGGCGAAAATCACTACCGAGATAAACCGCTTGTTCATGCTGCTTCCTTACCGTCCCGCGTCTGCTCGGGGCAGCCGCCTGAGACTAAAGAGCTTCCCGCCCCATCCTGGGGCGGAGTTGGGGGGCATGGCGTCCATGCCCCCCTTGTATCCTACGTGAGAGGAGT
The DNA here is from genome assembly GCA_052144455.1 of Bryobacteraceae bacterium. Lineage (GTDB taxonomy): Bacteria > Acidobacteriota > Terriglobia > Bryobacterales > Bryobacteraceae > Fen-330. The sequence goes on from JBKQQG010000040.1 coordinate 141,308, forward strand.
GGCGGCGCTGTTCAGCCGGTTGTTGGCCACAGTCCAAATCGTGGTCACATAACCACCCGACCCGATAAATAGAGCCGCGGCGGCGAGAGCTACGAAGGCGAGCAGGAGCGTGTACTCAATCAGGTCCTGGCCTTGTTCATCACGAAGCAAATTGCTAAGAAACGTCATGGTTGTGTTCCCTCACTTGAACTCGCGACCTTTCGATCGCGAGGCTTAATTATGGTTGGCGATCTGGCGATCACCGGGATTCCACCGCTTGCAACGGTGGAAGACTGCTCGCTCTCTGGTCGCGCCGCACGGGCCGCCGCCCCAGCATCCGTACTCCGGAACAGGATGGCCACCCCATCGTCGTAAACCGGGTGCCATTCGCGCGATTCCTTGAGGGTGCTGGCCAGAGAGGCGTCGACTGGCAGAAGCACGGCTTCGATCCCGTAACGGTCCAAAGTTCCCTTCCAGTCGTACTTGCCACTCATGACTTCCAGGAACTTCTCGCCGAACTTCGTGCCGTAAAAATCGCTTCTGCCGTCCACAAAAACCTTGGTGCTTGGAAAAAGCCGGTATATTAAATAGTCGCCCCATTGATCTCCCGTGAAGATCGCGACGGGCGGCTGTCCGCTCAGCGCCGCGACTGCCTTCACCGGAAAGAGCTTGGCGTCGAATTCCACCCGCAGCGCAGCCGGCCGGCCCGGAAGCTGCACCATCCAGACCAGAAGCAGCGTGGCGGCCACGCTGGCCGCCGGGATGCGTCCCATCGCGTCCTGCTCGGCCACTTCCGCGCCATAAGACTGGAAGGCCGCGATGGTCCGCTTCAGCCAGCCCGCCACGTCCCACCGCGCGACCATCGAGATCGCCTCGCCCAGGGCCTCGGCCGCCAACGGAGCGGCCAGAATCCCGAATAATGGAATGTTCCGCGCCGACATCAGCGCCAGGTGCCCGCCGCCCGCCAGCAGGATCGCGTAAGTAAAGCGCTTCCGGTACAGGTTCCAGGCCAACGCCAGCACTGCCAGTAGCAGCAGGGGCTCCAGAAACATGGCCGCCGGATGGCTGAAGCTCATGGGCATGAATTCCTGGATTTGCGTGAACTGGCGAGGCTCCGTCAGATACTGGAAGATATGAACGTGCAGATGGTAAAAGTACGGGTTGATCAAGCTGGCCGCGAAACATCCGGCGGTGGCCAGCAAGTAGGGCTTGCTGCGTTGGAGTGCGGCCCGGCGGGCTTCCGGCTGGCTCTCCAGGGCCCAGCTAGCCAGCTCCCCGGCCGCGTACGCTCCCGTCAGCGCGATGCCCACCAGGAAGCCGCCGTGCAGGTTGGTCCACAGCACGGTGAGCGCGGGCAATAGCCACAACAGCCGCGTGTTGCCGTCCCGCACCCGCTCCAGCAGCCCGTAGAAGACCACCAGCAACAGAATCGTGAACAGGTGCGGCCGCGCCAGCCAGTGGATCGAGGATGCCACGATGGCCAGGAACGTCACCCCGAAAGCGATCAGCGCGTTCGGGCACTTCCGGCGAGTCAGCCGGTACAGCAGGGCGGACGAGACCGAGATCGCCAGCAGGCTCACCATCACCACCGCGACCAGGCCCCAGCGCTGGTGCATCCAGCCGAAAATCGCGTCCCACAACCATTCCCAGGCAAACCACGGCTGGCCGGCCTTGGTGAACGAGAAAATGTCCCGGTCCGGAACACGGCCGTTCTGCAGAATCCATTCGCCGGTTCGAATGTGCCAGCCGGTGTCGCAATCCCCGAGCAAGAAGCTGAGGCCGTGCAACCTGGCGAACACCAGCACCATCGGCAACACAAACGCGACGTCCGTCAGCGACGGAAAACAGCGTTGCACCGGGTTGGCAGCCTGCTTGCTCATGTCCGTTCCGAACGCCCTTGCGGCCTGGATGGCCAACCGTTCCAGGCGCCGGCCACACTCGCCGCTCCGCCCCACTCACGCCGCTGCTGTCCGTCGCCGATCATGGCTCGAAAACCTTCCTCACATCAACGAACAGCTAACTTGGTCGCGATTGGCCGCCGAAGCGTACTTCCCATTAGCATAACTCCGGAACTGCATCTGGTTCACCTGGAAAGCTACCCGGGCGCAGCCGGTCTCCCCGACCAACACCCTGGCCACCACCGCCTGGCAGTGCATGCATCGCCGCCCGAACGAATGGTTGGCCGGCAACTCGATATCCACTGTCAGCAGGTCCCCGGCCTTCGGCAGATTCGTTAACATCCGGTCCGCGCTCCAGGACACCAGGATACCCCCCCGGCTCATGTTCTCGGTTACCCCGACGAACAGCCGCGACTTGCTTCTCGGAAACGCCACATGGCACGGAAGCTTCACCTCTACCCGCGGATCGGCACGCCTGTCCATTTTGCCTGCTGTTAAGGGATACACCTGATCGCCCCCTGGATCAAGACCGAAAATGGATGATAGTTTTTTGTTGACTGAGGTTAACCAACAGTTTAAGATCGAAATGGTTCAAAGAATTGGCCTTGTGCGCTGCAGTCTGGGCCGCCAGGCAGGTGTTTGATAGACCGAAAGTTAACCAAGGTTAGTACTTCGCCCCCTTAGGGCGGAGCAAACGAGGACGTTCGCACGCTGCGGCGGGGTTCTGACCCCCACGGATGGGCGGTTGGTACGTAGTTGGCGGCGACTTGCTAACTAGTACTGGTACCGGGAATCCCGGCGGGGGAGACGGCCCGCCCAGCTTCGAGAGGACGAGGACAGCGTCGATCTGGTCCGGCGGTGCGGTCTGAGAATGCGTAGAATTGTGTTGTGGTGGGCGCCACGGCCCGATGTCGTTGGCGCAGGGTGACTAAAATATGGCCCGCGTTCTGCTCTTTACCGATGAGCCTGTGCTCGCGAGAGGGTTTACCTCCGTCCTTTCGTCCGTGCCCGGATTCGACTCCGTTTCCGTGTGCCAGAGTACTGCGGAACTCGCAGTAACCGTTCAGACTTCCAAGCCCGACGTCCTGTTGATCGATCTGACACCCGACGTCACCTTCGGCATCCTCACCCAACTGCAAGGCAGCCTGCCGAATTGCCGGATCGTCCTGTGGGTCCGCGCGATTTCCACCGAGTTGGCCTATCAGGCCATGGAGCTAGGCGTGCGCGGCGTGCTCCGCAAGACGCTGCCTCCCGAGCTGCTCATTAAGTGTCTCGGCAAGGTGGCCGAGGGCGAACTGTGGTTTGATAAGACCTTGACCGCCAGCTTCTTGTCGGCCAAGATGATCGCCTTGACCAAGCGTGAGGGCCAGTTGGTGAGCCTGCTCTCCCAGGGACTCAAGAACAAGGAGATCGCCACCACCCTTTCGATCTCCGAAGGTACCGTGAAGGTCTATCTTTCCCGTCTCTTCCAGAAGGTGGGCGTGAAGGACCGCTTCGAGCTAGCCCTCTATGGATTGAGGAACTTGCAGAACATGAGTGGCGAGCCGTCCGCCCTCAACCCGCTGCCGCAGCAAACCATGCTGGGAGGCGCCAAAGATCCCGGACAGATGCAATGGCTGCGCTCGCTGGTTCTTGAGAAGCCGTCCGACAAGGTGATCGATAACGTCCCGGTTTGGAGTCCTCGATCCTGACACGGTCTCGCGCCAGCGCTGGTTTGGCTCGCGGCCTTACTGCCGATAACGCGCATCGCTCATGCAATCGCTCTTTCCGCCGCCGCTGACCGACTCGGCCGCGCCCCCTCTCAAGCGGCTCAGGCAGGAGCGGCTCTTTGTTCATATCGCGCCTCGGAACGTCAACCGCTGGCCTAGTTTTCTGGCCTCGGCCCTGCTGCACCTTCTATTTGCTCTCCTGTTGCCCAGCCTGACCCTGGATCTGGCCAGTCCCGCCGAGCGCGAGGCCTCGGTGCGCCAGGAGAGGCTGCTTCGCACACTTCGCATCCGGGTTCCCGAGCGGCTCTACCTCGCCTCCACCGGCGCCTTGGCGCAGGACCGCAAACCCTTGGCCATCCCTAAGCTTCCCCCATCCACCGCCGCCGGGAAGCCTTCCCCGGGGAAGGACTCCCATCGCCACCGTTCCTCGGGACGCCAGCGCCGTTTTGAATTGCCTCCTCTTCCCCGGCATGCCGACAGCGACCAGAGCATCGTCCAGCCTAACTCCTCGGCTGAGCTAGCGCGCGATCTGCGCCTTCCGGAAGTGTTCTTCTGGTCGCCGCCGGCTGCGCCCCAGCCCGTCGCTGAGCCATACGTGTTGCCAGGTTATGCCGTCCCACCCTCCGAAACCCGCCGGCTGGACGCCCCGCCCAGCCTGGACTTGCCTTCCCTGGGGCTGGTGTCGCCCAGCACCCTCCAACCGCTGGAACGGGCGGCCCTGGCCATTCCTCACTCCGGGATGCCCATCCGCACCATTTTTTCGGATGAGCCGAGCCAGCCTCCCAGCGCCTCGGCGGACTCCACCCCGGGGGAACCAACCAACCTGTTATCGATTTCCTCCGACCCGGTGCCCTTGCGGGAGTTCCTCAGCATTCCTCCCGGCAGCCAGGTGGGCCGCACGCCGGCTTCGGGCGCCGAAGCGCGGGATTGGTCCGGCGGAGGGGCCAATGGCGGTGGGGCGGGCGGCGACCAGGATGCCCGATCCGGAAGCGCCGCCTCGGCCTCCGCCACCGCCAGCCATCCGGATTCCCCGGCTTCCGCCGCCGGCAAGCCGGACCAGCCCGCTCAAACTGCTAGCTCCAGCGCAGCCGGAGCGCCTCCGCCCGGTGGCTCTCCGGCCCGCTCCGCCGCCGTCGAGGCCACCCGCATGGCGCACCCGGCGGGAGGCGTCTTCGATGTCGTGGTGCAGTCTGGCGGACTGGAAGGCTTTCCGGAGAGCGGCGGCGTGTTGAGTGGCAAGCCCGTCTATACGGTCTACCTCCAGGTGGGCGCTCCCACCGAGTGGATTCTTCAATACTGCATCCCCGCCGAAGACGCCGAGAACTACCAAATAAACGGAAGCGTGGTGACTCTGGCGGCGCCCCCGCAGTTAGCCGCGCCGTTCCCTCTGACCACCTTCCGGCCCCCTCCCCACCACCGCTCCGGAGGCTATCTCATGGCCCACGGCTTCATCGGGGCTAACGGCCGGTTCCAGGATCTGGGCATCTTGGGGAAGGGCGACGCCTCGGAGAGCGCCCAGGCCATTGCCGTCCTCGAGCAGTGGGAGTTCCGCCCCGCCAGTCAGAACGGCGCTCCCGTCCGCGTCGAAATCCTGCTGGCCATCCCCGCCGAGTGACCCTTCGTGCCGTCCAAAGGGTCCTAAACCCGTTCAATCGCTTTCACAGCCAGCGCCGGATCATGCGCAATGATGTTCAGAAGCGCGGCCGCCGGTCCGGTAGGGCGCCGCCGGTCCTGTTCCCAGTTCTGAAGTGTCTTCACGCTCACGCCGATCAAGTGCGCAAACTGCGACTGCGAGAGGCTGGTCCGCTCGCGAATGACCCGGACGCCGGAAGCGGGCATTGCAATCCGCCGCGAAGGCTCCTGCCGGCCGCGCAGAATTGCCCCAGCTTCGCGTACGCTACCCAGCAGTTCTTCAAACTCCTGTCTTTTCACCGCCAAACTCCTTCTTGACGACGTGTGCGAGCCGCGAGACCTGTTTCGCAGTCAGATCCGCCCTCGCGTTCTTCGCATACGCGTAAAGCAGCAGGATCACGTCCTTCCGTACCGCCCAATAGTAGATGACGCGGGCGCCGCCGCTTTTTCCTCTCGATCCCACGGCAACGCGAATCTTGCGTATCCCACTACCGCCTTTGATGAGAGCGCCGAGCTCCGGACTTGCGGCGATCCGGGATTGAAATCGGCCATACTCCTCATCGGTCAGCAGAGCGGCGATCTGCCTCGTGAAGATAGAGGTCTCGAGCAGTTCCGCTCATTCCGATTGTCCGCCACTGGCGGATAGCGGTCAAGGCGGACGGGTAGTGTCTGAAATCCGTGTTGAGGGGAAAAGTGGGATTCGGACCTAGGCTCCGCTCCAATCCCTTGTAGGCCTGGCCATTGTGCTCACCAGCTTTCTGTCGCAGAATCAGAGTGTGCATCCCGTAGAGTCTTATCTCGCTAAACTGGCGGAAATTCGCGCATCCGGTCACGCCACCGATGAAACGTCCTTCTATCCGGCGATTGAGGGACTGTTCTCGGAAATTGGCAATCGACTGAAGCCGCGCGTGAGGCCGATCTTTCAGCTCAAGAACCGGGGGGCCGGATTGCCGGACGGCGGGCTCTTCTCACAGGATCAACTCAAGAAGAACGCCATGCCGGAGGACTTCACCGTACAGCCGCCGAATCGTGGCGTGCTTGAGGTGAAGGGACTCTCGGAAGACACCAGCGAGACAATGCAGTCGGGCCAGGTGAAGAAGTACCTCCGCGCCTACGGGCAGGTTCTGCTGACAAACTACCGCGAGTTTCGCGTCGTGGTGCTGGGCAAGGACGATAAGCCGCGCACGCTGGAGACATTCACGCTGGCAAAGAGCGAAGCCGCGTTCTGGGCGCTGGCTGCCCATCCACGCAAGGCAGAGGGCGAAGTCGGCAAGACTCTGGAAGAGTTTCTCACCCGCGCCCTGCTCAGCGCCGTGCCCATCACCTCACCCGATGTGCTGGCCAGTTTTCTCGCCTCCTATGCGCGGGAGGCGCTGGCCAAGATCGAGCCGCGCTCCTCGCTCAAGGAACTGGAGGACGTGCGCGAGGCGTTGGAGGAGGCCCTCGGACTCAAGTTCGGGGGCGCATTGGCCACGGAAACGGAGAACAGGAAGGGCCAGCACTTCTTCCGCAGCACTCTGGTGCAAACCCTCTTCTACGGTCTCTTCTCAGCATGGGTGCTTTGGAGCCGCGAGCCGGGACGCCGGAGGGACGATCAATTTGAGTGGAGGTCCGCCGTCTGGTCCCTTCAGGTTCCGATGATTCGCGCGCTCTTTGAGCGTCTGGTGACGCCCTCGCATGTTCGCTCCCTTGGCTTGGAGGAACTGCTCTTTCTGACTGGCGAGGTGCTGAACCGCGTGGATGCCGCCGCATTCATCCAGCGTTTTGAATTTGAAGAGGGTGCCGCCGTCCAGTACTTCTATGAGCCATTCCTTGAGGCGTTCGATCCCGAGCTGCGCAAGCAGCTTGGCGTCTGGTACACCCCACGCGAGATTGTGCGCTATATGGTCGAGCGCGTTGACACGGTCCTACGGACGGAGCTCGGCCTGCCCTCCGGCCTTGCGGACCCCAACGTCTACGTTCTCGACCCGGCCTGCGGCACAGGCGCGTATCTAGTGGAGGTACTGGACCGCATCCATCGGACTCTGAAAGAGGAGCGCGGCGAAGATGCGCTCACTCCCCACCAGCTCAAAGAGGCGGCAAAACAGCGTGTCTTCGGGTTCGAGATTCTGCCTGCGCCTTACGTAATCGCGCACCTCCAGATTGGAATGTACTTGCGGCGGGCCAATGCGCCGCTTACAGATGAACAAAGCGGCAAGCGAGAGCGCGCTGGCGTCTACCTGACCAATGCCCTAACCGGCTGGGAGCCGCCGGACAAGCAAAAGGCGCGGCTGCCCTTTCGGGAGTTTCAAGAGGAGCGCGAAGAGGCGGACACGGTCAAACGCGATAAGCCCATTCTGGTGGTGCTGGGCAACCCGCCTTACAACGCCTTCGCCGGAGTCAGCCCCTCGGAAGAAGACGGGCTGGTGGATCCCTACAAAGAGGGACTCATCAAGGAATGGGGCATCAAGAAATTCAATCTCGACGACCTCTATGTCCGTTTCTTCCGGCTGGCTGAAAGACGCATCGCGGAGAAGAGCCGCCGCGGGGTGGTCTGTTTCATCTCCAATTTCTCCTATCTTAGCGAGCCTTCCTATGTCGTTATGCGAAAGAGACTTTTGCAGGGCTTCGACTCGCTCTGGTTTGACTGCTTGAATGGAGATAGCCGGGAGACGGGAAAGCTGACTCCAGCGGGCAAACCGGACCCCAGCGTTTTTTCGACGAAGAGCAACGGCGAGGGAATTCGCGTGGGAACGGCCGTCGGCCTGCTGATCCGACGGGGTAAGAGGAAGCGTGGCTCTTCCGTGCACTACCGGGAGCTTTGGGGAACGCGCAAAAGAGAGGAGCTCGTAGAGAGCTTGCAGGACACGGCGCTCGAAGGACGGTATGCGGACGCCGCGCCGACACCAGCGAACCGATATTCCTTTCAGCCGCAACTGGTGAGCGCCGCTTATAGCGAATGGCCGAAGACCACCGAGCTATGCGCAGAACCTCCGAGTAATGGCCTCATGGAAAAGCGCGGCGGCGCGTTGATTGATTTTGACCGCGAAAGACTCGTCGAGCGGATGCGCCTGTACCATGACAAGGGCCTGGATTGGGAAGCGTACCGGCTGGTTTCGACGGCTCTCGCCGGCGCCTGGGCTGGATTCGATGCGCGCAAGGCACGGAAGCGGGCCTTGGACGCTGGGTTTCACAGCGAACAGATAGTGCGCTATGCGGTGCGCCCGTTCGACACGCGCTGGTGCTACTTCACAGACATTCCGGCGGTATGGAATCGGTCTCGTCCCGCTCTGTGGGCGCGGTGCTTCGGTGGAAACCGCTTTATCGCCACCCGCCCGGCGGGTGTTGCCGACCCAGAGGGTTTTCCGTTCATGTTTACGGCGGCGTTGGGTGATAATGACGCCCTGCGTGGCCATGCCTATTATTTTCCGCTGGACCTAAGGCAGAGCCGGCCCGTAACAGCGAACGGCCACCTGTTTGAGGCAGAATCGCCGGCACTGCCCAATTATTCGCCGACGGTGAGAGAGTATCTCGAAGCCATCGGCCTCGATCGGGCAAAGACTGCCGGGCCAAGCCTCTGGCTGCACGTACTCGCCATCGGCTACTCTCCCGCCTATCTGCGAGAGAACGCCGACGGTGTCCGGCAGGGCTGGCCGCGCATTCCGCTGCCGTCTTCGCTGGAGCAGTTCAAAGAATCGGCGGCGCTGGGCCAGCGCGTGGCGGATTTGCTGGATACGGAGAAGCCCGTGGCGGCGGTCACGGTGGGCGCGCTGCGGCCTGAGCTGCGCTCTGTTGCCGGGCTGCGGCGCGTCGGCGGCAAGCCGCTCGACGCGGCGGAAGACATGCAAATCACGGCAGGTTGGGGGCACGCCGGAAAAGCGGGCGTGACCATGCCCGGACGCGGCAAGCTGGTAAGCCGTGAGCGGACAACGAAGGAACTCTCTGAGCTGACCAAGGGGCTGGCAGCGCTGGGCATCTCGCGGCATGAGGGCTTGGCGCGCCTGGGGAGCACGGTGATGGACGTGTACCTGAATGACCTCTGCGCCTGGACCAATGTGCCCGAAAAGGCATGGGAATTCTACATCGGCGGCTATCAGGTGATGAAGAAGTGGCTGAGCTATCGCGAGCACGACCTCCTGAAGCGTCCGCTGACGTTGGCCGAAGCGGAAGAGGTGCAGGCAATGGCACGGCGGCTGACCGCCCTTTGCCTGCTTCAGCCGGAACTGGATGCGAATTACCTCAAGGTGAAAAGCGCGACCTGGGAGGGCCCATCCGCCCCCGAACCCGCTTGAGGGGTACGGCACTGCACAACACGTCGCACCTCGGAGACCAGATCATTATGCCCGGTGAGGCGCTACGGGCAGACGAGCCCGGGCCCCACGAGGCTCGCAGTCCCGAAAAGGACCCCTACTGAAACCTGAACGTGCGCGCCAGCACGTAGCCGGCCGCGAGCGCGGCAGCGGTCAGCGCCAGCAGGTGCGGAATCACCGCGGCGGGCCCGGCCCCGAAACTCACCAGTTTGTGCATGGCATCCATGGTCCACCCGGTCGGCAGAGCCAGCGCCATTCTCTGCGCCCATAGGGGCGTGATCTCGATGGGCCACCAGCACCCTCCCAGCAGCGCCAGCACGTTGGAAGCCAGCACGCCCAAACCGATCACCTGTCCCTCGGTCCGTCCCCAATTGCCCAGCAGCATGCCCAGTCCGGTGGCCAGCGACGCGTAGGCCAGCATCACGACGGCAATGATGCCCACATTGGGGCCCCAGTGGATGCCGAACCACACCCTGGCCGTGAGCATCGCGAAGGCGATCTGCACAACGCCCAACCCCATGCGGGCGCTCCACTTGCCCAGCACCACCGCCCCGCGCGACAGGGGGGCGGAGGCCAGCCTGGTCAGGATTCCCTGGCGCCGCTCCACGGTCAGAGTCACCGCGCCCGAAGTGAACATGACCAGCAGCACGAACATCACCATGGTCCCGGGAATGGCCTGCTCGAAACCGCGCGGCGGCTCCAGCCGCTTCCCCGCCGGCGCCACGCGCATGGTGAGCCTGTGTGGCTGGGCCGCCACCGCTGTCAACCCTTGCAGCGTAGTCGGAGTGCCCGCCACCACCAGGTCCGCCAGCACCGTATAGACCGCGCGTGTCACGCGCAGCTCATCGTAATCGGCCCCTAACCCGCTGCCCTTTCGGGTGAGCGTCACGTTAACCGGCTCTCCGGCCAGAACGCTCCGGGTGAACCCTGCCGGCACGCTCAGCAGCCGGTCGTAGCCCGCCAGTTCGCTCGCCGTTCCCCTCACCACTTGGTAGTTCCGCTCCTCCAGCCGCCTCGCCAGGTGGTCGGCCAGAAAGCCGGCGTCGGCGGGGGCCTCCAGCCCGATCGCCTCCCGCTGGGAGCCCGATCCCGCCATGCCGCCCGTCACCGTGCCGATGAAGTAGAAGAATATGATCGGCATGATGAAGATCCACATCCACGTCTCGCGGGCGCGGAACATGTGCCGCAGGTCCTGTCGGGCGAGAAAGAGAGCGTCGCGTAGCATTTGGGCCTCAGACCACGAACTTCGTCCGGACGCGCCTGGCCGCAATCAGCAGCAGCAGTGCCGCTGCCGCCGTCACGATGGCGAAATCGGCCGCCAGCCGTCCCGGCCCGACCGCGCCGTTCAATATCGCCTTGAACTCCATCAGCAGCCAGCCGTTAGGCGTCCATCGCCCGATCGCCGCCAGGTGCTTCGGCAGCGCCTCGAAGGGGAAAAACGTCCCGCCCAGCATCATCAGCGGCATGACGAACAGATTGGTCAGCAGGTTCGCGGCTCGCTCGTTGGAGGCCGCCGTCTGGAGTTGCAGCATCAGCAGGAAAAACACGGCGCCCGAAGCCACAAACCAGCCCAGCGCCGCCGCCGGATTGGCGGCGCGTAGACCGGCCAGCAGGCGCCCAGCCACCAGGCCCGCTACGCCGACCGCCGCCAGCACCAATCCCACCGAGAGCAATTTGCCCGTCAGGAGCCCCCACAACCGCGACGGCGTCGAGACCAGCCGGCGCAGCGTCCCCTGCCGCCGCTCCTTCCAGACGTCGGCGCTCAAGCCCATGGTGACGAATAGCAGCGCCTGGAACAGCAGGCAGGGGAAGAACAACGCGGCGAAACTCGGCGAGTTCACCGCCTTCCGCTCCACCACCGTGGTTTTCAGCTTGATGACCGGCGGGTCCACGTAGCGCCGCAGGCTGTTGAAGCGCTGCCGCAGCGTGACGACGGTCCCGGAGAGCGCCACATCGGATAGCGAGACCTGCCCACCGGCAAACGCCCGCAACTGGTCGCCCGCCAGCGCCTGCACATAGAACCCGAGGTCCACCATGATCGAGAGCGTTTCCTCGATGATCCCCGGCAGGATCTGCTGCGAGGGATTGGTGATCAGGCTGATCTCGAACGGCTGGTTGCGCAAATAGGCCTCGGCGAAGCCCTTCGGAATAATGAGCAGCGCCGAGCCGTCTCCGCCATCCAGCCGCCGCCGTCCTTCTCCGCGCTCCACTTGCTCCACGGTAATCATCTTGGCCATCGGCCCGCGGGAGAACGAGCCGGCCAGAAATTCGCTGACCGCGGTCTGGTCCTCGTCCGCCACCAGCAAGCGCCCGTGCGGGGTCGGGCTGGGCCCGCTCCCGAACAGCGCGGTCAGCATCACCCCGATGATCACCGGGATGCCGATCCATACCCCTACAGCTAGCGGGTCGCGCCGCAACCGGCGTAGATCCTTGAGCGCGCTGATCAGTACGAAGCGCATGGCCTACTCGCGCAGTTCCTTGCCCGTCAGCTTGATGAACAGGCTCTCCAGGCTGGGCTGGGTCAGCGTGGTCTCGCGAACTTCCGCCTCCGCCGAGGCCAGCGCGGCGAAGATGGCCGGCAGCCGCCGGGAGGCCTCCGCAGCGGACAGCCTCAGCACATCCGTCTCCGCCTGCACTACCTCGATTCCCTCCAGCTCTCCCAGGGCCCGCCGCACCGCTTCGGGCTGGAACCGGCCCGTGAAGCGAAGCAGATCGCGCTGCCCCAGCATCGAACGCAGTTCCGCCAGCGTCCCCTGCGCGATGATCTTCCCGTGGTCCACGATGGCCAGCCGGTCGCACAGCGTCTCGGCTTCCTCCAGGTAGTGCGTGGTGTACAGCACGCAGGTTCCGGCTTGGGCTTCCGCGCGCACCATCTCCAGCAGCCGCACCCGGCTCTGCGGATCCACGCCCACCGTCGGCTCGTCCAGCAGCAGCACCCGCGGCCGGTGGATGATCCCGCAGGCCAGGTTCAAGCGCCGCTTCATCCCCCCGCTGTACTTCTTCACGGCTTCCTTAGCCCGGTCCTGAAGCCCCGTCAGTTCCAGCACCTCCCCGATCCGCGCGCGCAACTGGGCTCCCCGCATGCCTTGCGCGCCGCCCCAGTATTGGAGGTTCTCGCTAGCCGACAGATCCTCGTACAGCGCGATGTCCTGCGGCACTACTCCCAGGGCACGCCGCGCCGCTACGCCATCCCGCACCACGTCGTGCCCCATCACCCGAACCCGCCCCGCCGTCGGCGTCAGCAGCCCGGAAATGCAGCCGATGGTAGTGGTTTTCCCCGCGCCGTTCGGTCCCAGCAGGCCAAACAGCTCGCCCGGCTGCACCGTGAAGCTCACCCCGTCCACGGCCACCAGCTCGCCGAATACCTTGCGGAGTTCCTGCACCTCGATCATGATGATGAGTACGAGTCCGGACCAAGTAGAAGTTCAGACTCTTTTTGATCCCCTCTCAACTGCTCAGATCAGCGTTTGCCACTCCGCCTTGAATTCCCCCGCGCACCACAGCCGCCACATCTCCAGGGCCTGCATCGCGAACGCCGTGGAAGCGGGGTTCACGTAGGGCAGCATCTGCCCTACTTTGCGTCCGAAGTAGACTCCGCCGGCCATGCGCGGGTCGGAGCCGCCCGCCTGGAACTCGAGAATAACCGCCGCTTCGCGCTCCGCCGCCTTCCGGTCCAGCGGGACCGCCCCCAGGCCGGCGGCGAACAGGCGCAGGCGCAGCAATTGCGCGTACACGTCGGAGCGCTCGAAAAGTGGCCCTACGCTATCCCGCACTTCCGCCGCGCGCTCCAGCCCCTCACGTAACGCCAGCGTGCAATCCGGCCGGTCGGCGCTGGCCAGCAGCCCTTCCAGGAAGTAGCAGTAGGCGTGCAGCCGGTCTACCACCCGCTCGCGCTCCGGCTCTCCCGCCAGGAACCCAACCTGATCGCTCAGCGCGTACTTAAGCAGCCGGTCGTAGGGCGCGCGGTACTCCGGCCGGCCAGTCGCCTCCGCCAGTTCGCACCAGGCCAGCCCCGCTTTCAGTTGATAACAACCCGGCGCTCGCGACCACCGTCGGTCTCGCGCCGCCGGTTTCTTCGAGGGCAACTCCAGAATCGGGTGGAATTCGTCTCCGGCGGCGAACTCCAGCGCCATCGACTCCGCGCACCGCTCGGCGGCCGCCAGGAACTCCGCCTCTCCCGAGCTGCGCCACAGGGCCGCCAGACCCCGCGCGATGATCCCGCTGTCGAAGAAGTACGTCCGCCCTTCCGGCGCTCCCACCTCGAATGGCATGACCGCCAGTTCCCGGTCCCACGCCAGGCGGGTTAGGAAACGCCCGGCCCGCAAGGCCTGCTCCAGATACCGCGCATCCCCCGTGCGCGCGTGCAGAAACAGCAGTGCGCCGGCCGCGTAGCCGGTGATCTCGGTCGAAACGGGCGCATTCCGAGCCAGGTCGCTACGGTAGTAGCGCGCCACGCCGCCCAGCGGCTCCTGTATGCCGGATCGCAGCCACCAGCCGCCGGCCAGTTCGAGGAAGGATGCGGAAAGTTTGGTCTCGGGCACGGAGAGAGGGGTCAAACGCTCCATCGTAAAGGATGTGAACCCAATCGTCAATTCGCCTCCCGCCCGAAACCCGGCCCAGGAATCCCGCGTCTGACTGGTATTGTGCTGGAGACGGCCCCCGCCAGGCGGCCCGGGAGCGGTCCCTGGGCTTGATCGACACCAGGCCTGCTTGGCCGGGCGCCAGCCCCAGCTACGGTCTCGATTTGACTTGCTATACTGAGAGATTCTGAATCCGCATCCTATGAAGTACTTAGCTGCATTCATCCTGGCTGCCGGCAGTTTGACCGCGGCCGACTTCCTCACCGGACAGGGCGCGCGGGCCGTTATCGGCCAACCCACCTTCACGGCGCAGGCTACCGATCCCTCGGAGATCGTGAGCCAGGGCACGGGCGTCGTCACCACGCTGCTCGGGGGCGCCAGCGGGCTCGCCTACGCCAACGGCCAGTTGTTCGTCGCCGATTCCAACGTTATCGGCGCGGCTCCCAGCAACTACCGCGTGCTCATTTTCAACCTCTCCACTTTCCTGCCGGACCCGCATGCGGAAGTGCCACAGGGAGTGCGCTGTCCACTGTGCACCAGCCAGCCCAGCGTCGTGTTGGGTCAGACCGACTTCACCATCCCCAACGCGGCCACCGGATGGGGCCTTTCCCAGAGCGCCATGCGCTTGCCCACCGCGGTGGCCAGCGATGGCGCCCACCTCGTGGTGGCCGATACCAGTAACAATCGCGTGCTCATCTGGAACTCCATCCCCACTTCCAACGACGCGCCCGCCGACCTCGTGCTTGGACAACCCGACTTCTTCACCGGCACGCCCAACACCGGTACCGGGGACGTGCGCATCCCCACCGCAAAAACGCTGCGCGGGCCGGAAGGCGTCTGGATTCAGAACGGCAAGCTGTTCGTGGCCGACGATCTCAACAACCGCGTCCTGATCTGGAACACCTTCCCAACCGTCAACGACGCGCCCGCCGATATCGCCCTCGGCGCTCCCAATCTTAATACCGCCGTTCAACCCAATCTTGCCCAGACCAACATGGGCGCCGCGCAGAACACGCTGCTGAACCCGGTCTCGGTGACCTCCGACGGCGCCCATCTGTTCGTCGCCGACCTCGGTTACAACCGGGTGCTCATCTGGAACAGCATCCCCACTCAGAATCAGCAGCCCGCCGACGTGGAAATCGGCGAGCCCGACTTCGTCACGAACATCCCCGACGACACCGGTTCCACCGGAATGTGCCCCTCCAACGGAACGGACACCTCTGGAAACCTGACCTATCCCAATCTCTGCGGCGGCACGCTGAACTTCCCGCGCTTCGCGCTCTCCGACGGCGCCCGGCTCTTCATCGCCGATGGCGGCAACGACCGGGTCCTCATTTTTAACCACATCCCCACAACGAACGCCGCTTTCGCCGACATCGTGCTGGGCCAGCCCAGCGATCAGATCGATGTGACCACCGACACTAGCGGCGCCGCCGGCGCGGCGCTCATCTCCAGTGCGGATACGGTGCGCAACCCCATGTCGCTGGCCTGGGATGGCGCCAACCTCTACGTCAGCGAGCCTTACAGCCGCCGCATCCTGGTGTATACCCCAGGCGATGTGGTCTTGCCGCTGACCTCGCTCGTGAATGCCGCCAGCTTGGCCATTTACGCCGAAGGCACGGTCACGCTGGGCGGCACCATCACCGCGAGCGACAAGATCACCGTCACCATCAACAGCGTGGCCTACTCCTACACGGTCCAGGCTGACGACACCCTCAATACCGTCGTGAACGGCCTGGTTGTGGCTATCAACAAGGGCAACGGCGATCCCAACGTCCTGGCCTTGCCCAACTACCCCTTGGAAGCCGTCATCCTGGTGGCGCGCGTGAGCGGAGCGGGCGCCGACGCCGTGACACTCGCCGCTACGGTCTCCACCAGCGCTACCGAAACCGTCGCGGTCAGCGGCGCCAACCTCAGCGGAGGCGGGAATGCGGCCCAGGTCGCGGCCGGGACCCTGATCTCCATTTTCGGGACCAACCTGAGCGATAACACCGCCGCGGCGCCCCCCGGCTCCGACCCTCTGCCCACTCAGTTGGGCGGCGTCGAGCTTTACGTGGACGGCATCCGTTCGCCTCTGCTGGGCGTCGCGCCCGGCCAGGTCAACGCGGAACTTCCCTCCGAGGTGGCGGATAGCACCAGCGTCAGCGCTTATATCCGGACGGTCCACAACGACGGTTCCGTAACCATCACCACCGCGCTGGGAGTGCCCCTTGTCCCGGCCAATCCAGGCATCTTCGCCCAGTCCGGACAGGATCCCAGAACCGCCGTGGCGGTGCATGCCAGTTCTCAGGCCACGGGCACCATCATCATCGAGGGCTCCATCGTTCCGGGCGATGTCGCCACCGTGACCATCGACGGCCGCAACTATACGTATACCGAGGTCGAGGGCGATACGCTCTACACTATCCGCGACAATCTCCTCAACCAGATCAACGACTCCGATCCCGAGGTCTACGGGACCCGGTCCGCCCAGTGGTCCTACATCCGGCTCTGGGCGCGTGTGGAAGGTCCGGAGGGGGACAACATCGCCATCTCCGCCTCCGGCAGCGCGGACGAAGACCTCTCCATTATCGCCAACAATGCCACCATGTGCTGCGCCAACATCGCGGGCGCGCCAGTCACCGCCGATAACCCCGCCCTCCCCGGCGAGACCATCATCCTCTGGGCGACCGGTTTGGGCGCCATCCAGCCCTCCGATGCCAACCTTGCGGTCACTACCGGGTTCACCTACAAGGGGCCCGTGGACAATACTCCGACCCAGTTTGTCTCAGGCATCGTGGGAGGCAAGAGCGTCGGCGTGTACTACACCGGCATGAAGACGGGCGAGGTGGGCATCTACGAAGTCGATCTCGAGTTGAACCCCGAGCTCCCCTCCAATAATGCCACCCAGTGCACCATCGCGCAGAACACCTTCGTCAGCAACATTGTCACGATCCCGGTGGCGAACCCGGGCCCCTGAGCGGCTCGTGCGGCCGATAGCCGCCTTGCGTCAGCAATCGGCGAACCTCTTCTTCGGTCTCCGGGGGTACGTAGAAGAACGCGCCAATGCGCTCGCTGCGGAAGATCAGGCCGCCGCTGTAATGGTCCGGCTCCACCAGGTAATCCACGCCGGCCTCGGTCAGCAGCTTCTCCAGCCGCAGCGCCTCCCGCAGCCGCTTGGCGATGTACACCAGCGCCAGTTCCCCATCGCCGAAAAACTCCGGCTCTTGCCGCATGCCAGGATTATAGCCCAGGTCGGCTGCACGACATTTCTGAGTCTGCCGTGGGGCAGCCTTTTCAGGCTGCCGCCGGGCTTCGGCCCGGCGTCCGCGGAACCCGCACCGGCGCAGCTCGCGGCCCGCCGCGCTTGGGCTACAATCGGATTGCCCTGCTAATGCGCCTCCCATCCCGTAGTCTTCTCGCGCTCCTCGTCGTCTCCGCCTCGGCGGGCGCGGGCCTTCCCGATATCGCCGGGTTCTACACCTCCGCCGGCGCTTCCCCGGGCTGGCCCAGCCTCCTGCGTTCTCTGGGCCTGCCGCCACGTCCCGCGGAGGAGGCGCGTGTGTTCGTCGTCGCCAGCCAAGGCGGCGGCCCGTCCCAGGAGTGGCTGGCGCGGCTGGATCGCGGCGCGATTCTGATCCTCGAAGGCGCTTCCCCGCTGGCCGCCGAGCTCGGATTCCGCGCGGGCGCCCGTTCCATCCGCGTGCGCAAAGTGCGCGACCTGCAGCATCCCGACCTCGAGATCCTCTGGGAACGTTCTCTCGCCGTGCCCGCCTTCGAAGTCCCCAAAGCCGCCCAGGTTTTCTGCCGCGCAAGTGGCGGAGGCCAACCGCTAGTGGCAGGACTGCGGCGCGGTCCGGGAGCGGTGCTCTGGCTGGCCGTTTCGCCCGGCGATCGCGGCTTCGAGCGCTTTCCCTTTCTGCCGCACGCCCTGGCCGAGCTGGGCCTGCGCGTCCCCTTCGAATCCCGCCGCTTGTGGGCCTTCTTCGACGCCGCCTATCGCCTCCGGGACCAGCCCGATCCCCTCGCCCGGAGCTGGCGCGACGGTGGCATCGCCGCCATCCACGTCGGAGCCTGGCAGTACTTCGAGCCCGATCCGAAGGGCGACGAGTATCTCCGCCAGCTCATCGCAAGTTGCCATCGCCACAACATCCTGGTCTACGCCTGGCTCGAGTTGCCTCACGTCAGCGACGCCTTCTGGAAGGCCCATCCCGCCTGGCGCGAGAAGACCGCCCGCCTGCGCGACGCCTACGTTCCCTGGCGCCGGCTAATGAACCTGGCCAATCCCGATTGCCAGCGCGCCGTGGCTGAGGGCGTCCGAAATCTCATGCTGCGCTTCGATTGGGATGGCGTGAACTTCGCTGAGCTCTACTTCGACGGCGTGCAAGGCATCCGCAACCTGAGCGAGTTCACTCCCCTCAACGACGACGTCCGCCGCGAGGTCAAGCTCCTCAAAGGCTTCGACCCCATGGATCTTTTCACCGAGCATCCGCGCGATCCCAAAAAGCTTCGCGCTTTTCTCGACTACCGCGTGGACCTCGCCGCCCGCCTCCAGGATCAATGGATGGCGGAGCTCGAAAAGCTCCGCCTCGAAAAGCCCGGCCTCGACGTGGTGCTGACCTATGTGGACGACCGTTTCGATCCCACCATGCGCGACGCCATCGGCGCCGATTCCGCCCGCGCCCTCCAGTCGCTCGACCGCTACCCCGCCACCTTCATCGTCGAGGACCCGGCCACCGTCTGGAACCTCGGTCCCGAGCGCTATCCCGAGATCGCCCGCCGCTACCATCCGCTTACCTCGCACTGGGATCGCGTGGGCGTGGACATCAATGTGGTCGACCGCGAGCCCCCCGTCTATCCCACCCGGACCCAGGTGGGCGCCGAGCTTTTCGAATTGATCCACACCGCCTCCGACTCCTTCACCCGGGTCATGTTCTACTACGAATTCTCCATTCAGCCCGAGGACCTGCCCTGGCTCGCCGCCGCCTCCGCGGTAGTCGCCCGTTGCGACCGTCAGGGCGACGCCCTGCGCATCGACTCACCCTACGGAGTGGGAATCCGTTGGGAAGGCCCCGCGACCCTGGATGGCCGCCCGTGGCCCGTCCGCGACCATGATCGTCTCTGGGCGCCCCCCGGCATTCACCTGCTCGCCCCGGCCGCTGCCGCCCCGCCGGCCTCCCTGCTCGATTTCAACGGCGTCCTCGAATCCGCCGCCGGCCTCCCCGACGGGATTGAGCTCCGTTACACCGCCCGCGCCCGAGCCTTGGCCGCCTTCGACCGCCAGCCCGTGCGCCTCCTCCTCGATGGCGCCCCCGCCGCCCTCGACCTCCTCGGCCCCTCCGGCCCAGCCTTCGTCCTGCGCCTCCCCCCCGGCCCCCACACCGCCATCGTGACGGTGGAGTGAGCGGGAACCCTGCGTGGCACGGATCGCGCCTACTCCACCCCCCTCACCTTCACCGCGAAAAGCGCATGGTGGGCCAGAATAAACAGCGTGCGCTTGTCCGCCCCGCCAAAGACGATGTCGATGGGACGTTCCGGCACGTCGATCCGGGCGATCTGCCGGCCCGCGGGGCTGTAGACGAAAACCTGTCCGTTCGCCACGTACACGTTGCCATCCCGATCCACGGCCACGCTCTCGCCGCCGCGCTGAGCGAACTCCCGCAAATCGGTGAGCGTGCCGTCGGCCCCCACTAACCCGCTGTACGTGATGTCTTCCGATTCGCTGCTAACATAGACCCGTTCGCCGGGAAGGGCGCTGGTGAAACCGTAAGTATCCAGATTATCCGAGAAGCGCCAGCCGCCCGCGTCAAACGGTCCCTGCTGAAAGACGCGCCCCGCGGGCAAAAACACGCTGCCGTCGGGCGAGACGTATTCCTTCGCTTTCGCAGTGGACACGTCCTCGGCGAACATTTCAGCCAGCGTCTTGTAAGTGAGCATGGCGAAGTCGAGTTGGTTCGCGAATTCGCCGTTGTTCCAGTAATTGACCGGCAGGATGGCCCTGGCGCCAGGTCGCGCTCTCATTTCCTGGGGCGCCAGCACCGCCACCTGATCCGGCGGTGATCCCGGACGGAAGTAATAGACGGTTCCCTCTGGTCCGGCCGCAGAGAGCACCAGCAGGTCGCCCGCTTTGTCAAAGGCCAGGTTCACGGGATCCAGCGGTTGATCGCGCTCGATGGTCAGCCCTTCGCCCTCCGACCAGCCGTAAATCCGCTGTGCGTGGCGATCCACGAAGTAGAGCTTGCCGAATGCGTCCACGGCGGCGCCCGAGATGGAATAAAACCCGTCTTCGAGCTTCTGTACGTGCGCGCCAGGGGCCAGCACCGCGCTCGCATCGGCAAGAGCGGGCGTGGCCGGATCGGCGGGGATGTCGAGCACGGCAAACTCCCGTTCCCGCACCTCCAGATGATGTGTCGCGTCCTCGATGGCGTTCTCGTACGGAAACTTACTAACTCTGAGAAACGTTCCGCAGCCGTTGTCGTCGCAAATGGCGTAGCCGCTCTCGGCATTGACATGCACATTGCGAAAATGAATGTCCGCGCAATGATAAAGACGCACCGCCGCCGCAAAGGGCGCGCGGGAGCGTGTTACCCGGTAACCATGGTAATTGGCGATGGTGATGTTCCGCGACCAATCCAGTTCCAGCGATAACGCCTCGGGACTTTCGCCCGCCTCTTCCTCGGTCTGCGGCGCGTTGATGTCCCAGTTCTCCACGTGATCGAACTTGATCTCGTTGCGAACATGGTGTTCCGTGGAAAGTTCGTAGACGTGGCCCGGGGTAGTGGTGTCGTTGACGTAGAACCCGGCCTGGGCGAACGTGTCCGGAGTCCAGATATCGGCGAATGTGCCGCCCCCGCCGTGCGTCACCCACAGGCTGGGATATTGCCCGTCCCACCGTTTGCGCGGATCGGAATCCGCGGTGTGGTTGTTGTTGTAGGGATTCGTGCCGGCGCCGTGGCCGCCCAGGAAGCGCACGTCGTCGACCAGCGAATCGGCGCCCGCCGGCCACAGCACGCCCACAGCGCGGGAATTAACGCCGCCGGTGAACACGCCGAAGCCGCGAATGATGTTGGAGCCCCCCTCCGGCGCCTGGATCACCGCGCGCGGAGCGCCCAGGCCCTGATAGCCGGGCGTGCCATCCGCAAGATCGAACTGGGTCAGCGTGGGATGCAATCCCACCAGCACCGTATCGGCTTTCAGCATGAGCGTATCGCGCACAATGTAGTGCCCGCTCGGGAAGTAGAGCACGCGATGACCGTCAATCGCTTTCCGGATCGCGGCCGTGTCGTCGGTCGTTCCGTCTCCCGCAACGCCAAGCGCGTGAACGTTCACCCATTCTTCGCTGGGCGGCATCGCCCGGATGGCCGCGGGTAGCGGTTCGGGCAGCTTGTCGAGAGGGGTCGCGTCGTAGAGCATGCCCATCGAGCCCGGCATGCCCTCGCCCGGCACGATGAGTCCATAGTTGAAGTTTACGACGCGGTAAACCGAACCCTTCCCGGCCACCTTCTTCCCGCTTTCGCGGAACACCGCAAACACCGGCACATTGTACAATACGGCATTCTCAAACCCGACCTCGGTGAGAGGACTCTTCTCGTTACTAATGATTACCGCGGCTGCCGGGATATTCTCGAAACGGCAGTCCTTGACCCACAATTGGTCGGAATAGTGTGGATCGATCTCGATGGCCGTCGGCATATTCCGGAACGTGTCGCGGATGAGAGTAAGTCCCGCCTCGTGCTCGCGAATCGCCGCCTCGCGCTGTCCCTCGAACACCGAATCGATCAGCGTGAATTGCCAGGCTGCCGAGGTCTTGTCGGTGAGAATGCCGTAACGTCCGCCATACAAGTGCAGATCCTCTGCCTCGTTTCCGGCCTCGGTGAGCGCGGCCAGTCCGGAACCGGTGTGAAAGTCCATGTGGCTGAGAAACGCATGTTGTGCCGCGTGGAACCGTATGGCTACCGCCGCCGGGTTGCCTTCGCCGATCTCGAAGTCGATGTTACTCATCGCCGAGTAGAATGTGCTGGAATGCGCGTCGGCAATCTCGCGATTCGGCGGCACGCTCCCGGGCGGTGGAAAGGGAACCCGGCTGCCGGCCCCAGGCCCATCGCCGGGACGCGCGCCGGTGAACATCGCCATGACTCCCTCGCCTTCCTGGAATCCCGGCGTCTTATCGGCGAGAAGAAAGACCGGGCGCGTTGCTCCGTAGCCGTAGATGCGCACGCCGGGCCAGACATAGACCGTCCGCGCCAGCCGGTATCTGCCCGGCGGCACAAATACGATTCCTTCGCGAGCATGGCTTTCCGCCTTGTCGATCGCGGCCTGAATGGCGCCGCTGTCGTCGCTCTGGCCATCGCCGTGTGCGCCGAATTCCCGCTCCGATAAGTAGACTGCTTTGGGGTCGTCCAACCGCGTGGTCATCACCGACGCGGCGAACGCCGCGGTCGGGACTCCCGCTAGCAGCAGGGCGATCGGTAGATTCCGTCTGAAGTTGTGCATGGCCGTTAACCTCCGTTGTACCTCACAACTGGCCGCTTCTATGCTACCTTTTCCCTAATGCTCCTCATCCGAAACGCGACCCGGGGCGCCGTCCTGGCGACCGCTGCCGATGTCGCCGATACCAGCGCCAAGCGGCAAACCGGCCTGCTCCATCACACCAGCCTCCCCGCCGGCGAGGGGCTGCTCATCACGCCCTGCGAAGGCATCCATTCCTTCTTCATGAAATTCGCCTTCGACGCCGTCTACCTCAACCGCAAGCGCAAGGTGATCAAAGTGCGCCACTCCATGGTCCCCTGGAGGATCTCCCTCTGCCTGCTCGCGCATTCCGTCCTCGAGCTGCCGGCCGGAACCGCCCTAGCTACCGGAACCCAAAAGGGCGATCAGCTCGAGTTCGAGCAGGTGTAGCCCGCCTTCCCCCCACCCCACCGCCGTGCGACGCACGAGATGCCCGTGGATGCGAGGCGTGCGAAGGCCGGCGAACCGAGGCGTACTCAAATGTACGTCGAGGGAGCCGGCCGAGCGCAACGAAGCAGACGCGGATATATCGTGCGTCGCCTACCGCGTCATCTTCCGGTGCTCTTTCAAGATGCACCGGTCCATCACCACCACGAGCCCCGCCGCCCGCGCTCTGGCCGCCGCCGCTTCGTCGCTCACGCCCTCCTGCATCCACACCGCGCGCGCGCCCACGCGGATGGCCGACTCGACAATCTCCGCCACAAACTCCGACCGCCGGAACACGTCCACAATGTCGATGCGCTCGGGCACCGCCTCCAGGCTCGCGTAGGCCCGCTCCCCCAGCACCTCGGTCTCGCCCGGGTTGACCGGAACGATCCGGTAGCCCGCCCGCTGCATGTACTCCGAGACGCTATAGCTGGGCCGCTTCCGCTTGCTCGAGAGGCCCACCACCGCTATGGTCTTGGCGCTGCGCAGCAGCTCAGGAATGCCTTGCATCTTCGGGACCGTCTAACTTCAGTATCCTCCGAAACCGCACGACCTCGGCGAGGGTCAGCGGCCGGTGCCGCCCCGGCTCCAGCGCGCCCAGTTCCAGGAACCCGATCTTCACGCGCTTGATCTTCTCCACCAGCCGCCCGAAAT
Organism: Bryobacteraceae bacterium; assembly: GCA_052144455.1. GTDB lineage: Bacteria > Acidobacteriota > Terriglobia > Bryobacterales > Bryobacteraceae > Fen-330. The sequence continues at coordinate 164,962 of JBKQQG010000040.1, forward strand.
GCTTGAACATATCGCGGATCTGGTGATGCCGCCCCTGTGTGAGCCGCACTTCGTACCACGGATTCTCGGCGCGCCGCACCAGCCGCAGTCCCGCCGGCGCCGTCCGTCTGCCGTGCAGCGGTATCCCAGCGCGAAACCGCTCTTCCTGATCGGACGTCAGCAAGCCGTTGACCTTCACCACGTAAGTCTTCGGCAGATGGCTGGCCGCGGACGTGATGCGATTCGAGAACTCCCCGTCGTTGGTCATGAGCAGCAGGCCCTCGGCCGCATAATCCAGCCGCCCCACCGGAAACACCCGCTCCTTGACCCCCTTGAGGAATTCCATCACCGTCGGCCGGCCCTCCGGATCGCTGGCCGTAGTCACCACGCCCTTGGGTTTATGAAGCGCCAGGTACACCATCCGCTTCGGAGGATGCAGCAGCTTGCCGTCCACCTTGATGTGGTCCCGCGCGAAGTCGGCTTTGGCGCCCAGTTCGACAATCGTCTGCCCGTTCACCGTGACCCGGCCCTCCAGCATCAGCGTCTCCGCCTTCCGCCGGCTCGCCACCCCCGCGCGCGCCAGGATTTTCTGCAAGCGTTCCTCAGGCATCCGGTTCCTCAGCCGCTTCCGGCGCTGGATCGGGAACCGCCGCCGCTTCGGTCTCCCCAGTCGCCACTTCAGGTTGCTCCGCGGTCGCCGCCTCGGTCTGTTCCGCCTCCGATTCGGTCTGCTCCATCGGCAGCTCCGGCTCGCTCACCGCCAGCCGCCGCAGCTCCTCGAATTCCTTCAGCGTCGGCAATTCACCCAGGTCCTTGAGCCCGAACTGCACCAGGAAATCCTTCGACGTCCGGTACAGAATCGGCCGCCCCACCACGTTCTTCCGCCCGCTGGTCTGGATCAGCTTGCGATCCAGCAGCGTCTTGAGCACCCCGGCGCCCTGCACGCCGCGGATCTCCATGATCTCCGGCGCCGTGATGGGCTGCTTGTAGGCGATCGCGGCCAGTGTCTCCAGCGCGGCCAGCGACAGCTTCAGCGGCGGCTTCAAACTCTTGGCGAAGGCGCGAATCGTCTCGTGGTGCTCCGGCTTGGTGGTCATCTTGAAGCCGCCCGCCACTTCGCGAATCATGACCCCGTGCGTGGGCGCGCCGAACTCGGCCGCCAGTTCCTCCAGCAGCCGTTTCACGCGCTCTTCGGGCTGCCCCAGCGCGCTGGCGATCTGCGCCGCCGCCACCGGCTCCTCAGCCACGTACACGATCGCCTCCATTACCGCCTTCAGTTGCCCGTCCTCCACCACCGCCGGGCCGCCCTCCGGCTCCAGCGTCAACTGCACCGGCGCTTCCGTCCCTTCCATCTCTTCCATCGTTTAGTTGTATTCCTTCTCGATTTCCGTTATGTCGCCGCCCGCCGCAAACACTTCGTCGAAGCGCTTGTGCGCCTTCACGCCGATCTCGCCGAACGCGTCCTTCTGCACCAGCACGATGGCCTGCATGCGCACCATTTCCAGAATCGCCAGGAACAGGCAGATCATGGCCCGCCGGCTCCGCTGTTCCTCGAATAGATGCGCTACCGTTAGCGTCTCGCCCCGCGGCTTGCTCTTCACCAGCGACCTCAGGTACATGATCATCTCCGGAACGCTGGTATCCTCCGGGTTCACCTGATAGATCGGCCGGCTCTTGGCCCGCTCCAGCACCTGCTCCAGCGTCTTCACCAAGTCGATCAGCGTGACCGCCAGCTCCGGCTCCTCCCCCGTCGCGAGGAATTCCTGGATCTGCGGGTTGCTCCAGACGTTCTCCTCGATCATCCGCTTCTGCTGCAGCATCTCAGCGGCGTTCTTGAACCGTTCGTGCTCCAGCAGCCGCTCCACCAGTTCCTGGCGTGGGTCGTCTTCCGGCGACATCTTCTCCAGTTCCGGGTCCTTGGGCAGCAGCATGCGGCTCTTGATGTGAATCAGCGTCGCGGCCATGAAGATGAACTCCGAGCTCAACTCCATGTCCAGGCTGGCCGCCCGCTCCACGTATTCCAGGTACTGCGCCGTGATCTGCGCGATGGGAACATTCCAGATATCGATCTGCTGCTTCCGGATCAAGTCCAGCAACAGGTCCAGCGGTCCTTCGTACTCATCCAGGCGAACGTTGAGGGGCGATGATGACACGGCTTTCTCACGATACCACGGCTGCTCCGGCTAGGGCCTCCGTTCCCCGTGTTGCTTGTCGGGTTCCTTCTTCACCTCCCCGTGGAATATCAGCGTCACCTCCACGGTCTTGGCGGTATCGTCCGTTTTCACCTTCGACTTCGTCTCCCCCAAATCGTCGAGTACCCCGTCTTCGCGCACCCGGTTCAGGAAATAATCCGGGTAATCGGCGTTGAACGGCTGGCCCTCCTTGATCGCCCAGATCTGCCGGATGGCCGGCTCGGAAATCAGGTCCAGGCCCTCGATGTTCAGCTTCGCCAGCAGGTAGCGCGGCCCGTCCTCGACGTGGATCGCCAGCCCCACCGTCTTCGCCGGATCGTTCACCTTGCGATCGATGCGCGTCTTCACCCGCATGTAACCCTCGCGCCGCACCCGCTTCTCGATGCGCGCCACGCCGGCCTGGATCAGCAAGATATTGAACACGTCGCCGCGTTTCAAATTGGCGACCTTCAGCAATTCCGCGGCGGCCAGCCTCGAGCCGTCCACCGTGACCTCGCCCAGCGAATAGCTGGCGCCTTCCTCTACCTTCACCGTGAGCGCCATGCCGTTCACGTCCCGGTCCTTCTCGGCCTTGATCTCCGTGAACAGCACCCGCACCCGCCCGCGCTCCTCGTACAGCGGCCGTACATTGGTTTCCAGCAACTGCCTGAATCGCACCTCCCGCCACGGAGTCCCCACCGCCACGGCGTTAATCGCGTTCTCCAGCACGCTCCCGGTGATTACCGAGTTGCCCGTGAACGTCACCCGGGCGATGGCCGGCAAGGCCCCCGGCGGCCGGAACACCACCGCCATCGTTCCCGTATCGTCGGTAACCAGTTGGCCAACCACTTTCACCTTCCCCGCCAGGCTGTCCTCGATCACCTTCCCGTAGCGCGCCAGCGTCGCCTTGGTCGCCGCGATTCTCGGCCCATAAAACGGATCGGATTGCTTCAGCGCCTTCTCCACTTGTTCGTCCGGCGCTCCCAAATCCTCGAACCGGACTGGAAACAGCGGTCCCGCCTCCGCCACCTGGATCGACACGGCGTAGCCCTTTTTATCGGCCGCCGCCGCGTACTTGATCGCCAGTTCGTCGAACACCCCCGCGGCCTCCAAGCGCGCCCGCGCCGCGTCGAAATCCTTGGCCACCGCCATCTGCCCCAGCTTCAGCCCCGCCGCCGCCATGATCTGTTCCCGCGAGTACTCCTTGTTCCCGCTGATCGCCACGCTCTCGATCGGGAACGGCGTGGTCGGCGACACCGTGGCCGCCGGCTTCTTCACCGGGCGCTTCTGCGCCTCCATCGTGAGGGGGCACAGCAGAAGCAGCATCACCAGCCAGCGCATAACACCATTGTAGCTGCCGGTCGGCGGATAACAGCCGGACCTCAGCGGCGGGGGCGGCGACCCCGAGGCACCGCAGTGACGACAGTCAGAGGTGTCATGAGCCTTTCGTAGAGGCCGAAAAGTTGCTCGGCTCGGTCCCGGTCGCCAGTGAACGCCGCAGGGCGGTACAACTTATCCACTGCCTCGTCGAGCGCTCGATGCGCCTTCCGCAGTTGCGGCGGCATGGCATCGACATCGTAAAGATCGGCCAGGGTCGAGTTGGGAAACCGCGCACGAGCGTCAAGGACCGTCTGGGCGAGTGAACGTACCTTTGCGCGTTGTCGATCGGTGGGCTCGGGCCAGGGAAACGGGTTATAAACGATGCCGATCGAGTATCTGTAGCGGCTCTCAAGGCGGCCGCCAATCTGACGGAGCCACGCCATGTGCATTGCGGATGTCAGAATGCCAAAGTGCCACAGATCGGCATCGAGCAGAACCCGAACCAGGTTGCTCGGGATGGTGGGCGGTTTGAGCCATCCGATGGGTACGTAGTCGCGTTTCTCCGAACTGACCTCTGGAATGACAAGAAAGGGCCTGTCCGGAACCACCGTTACGTGGAACCGGGTGGGAGTTTCAGCAAGCTCTTGGGTGCCGGGACTCTTGCTTTTCCGCCGGCACTGCCGAACGGCTGCGATTCGTTCCTTCACCGCTGGCATTGAGCGGATGTCGGATGGTGATGCGCCCTCCAGGTACAGAATCCAGCGCTCAAGGCCATAGAGAAACTCGTCGGCCCCCACAAAGGGATGCATGAAACGCCTCGCGCCAGGCTCCTTCCGCAGGAACTCAGTTCGTCCCTCCGCGGAAAAAATGTAGTGCCCCTGGTCGATGGGTTTGGAGCCGATGACGAGCTGAGGCACGGCGCAAAGGGGCCGGCTGGTTTCTCCAACCACGAGGTGACGGTTCACGACATTGCCGGCATCGAACAGGTAGGGTGTGAGTGCCAGGTGTTCACTTTCGGTCGGATCGCCGTGAATGTCGTTGTAGCTGAATAGCCGCTTTACGGACGGCTCCATGTCGCGGCGGCAAAGCCCGACGATAACCACGTGAACATGCGCCATGCCGCGTGCGTCGCTGCCCCATGCGAACGTGCGGTGGGCGAAGCCGATCTCAAGCCCGTAACGGTCGAAGAGAAGGGGCCACAACTGCGCGACTTGCTCACCCTGGGCGATGGAGTTGGTGGCCACGAAGCCAACTCTCGCTCGGGACCCGCGCAGATAGGCGCCCGCCTTCAGGAACCACGCTGAAACGTAGTCGAGCGTTCCGCCGCTTCCGCCAAGGCGGGCGACGCGGCGCACCTGCTCTCGCTGCGCGGCGCTCTGGTACTTCGCTCCCCCAAACGGCGGGTTGCCGAGAATATACGAGCATTCACCCGGTGCGATCAGACTGGACCAGTCGATCTCGAGCGCGTCCGCACACCTGATGTGCGGCGACTTCTTAAGGGGGAAGCGGACATAGCGCTCGCCGAACTCCAGCGAGAGCTTGTTGTTCATGATGTGGTCCATCATCCACAGCGCCACTTCGGCTATGCGCGCGGGAAACTCGCCCAGCTCGATGCCGTAGAACTGGTCCACATCGATCTGGCACAGCCCGGGCAGATCGAGCTCCAACTGGCCATGCCTGCGAAGAGCTTTGAGCAGGTCGATTTCGAGAAGCCGCAGCTCGCGGTAGGCGATGATGAGGAAGTTCCCGCAGCCGCACGCGGGGTCGAAAAAGCGAAGCGTCGAGAGTTTCTAGTGGAAAGCCTCAATTGCCTTGCGGCGCCCACTGTCGCGCCGCCCGGCCAGCCGTTTGAACTCCGCGCAAAGGTCGTCGAGGAAAAGCGGCTGTATGACCTTCAGGATGTTCCTCTCCGTCGTATAGTGCGCTCCCTGAGACCGGCGCGCCTTGTCGTCCATCACCGACTGGAAGAGCGAGCCGAATATGGCCGGCGAGATGGCGTCCCAACTGAAATCGAGAGCGTCGAGAAGCAGCGAACGCATCGCGGCGTTAAAGGACGGAATCGGCAGGCGTTCCAGGAACAGATCGCCATTGACGAAGGGGAACTGCACCAAGTCCTCATCGAGGTTGTGCTGGCGCTGTTCTACAGGCGTGTTCAGCACCTCGAAAAGCTGGCTCAGCCACAAGCCGGTGTCGCTGCCGTCTGGATTGGTGCGCTGGGTGATGAGAGCCGAGAAGATGTCTCTAGGGTCGAAGACCCCGGTATCGTCCGCGAAGAGGCAAAACACAAGGCGCACCAGGAATCGCTCCAGGTTGTGGCCCTCATAGCCGGAATCCTTCAGGGCGTCGTGGAGCGCGCCCATCATCTCGGAGGCTTTGATATTGACCGGGTCCTGGTCTCGAAACGTCCGCTTCTGAACGCCGAGAATGAAGCTGAAGTGCTCCACAAGGTCGGGGAGCTGCTGCAGCGAGAACCGGGTCTCCGTGCTGTCCTCAAGGTCCCAAAGTTCAAACGTCTGAAAATCGCTTACGAGAACGTACCTGGGTAGCTCGCTCTCCTTGAGGCCGGGAAAGTAGTCGAGGGCCTGCTCCTTGGCGCGCACAAGATCTCGGCCGAGGCTCTTCTGCTCGACCAAAAGCACGCCCTTCCAAAACAGGTCGATGAAGCCGCGCTTGTCGCCCAGGCGCTTAACGGGCTCCTCGAAGCTCGCGACCCGCCGGCGGGTGACGCCAAAAACCTCGAAGAACTCGTTGTAGAACGTCTGGCACTCGCCTCGTTCGTAACGGGCGTCCTGCCATTCCTCGGCGAAGCGGGCAGCACGCAGCCTGATCTCGTTCCAGCTAAGGCGCATAGGATGCCTTTAGAAGTCCTACTGTACCGGATCTCGGCCCGTCCGCGCCAGAGGCCGCGCAGCCGTCGGCTGTTCGCTGCCGCCTCTCTTGCTAGAATGTGGTCAATGACTTACGACGTGGTCGTCATCGGAAGCGGGCCCGGGGGATATTCCGCCGCCGTCCGCGCCGGCCAGTACGGGTTGCGCGCCGCTCTGGTCGAGAAGAGCCCGCGCCTCGGCGGCACCTGTCTGCTGGTCGGCTGCATCCCCACCAAGGCTCTCCTCCACACCGCCGAAGTCTGGGAGCACTTCCTGAACCCCGCCGCCGACGGCATCGCGTGCGACAATCCCCGCCTCGATTTCTCCAAGGTCATCGACCACAAGAACCAGATCGTCGCCAAGCACTCCAAAGGCATCGACTTCCTCATGCGCAAGAACAAAGTGGAAGTCGTCAAAGGGAGCGCCGTGTTGCGCGGCCCAACCCAGGTCGAAGTCCAAACGGACCAGGGCGCGCGCACACTCGAGACCAAGAACGTCATCCTCTCGACCGGCTCCCAAGCCCGCCTGTTTCCCGGCCTAGAGCCCGATCCCGAACGCATCCTCACCAACGTCGAAATCCTCAACCTGCGCGCTATCCCCAAATCCATGATCGTCATCGGCTCTGGCGCGGTGGGTTCCGAATTCGCCTCCATGTTCCACCGCTTCGGCACGCAAGTCACGCTGCTCGAGATGCTGCCGCGCATCGTGCCTTTCGAGGACGAAGAAATCTCCCGGGAGCTCGAGCGGGTCTTCAAGAAGAAAGGCATCCGCGTCGAGACCGGCGCCAAGGCCGAGAACATCCGCCGCACCGAAGACGGCGTCCAGGTCACTCTAACCCTGGCCAGCGGCCAGCGCGAAGAGTTGCAGGCGGAGAAGGTGCTCATCGGCGTTGGCCGCAAGCCCGTAACAGATAGCCTCGGCCTCGAGACCACGCACGCCGCTCTCGACCGCGGCTTTATCACTGTGGACCAATTCCAGCGCACCGCGGAGCCTGGCGTTTACGCCATCGGCGATGTGGTGGCCGGCACGCCGCAACTGGCGCACGTGGCCACCAAGGAGGGCCTGGTCGCGGTCGCCCACATCGCGGGAAAGCCCGTGCAGCCCATCAACCGCCGCCTGATCCCGGCCGCCACCTACACCGAGCCCGGCATCGGCAGCGTCGGCCTCACCGAAGCCGAAGCGCGCGCCCAGGGCTACCGGGTCAAGACCGGCAAGTTTTCCTTCATGCCCAACAGCATGGCCTCCATCCTGGGCCGCCACGACGGTTTCGTGAAGGTCGTCATCGACGAGAAGTACGGCGAAATCCTCGGCGTTCACATCATCGGCCCGCTGGCCTGGGAGTATCTCTCGGAAGGCGTCGCCGCCATGGCGGCCGAAGCCACCGCCGAGGTCATGATGAACACCATCCACGCGCACCCCACCCTCTCCGAGGCGGTGGGCGAGGCGTTCAACGCCATCTACGGCCTGGCCATCAATGCGTAGCTGCGAGTTGCACGATCTCGGACGCATCGAGTATGGCCGCGCGCTCGCCGTGCAGCGCGGCCTCGCCGAGAAGCGCAAGCTCGGCCTGATCCCCGACCAGTTGCTCATCGTCGAGCATCCGCACGTCATCACGCTCGGCCGCAACGGCAAGCTCGACCATCTGTTGGCCGGCCAGGATGTCCTCCGCCGCGCCGGCATCGCTTTCTTTCCCACCGACCGCGGCGGCGACATCACCTATCACGGCCCCGGCCAGGTGGTCGGCTACCCCATCCTGGACTTGCGCGATTGGAAGCGCGACGTCGTGGCCTACGTGCGCGCGCTTGAGCAGACAATCATCGATGCCCTCGCCGACTTCGGCATCGCCGCCGGCCGCCTCGAGGGCTGCACCGGCTGCTGGGTGGACGGCCGCAAGATCGCCGCCATCGGCGTGCACATCAGCCGCTGGATCACCTCGCACGGCTTCGCGCTCAACCTGAATCCGGAATTGAGTTACTTTCAGTACATAGTGCCCTGCGGCCTCTCGCGCCCCGTAACCTCTATGGCCGCGCTCGGCTCCCACGCGCCGCGCGCCGAGGTGGTCGCCTCGCTGGCCCGGCACTTTGCCCTCAGTTTTCAACTGGAAATCGTGGAACCTGTGGCGCCAATCAAGGAGGCTGTATGGTCGATGTCGTAATGCCCCAAATGGGCGAGAGCATTGTCGAAGGCACTTTGACCAAGTGGCTCAAGAAGCCCGGCCAGCGCGTCGAGCGCGACGAGCCGCTCTTCGAGATCTCCACCGACAAGGTGGATACCGAGATCCCCGCCCCGGCCGCCGGCGTCCTCTCCGCCGCCCTGGTCGAGGAGGGGCAAACCGTCGCCATCAACACCGTGGTCGCCCGCATCGACGAGACCGGCTCCGCCCAGGCCGCCGAGCTCGCCGAGCCTGCTCCAGCGCCCGCCCCCGCTCCGCCGCCCGAGCCCGCTCCCGCGCCCCAGCCCGCGCCCGCCGAAGAACAAGCCGGTCCTCTCTCGCCGCTCGTCCGTCGCATGGCCCGCGAGCACAATATCGATCTGAGCCAAGTTACGGGCACTGGCGCCGGCGGCCGCATCACGAAGCAGGATGTCGAGGCCCATCTGGCCCAGCGTCAGGCCGCCCCCGCGCCGCCTCCGCCGCCCAGCGCCCCGGGAGCCAAGTCGCGCATCGAGCCGATGAGCACCATGCGCGTCAAGATCGCCGAGCACATGCTGATGTCCCAGCGCGTCTCGCCGCACGTCACCACCGTCCACAAGGTGGATATGACCCGCGTCGCCGCCGTCCGCGCCCGCCACAAGGAGGAAGTGAAGGCCCGCTACGGCCACTCGCTCACCTTCCTCCCCTTCGTCGCCCGCGCCGCCGCCGAGGCCCTGCGCGCCTACCCGCTCGCCAACGCCTCCGTCGATGGCCACAACATCGTCTATCACAACGAGATTCACATCGGCATCGCCGTGGCCCTCGAAGCCGGCCTCATCGTCCCCGTCATCCGCAACGCCGGCGAGAAGAACGTCCTCGGCCTCCAGCGCGCCATCGCCGACCTCGCCGCCCGCGCCCGCGCCCGCCAGCTCAAGCCCGACGAGGTCCAGGGCGGAACTTTCTCCATCACCAACTTCGGAAGCTTCGGCAGCCTCTTCGGCACGCCCATCATCAACCAGCCGCAAGTCGCCATCCTGGGCGTCGGCACGGTCGAGAAGACCCCCGTCGTCACCAAGGACGACGCCATCGCCATCCGCTCCATCAGCCTCATCGGCCTCACCTTCGACCATCGCCTCCTGGACGGAGCCTACGCCGACCAGTTCATGACCCGGCTCAAAACCGTCCTCGAAAACTGGTCCGAAGAAGTGTTATGAACCTCATTCCACGGAAGTGGCTCGGTTGCGGCCCTGCGACCTTGATGACCCGGGGCCAACGCGCTGCAGCTCTATGCGCCCTCCTTTTTGTCGTTCTGGCATGGTCGGCTGGCATCGCGCGCTGCGGCGAAATTCACGACGCGGCGTGGGCCGGCAACCTTGAGGCTGTCAAGACGTTGCTCAAGGAGAACCCCAAGCTTGCCGATAGCTCCGATGTCTCTGGCCGGACCCCGCTGCACCGTGCGGCCGCGGCAGCTCACAAGGAGATCGTGGCGTTACTGCTCGCAAACCACGCTGAGGTCGATGCCAAGGACAAGCACGGCTGGACCCCGTTGCACTTCGCGGCCCAAAAGGGATCGACAGACGTGGCGGAGCTTCTCTTGGCCAGTGGGGCCGACGTCAATATGAGAACCGATGTGGGCCAGACTGCCCTCCGCGTGGCCCTGAATTTGGGCAACTTCGACCTGGCGCGGACGCTACTCTTGCATGGTGCTGAGTTGGACGGGCGGACCTATTGGGTGCCCAAAGAGCACATGTCCGACGGCCTTGTGCGGGAGCTTCGAGCGCGCGGTGCCACCGTATCGCCGACCGTCGTGAAGCAACCTCGCCTGCTCAAGATGGTCAACCCGGTCTATCCCGCGTCCGCGAAACAGGCGTGCGTTCAAGGTCGAGTGAGATTCAGCGCGACAATCAGCAAGGACGGCACGTTGAAGAACATCATCGTCGTGAGCGGGCCACCGCAACTCATCGAGGCGGCCACCAAGGCCGTGGATCAGTGGAGGTACAAACCGGCGCTTCTCAACGGAGAGCCGGTCGAGATCATTACCGTGCTCGACGTGGATTTCACCCTAGGCCCTAAGCCCGGGTGTGCCCTCCGGTCGGGTCCTGATCGGTGAGCGCCGCAGCACAGGACGTCGATTAGCGCCAGCTCAAGCCCGACGAAGTCCAGGGCGGAACTTTCTCCATCACCAACTTCGGCAGCTACGGCAGCCTCTTCGGCACGCCCATCATCAACCAGCCGCAAGTCGCCATCCTAGGCGTTGGCACGGTCGAGAAGACCCCCGTCGTCACCCAAGACGACGCCATCGCCATCCGCTCCATCAGCCTCATCGGTCCCACCTTCGACCATCGCCTCCTGGACGGCGCCTACGCCGACCAGTTCATGACCCGGCTCAAGACCGTCCTCGAGAACTGGTCCGAAGAAGTGCTGTAAACCGACCCAGCACCCCTCTATTCGACCGAGGCGTGCGGCTCGGGGATTGGCTCGCCAATCTCCCGCATCGCCTCGAAGTGAGCGGCCAAAGCCTCCCGGAGGTTCCGGCGCGTCTCTTCCTCGGTATCCCCGACAGCCGCGCATCCAGGCACATCCGGCGAGTACGAGGAAAAGCCCGTGTTCGTCGGCTCGATCACCATTGGGTAACGCCTGAGACTCATTTCAAGCCTGCTTTCTTCAATTGTGGGACATCGCCGGTGTGATCGAGTTACCCAACTGCGGGCCGCGTTTTCGCCCGTGCCTTTCGCCCGTGGGATAGCACCCGCCGCAGTCGTTGCTCCGCGATCACTTCGCCCAGGGGAGCATCTGGGGACTTCTTCCATTGCTTGGGAGCATCGTGCCAAATAGAGGACTCGACCTGGTCCGCCTCGTCCACATCGAGCTGTTTCGGCGCCACTCGCAACTTCGAGTCCTGATAGCGTCGGTTCGCTCGGTTCCGGCGCCTCTTGTTCATGGGAATACTCTTACGCGCTCCATGTGGAGCCTCACCGTAAACGTTCCGGCGATCCTTCTTCGAACTTAGCTTCTTCTTCTCCTGTGGCGTCCGTCGTCGCATAGTTCATTCTCTGCCAAAATCATCGCTCCACTTGCTCAGATAAGTCGTGGATGTGACTTCGCGCCGAGGCGTCACCCCTCCTTGAACGCCTCCCCAATCGCCGCGATCTCCTCGCTCGTCAGCGCCGCCTCGGCCGCTCCGGCGTTGTCCTCCGCCTGCCGCGCGTTGCGCGCCCCCACCAGCGCGTGCGTCAAGCCCGGCTGCGCAATGGTCCAGACGATCGCCAGTTGCCCCAGCGTCAGCCCGTGCCCCTCCGCGATCGGCCGCAACCCTTCCAGCAGGCCCTGAATCTTCGCCCGGTTCTCCACGCTGAACCGTGGCCTCTCGCGCCGCAAATCGTCGCCCGTGAACACCCGCTCCGGCCCGATCTTCCCCGTCAGCAGCCCATTCGCCAGCGGCGAATACGCCAGCACCGCCATCCCTTGCTCGCGGCAGTACGGCAGCAGCGCCTCCTCCATCTCGCGGTCCAGCAGGCTGTACTTTTCCTGGTCCGCATCCACCGGCCCCACCCGCTGGTACCGCCGTATGTCGTCCACCGCCGCGTTGCTCACCCCAATCGCCCGTATCCTCCCCTGCCGCTTCAAATCCACCAGCGTCGCCATCGTCTCCTCGATCGGAGTGGTCGGGTCCTGCCAGTGCGTCTGGTACAGATCCACGTGGTCCGTCCGCAGCCGTTTCAGGCTCTGCTCCAATTCGTACCGGATCGACTCGCCGCCCAGATAGCGATGCACCGGCTTGCCACCCTGCGTGAAGAAGAACCGCCCGCCGTCCGTGTGCCACACCAGGCCGCACTTGGTGGCCAGCACCACCTGGTCGCGCCGCCCGGCAATAGCTTCGCCCACCAGCTCCTCCGAAAGCCCCAGCCCATACGCCGGCGCCGTGTCGATCAGCGTGACGCCCGCGTCGAGCGCCGCCTGGATCGCCCACACGGCCTCCTTCGCGTCGCTCCCGCCCCACATCCACCCGCCAATCGCCCACGCCCCGAATCCCACCACCGACGCCTGAATCCCGGATTGCCCCAACGGTCTGGTTCGCATATCTCCATCATATCCGCGCCCGCTCCTGTCACAATGGATGGCATGTTCGTCTCCACCCTCGCCCATCTCGGGCCAAACATGTTCGCTCTCAATCTCACCGTGCTGGAGAAGATCCTGCGCCCCGTCGTCGTCTATCTGGTCCTGGTCGTCCTGCTCCGCATCTTCGGCAAGCGCGAACTGGCCCAGTTGAACCCCTTCGACCTGGTCGTGCTCCTCTCCCTCTCCAACGCCGTCCAGAACGCCATCATCGGCGACGACAACTCGGTCACCGGCGGCATCCTCGGCGCCTTCTCGCTGCTCGCCATCAACTACGTCGTGGTGCGCTTCGTCTTCAAGCACCGCCGCCTGGATCAAATGCTCGAAGGCACCCCCACCGTGCTCATGGACCACGGCAAAATCCACCGCGCCGCCCTCGCCAAGGAGCTCCTCACCGAAGGCGAACTCCTGACCGTCGCCCACCGCCAGGGCTTCGCCAATCTCAAAGACATCGAGCGTTGCGTCCTCGAACCCGGCGGCGGCTTCTTCATCCAAGGCAAAGAGCCCGCCCCCGCCGACCGCCAGCACGCCGAGCTTCTCGCCCGCCTCGACCACCTCAGCCGCCAGATCGACGACCTCCGCCGGCGCCTCCCCGCCACCTGACGCGAGAAGTCACCAAGGGTGCCCAGGCCTTGGCCAATATCCTCTCGGGTTTGCCCCCTCCTCCCCTGCGACTTGCGGTGCGCAGCCACAACATGTATAACTGCTTATTCGGGAGGCCGAGATGCCCCTGCTCCCTCGCCGCTACACCCAGCCGGAAATCGACGATCTGATCGCCTGCCCCAAGCTCGTCTCGGATGCCCCGAAACGCGAGGACAAACTGGACCGCGGTCACTTCCGCAACGACATGCGGCTGAAGTCGGCCGACGGCAAGCTCGAGTTCCGCGTTTTCATGCGGCGCAGCGAGGATCTCCCCGAGAACTTCTCCATCGGCCTCGTTTTCCTTCCCAAGGACGGCACGGGCGAAGTCCCGTTACTGCGATGCAACGGGCCGCACGGTGCCTACAACGACTCATTCGATCCCGCCCATCCCCACTGGGACTTCCACGTTCACCGTGCCAGCGCGGAGATGAGCGAGCTCGGCTCGCGCCCGGAGAAGTCAGCCGCCGTCAACAAGGATTTCGCGTCCTATGAAGAAGCGCTACAGTATTTCTTGAGGACGGTGAACATCACGGACGCGGCCGCGCATTTCGCGGACCTCGCCCAGGGCAAACTGCCGTTCGAAGACCAGGAGCCGAATTTATGATGGGGCTGGAGTCGCTGCGGCAGCAGTTCAACGGTCATGTGGCGTTCCGCGAACGCCGTCCGGGCGTGCTCCAGGTCCTCGCCCCCTTGTTCCACGAGGACGGCGACATGGTGGACATTTTCCTGGACGAGCCCGCGAACGGCGCGGGGAAGCTCCGCGTCAGCGACCATGGCTTGACCTTGATGCGCCTCACCTACAGTTACGATCTCGACACCGAGAACAAGCTGCGCATCTTCAACCGCATCCTCTCCGAAAACCGCATCCAGGAACAGGACGGGCGCCTGTTCATCGATGCTGAGCCCGACCGCCTCTACCCCGCCATCCTTCAGTTCGCCCAGACCGTGGCCAAGGTCTCCAGCATGCAGTTCTTCAAGCGCGAGGTCATAGCGAGCCTGTTCTACGAGCAACTGGCGGAGTTCATCGAGGAGCGGTTAGCCGACTACAACCCCCGTCCGCGCGCCGTCCCCATCCCCGACCACGACGAGTACGAAGTCGACTTCCAATTCGACGCCGGCCCGCGCCCGCTCTATCTTTTCGGAGTCAAGGACAGCGACAAGGCCCGCCTTGCCACCATCTCCTGCCTGGAGTTCCTGCGCCGGCGCCTTCCCTTCAAGAGCGTAATGGTCCACCAGGACTTCGAGACCGGCATCGCCAAAAAGGACCGCAACCGCATCACCAGCGCCGCCGACAAGCAATTCACCTCCCTCGACGATTTCCGCGAGAACGGCCCTCAGTTCTTCGAGCGAGAGCGCGCCGCCTGATGCAGCGCCGCATCGCCTCCCGAACCCCTCGGCGCAGCGTCTCCTCCAATGGCTCTCGCGCCCGCGCTATGTGCTGGCACAGCGCGTCGTTGATCAGCGTCTGGTAGTTCCCGCCGCCCGCTTCGTCGACCCGATCCCGGAACCAGCCAATCACGTCCTCATCCAGACGGATGGTGATTCTGGTCTTTCCCTTCGGAACCCGTATCACCGGGCCCCGCTTGGCCTTCGAGAAATCGTACTCACGTTTCATCGGCTTCCCATCGTCTTCCACTTGGCCCCTGGTACCCGACCCCAGCAGCCTCCGAGCCAACCGGGGGTCGCGCGGAGCAACCATCGCCATTGGCCGGAGCATTCAGCGCGCGGACCTGCCCGGCGGTCCGGCGGCACGAAGGAGCCTATCCGTCTGCCTCGCCACCGGCAGGCGACTCCAGCTCAACGTCTGGCATCTCCTCAGAAACAATCTGATCCGGTCGCACGCCGAAGACCATGCGAACGAGAAGATCGCCACCGGGTCTTATTCCACGATGCCGCTCGGGAATCTGCTCGGCGAATGCCTTCCCGAGGCTTTTTTCCAAGAAGGCCGCAAGCCTTGATACGCTTCGGACAGCATCGCTCACGTTAACAGAGATTCCACTCCGCTCAATCGTGATGGAATCGACCGGAGAGCGCCACAGCCGCCTGCCCACTGGATTGATGACTGAATGAGAGCCAGTCGGAGTGCCTGGCAGGTAGAAGCAGGAAAGAAGCCGGCTGACCTCGGGCTCGACGATCACCCAACTCAGACTTCCGAATACCGCCCAATTCTTATCCTCGACAACCCCGCTGATCTCGGTATTGAGATGCTGGATCGTATTGCGCAAGGGAGGTACGTTTGCGGTGTTCTCAAGGAATGACCTGACTTTTGGATTCCTCTTCTTCGCTTGCAGCCCAGGGAGCGCTTCGATGATTCCTCTGAGCCGATGCAAAGAATCCATGATCGCCCAGGCGTCCAGCATCGCGGAAACGCTGGAAGGGTGCCCCTGCAAGTCGCCGTCCTCGATGTTCGCGGCCAGCCGGGGGAGCGTCTCGGCCAGCCGAAGATACGCCAAGTCTATGGTGTCTATAGTGAATCGAGTAGCTTCAAGAAAGAGGAGTTGCCGGCGCTGGAGAACTGCCGGGAGATTTCGCAACGGCGACTCTTTCCCAAGTATCAAGAACAGACCTCACCCACCAGCATAGCTCCGTAAGCCTGAAGCGCTCCAGTCAGCCTCAATCGTTCTCGCCGACCGTCCTCCCGGCCGAAACACCAGCAAGCGAACCACGCCGGAGCGCCCAGATAAGATCAGACATGTCCCTTCCATTCCAACACCGAGCAATAGACCCACTGCTCGGCATCGAATTCCCCTTGTTGGGAGCAGACGCCTGGCTACTCTCTCGCATCTGCGCGGCCATGGCGCCAAAACATTGCCACTTCGCCTCCCCAGAGTTCTCCCCAGCCATAGGACGATCCAACAGGTTTTCGATAGCGCCCACCGGTTCAACCCCATCTTGCAGAGCGGTCCATTCGGTCGCATTAGGGCAGATCTCTATCGGAGGTGCCCCGGCTCCAGCCTCGACAGTCCCTCCGCTCGGGGCTGCATGCATCGCCTTTAGCGCCGCGGCCCGCGCCATGGAGTTCCTTCGTCACACCGACGATCATCAAGGCGATAAGCTAAGGGAGAGCGGCCCGGGCCGCTCTCCCTAAGAAGTCGGATCTGATTAACGACACATCTTGACGGTAATCTCGAGCGATCCAAGCATGAAGATTACCAAACGGATTATATAGCTCCTCATGGCCTCACCTCCTTCCTGGTCGGGGCTCTCCGCGAGAGAGCCCCGATCTGTTCGCACGCCCGCTCCGCAGGCCCACAACTCCATTCGACGGTTCACAGCCCGCCGCGCAGGTCCGGCCAACCCGCCCGTACCGCTTGCCCCACGCGACACCCGGGAGCACGAGCGGGTAACGGCCAGCGGCACGGCGAGCCACGGGCAGGGAAACGGTGTGTCAACCCAGGTCTAGGGTCGGGGTTCGCGCCAATAATCTCCGCGAAGACACGCCGCGCCCAGGCACCCCTTCCGATGCAACCACGCCCGGCCAGCCCCAACGCACAGTATCATCCCCGCGCGCGTCCCTGCGAAGCGCTCCTCTGCGTCATCTCCCACGCGCTTTCCCGGGTGACGCCCCTTCCCCACTTCTTTTCCCTGCCACCGCAAAGCCTTCCCGACTCCACGGGTCTCAATCGGCCCAGTGCCCCCTTACCATGAGGTCAGCACGCCGGCGCCGTTCACCGTCCCGCCGGGACTCCACATGCTCTTCTCGCACCAGAACTACGAAAGGAACCCAAATCGAAACCACCGGCCGCGTCCCACCACCCTTCGAGGTCCAGCGACCGGTGCACCTGCGCCCGCCCCAACAGCAGGGGCCAAACGAAGCCAAACCGGCCAGCCCCGTCCCCCACGCCCCCCAAACCGAACAGGCCCCAGAAACAGGATTCCCCGAACGAACCCATGGTGTACCCCCATCCTCAACAAACCAAGCTACTTACCATCCTCGAAACGAATCCAAGAACGAACCCACCGGCCACCTCCAGCCACCCGCCCGGTCGAGCGGCGGTCGCACCGGCGCCCGGCCCAACAGCAGGGGGCAAACGAAGCCAAACCGGCCAGCCATGCCCCCCGCCCCCCAACCGAACATCCCGGAAATGCAAGAAATCACAAACGAAGCCAAAAAGTCCCATGTTTTCAACACCAGCCCCGCGAAAACGAACCCAATCACCCGCGCCCAGCCCCGCCCAAACCGCTGCGCGCCCATCCGGCGGAGCCGGCCCGCCCGTGCGGCAGCACCCGCCGGAGGCGGCATGCCGCGCGGCAGCGCCCGGCAGAGCCGGCCCGCCACGCGGCAGCACCCGCGCGCCCGCACCCGCCGCCCAACCAACCCGGCGCCCGCCCATCCGGCGGAGCCGGCCTGCCGCGCGGCCAGCAGTCTCGGAATGGTGACGGTTCCTCCGCGGCTAACTGATTGATCGCCGAACGTGTTGCCCACCCTGTGTCGCCTGCCTC
>JBKQQG010000041.1:0-20867 GCA_052144455.1 Bryobacteraceae bacterium
TTTCCGTGGAGGATCAACCCGTCGGGAACTCGCCGTCGCTCAACGGCCCCAGCAACGCCGCCTCCCCCTCGGCCCGATTTCCCTCCACTGCCCCGACCCCTGCTTCGCGGAACTTCCGAAACCGCTGACCCCGCCCAGGTCCGCTTGCATTTGACACCCGTTTTGGTGCAAGCTGAAAGGCTTTCCCATGCGCGTTCGAATTCTCTATCACGACCACTGTTTCGACGGTGCGGCCGCGGCTGCGTTCTTCAGCCGCTTCATCGAGGGCAGGTTCCATCCCGGCGCGGAGTTCCTGTTCACCGGCATGGCCCACAAGGCCGGCCAGCTCTTCGACGACAGCATGTTCGATGGAGACGAGAACGCCATCGTGGACTTCAAGTACTCGCCCGATCCGCGCGTCACCTGGTGGTTCGACCATCACCAGAGCGCCTTTCTGAGCCCCCAGGACGCCGCGCACTTCCAGCGCGAGCACAGCGGCAAGAAGGCCTACGACCCCTCCTTCCGCTCCTGTACGAATTTCATCGCCACCGTGGCGCGGGAGAAGTTCGGCTTCGAGGCGCCGGACCTGGCGGACCTGGTGGCCTGGGCGGAAATCATCGACGGGGCGCAGTACGCGGATGCGAAGTCGGCGGTGGAGCTCGCCGCGCCGGCCATGAAGCTGACCCTGCTGATCGAAGGAGTGGAGGGGTCGGAGATGGTTCAAGAGATCATCCGCTGGATGCGGCGCCGCAGGCTGGACGAGATCATCGAGCTTCCCGAAGTGCAGCGGGAATACGAGCCGCTCTACCAGCGGCACCTGATGGCCATCGACCTGATCCACAAGCTGGCCCAGACCGGCGACGGCGTGGTGTACTTCGATTTGATCGGCCAGGCCCTGGAAGGCTACAACAAGTTCATCCCGTACTACCTGTTTCCGAATTGCAGGTACACGGTGTCGGTGAGCACGCCGAGTTTTCGCACCAAGGTCTCGGTGGGATCGAACCCCTGGGCCACCGCGCCGCTCACCCATAATCTGGCGTCCATCTGCGAGCGCTACGGCGGAGGCGGGCACCCGCGCGTCGGCGCGATCAGCTTTCCCCGCGGAGACGTCGAGAGCGCCCGCCGCGTCGCGGCCGAGATCCGCGAAGAACTGAGCCATTAACATGAACTGGACCGAGCTCGTCACATCGGAAATGCAATCCGCGTACGCCATCGCCGGGAGACTCTTCGGCCAGGTGGAAGATAGCGCCCTGGATTGGAAACCTTCCACCGGGACCAATTGGATGACCACGGGGCAACTCCTCAACCACCTGACCCAGAGCTGCGGCTTCACCTTCCGCGGCTTCATCACCGGCGAATGGCCGATGCCGGAAGGGATGGACTCCGCGGACGCGAACTTGCCGCCGGTGGAGAAGCTGCCCGCCGTGAAGAGCGTCGCCGAGGCGACCCGTTTATTGCGGGCGGACCAGCAAGCCGCGCTCGAAATCCTGGCGGCGTGCAGCGAAGATGCGCTGGCCAACCAGACCGTCGCCGCCCCATGGGACCCCACGCCGATGGTGCTGGGGCGCCGTCTGCTCCAAATGGTGGAGCACCTGAATCAGCACAAGGGACAGCTCTTCTACTACCTCAAACTCCAGGGCAAGCCCGTGGGCACGGCCGACCTGTGGGGCATGTAGGTCTTAATATCCCAATTCCCGCAGCCGGCCGATCGACAGCGCCGGCCGATTGTCCGGTCGCGCGGCCAGCAGTTTCTCGACGTATTTCGCCAGGATGTCGCACTCCAGGTTAACGCGGTCGCCCGCGCGGCGGGAGCGCAGCGAGGTCTCGCGCCAGGTCACCGGGACGATGGCCGCGGCCAGCACGTCCTGCTCCATCGACGCCACCGTCAGGCTGATGCCGTCGATGGCGATCGATCCTTTGGCCACCACGTAACGCTCGAACTCGCGAGGAATGCGGATCTTCAGCCACCCGTTGCCGTCCCCCAGCGCATCGAGCGCGAGAAACTCGCCCGTGCCATCGATGTGCCCCTGCACCAGATGGCCGCCCAAACGGCCGGACGGCGAAAGCGCCCGTTCGAGATTGACCGGCGCGCCATGGCGCAGATCGCCCAGGTTGCTGGCGCGGAGCGTTTCCGGGCTGACGTCGGCGGAGAAGGAAGCGGCGTCGAAACCGGCCACCGTGAGGCAAACGCCGCTGACCGCGATGCTCGCGCCCGCTTGCATGTCCTCCAGCACTTGCCGGCAGCGGATGCGCAGGCGCGCGCCGGCGGGGAGAGAATCCAGACTCTCTACCGTGCCCAGCTCTTCGACGATGCCCGTGAACATCTCAGTCCTTTACCAGCCAGGCCTCCACGGCGAACTCCTCGGCCGTAATCTGGTGGAGCTTCATGCCGCGCAAGAGGATGGCATCCTTCCGGCTGCGGCGGCCGATTCCGCCGGCGACCGGGATGGACTGCAAGCCCCCCAGAATCTTCGGCGCGTAGTAGAAGAAGATCTTGTCGGCGACGCCGGATTCCAGCGCGGTCCAGTTGACCTTGCTTCCCGCTTCGATCATCAGCGAAAGCCGGGATTCCCGGCCCAGGCGCTCGACCACGCCCGCCAGGCTGACACGGCCGCCGGCTCCGTCCAGCGTCCAGACGGCGACGCCGGCGTTCTCCAGCGCGCGACGGCGGTCGGCTGAGGCGGCCGAGGTGGTAGCCACCACCACGTCGGAGCGGGCGCTGGCCACCATGCAGGATGCTAGAGGGAGGCGCAGTTGGGAATCCAGCACGATGCGGACCAGCGGCCGGCTGCGCTCCAGTCCGCTACGGTCGGTGAGCACGCAGTCGTCGGCCAGCACGGTTCCGATGCCGGTAAGAATGGCGTCGGAGTTGTGGCGCAGCAACTGTACGTGGGCGCGGGCCGCTTCGCTGGTGATCCAGCCGCGGTTGTCGTCCGGTGCGGCGATCTTCCCATCCAGGGTGACAGCGGACTTCACGAACACGAGCGGCCGGCCGGTGCGCATGAAGTGTACGAACGGCTCGTTGATCGACTCGGCTTCGGCGGCGTACTCGGGGGCCAGCATTACCTCGACGCCGGCGGCAGCGAGACGCCGCAAGCCCTCTCCGGCTACGCGCGGATTGGGATCTTCCATGGCGGCGACCACTTTGCGGACGCCCGCTGCAATGAGCGCCTCCACGCAGGGACCGGTGCGCCCCTGGTGGCAGCACGGCTCCAGGTTGATGTACAGGGTGGCCCCGCGCGCGGCTTCGCCGGCCTGCTCCAGCGCCACAATCTCGGCGTGCTTCTGGCCCGCGTAGGTGTGGAACCCCTCTCCGACCACCGCGCCTTCGCGCACGAGCACCGCACCCACCGCCGGATTTGGGCTGGTTCGTCCCGCGCCCTGGCGAGCCAGTTCCAACGCCCGGCGCATGTGGTCTGGGGTCATGCTTCAAACAGGGAGGCGACAAACTTTTCGGGCTCGAAGGGCAGCAAGTCCTCGGGTTTTTCGCCGATGCCCACGTAGCGTATGGGCAGGTTCAGCTCGCGGGCGATCGGAATGACCACGCCGCCCTTGGCCGTGCCGTCGAGCTTGGTGAGTACGATGCCGGTGACGCCGCAGGTCTGGGAGAAGCGCCGGGCCTGTTCCAGGCCGTTCTGGCCGGTGGTCGCGTCCATGACCAGCAGCACTTCGTGCGGGGCGCCCGGAATGAGGCGCGCGGCGGTGCGGCGCATCTTCTCCAGTTCGGCCATCAGGTTGGATTTGGTGTGCAGGCGGCCGGCGGTGTCGGCGATCACGTAATCGATCTTGCGGGAACGCCCGGCCTGTATGGCGTCGAACAGGATCGCGCTGGGATCGGAGCCGGGCTGCTGGCGGATCACTTCGGTCGAGGTGCGCTGGCCCCAGATTTCCAGTTGCTCGATGGCGGCGGCGCGGAAGGTGTCCGCGGCGCACAGCAGCACGCTGCGCCCCTCTTCGCGGTACAGGCGGGCCAGTTTCCCGATGGTGGTGGTCTTGCCGGTTCCGTTGACCCCGACCACCAGCACCACCGCCGGAGGCTCGGCTAGTCGCGGCAGCGGCCGCTCGGTGGCTTCGAGCACCTCGATCAAGCGATGGCAGATGAGCTGCCGGAGCTCCTGGGCGTCGCCGACCAGCTTCCGGTCCACTCTCTGGCGGATGATCTCCAGGATCTCCTGGGTGGTCTTAATGCCGATATCGGCGGCCAGCAGCGTGTATTCCAACTCCTCGAGCAGATCGGCGTCGATTTCCTTGCGGCCCGCCAGCGCGGTCTCCAGGTGCGAGACCAGCCCCTGCCGGGTCTTCTCGACGCCGCTCTTAAGGCGATCCAGGAGCGAGGGTTCGGAGGATACCGAGCCGAACAATGTCTGAATCATTACTGAGCTATATTGTAGCAGTGGGGACCCGGCGGAAGAGGGAGCGGTTTCGCCGTCCCGGCGTGGGTGGATTCCGCGACTTTGTGTTTAAGCGGCGGCCCGTTCTAGGTTACAATTGACTGCGCACCCCAAATGCAAGCGATAGGCCGGTATCAGATCCTGAGCGAACTGGGGCGCGGCGCCATGGGAGTGGTGTACCGCGCGCTCGACCCGGCCATCAACCGCCCCGTGGCCATCAAAACCATCAAGCTGGAGGAGTTTTCCGATCCAGTCGAACGGGAGCGCTTACGCGAGCGGCTGTTCCGCGAAGCGCAGTCGGCGGGTATCCTGTCTCACCCCAACATCGTCACGGTCTACGATGTGGGCGAAGAGGGGGACGTCACCTACATCGCGATGGAGTTCGTGAACGGCTCCAGCCTCGAGAAGTTGCTGAAGGCGCCTCAGCCGCCGGAAGCGCAGATGGTCCTGAGCATCCTGCAGCAGACGGCGGCGGCGCTCGATTTCGCCCATAAGAAGGGCATCGTCCACCGCGATATCAAGCCGGCCAACATCATGCTGGACGAGGACGGGACGGCCAAGATCGCCGATTTCGGCGTCGCCAAGATCGCCCAGTCGCAGCAGATGACGCAGACCGGCATGGTGCTCGGCACGCCGAATTACATGTCGCCGGAGCAGGTGCAGGGCAAGTCCGTGGACGGCCGCGCGGACCAGTTCTCGCTGGGGGTGGCCGCTTACGAGATGCTGACGGGCGAGAAACCGTTCGCCGCCGAGACGCTCACTACGGTGCTGTACAAGATTGTCTCGGAGGAGCCTCTGCCACCGCAGCACCTCAATCCGACGCTGGCCTGGGCCGTGGCCATGGTGCTGAGCCGCGCGCTGTCGAAGGACCCGGCCAAACGGTACCCCACCTGCACGGAGTTTATCGCCGCGCTGGAAGCGGCCCTGAAGACCAAGAAGGGCTGGAAGCCGCTGGCGCGGGGTTCCAGCCAGAACCTGCCGACGGAGGTGCTGGGCGCGCCCATCGGCGTGACCACGACCCAGCGCAACGCGCGCGTGAAAGCGTCCCGGCGGCGGGGTCTGCTCTGGCCCATCCTGGCCTTACTCATGGCCATGTTGGGAGTGGCCGGGGTCTTCGTCTGGTTCGGACACTGGCGGCCCTGGGAGCGGCAACCAGACCGGCAGCCGCCGGAGCAAGTGGCGGCTCCCGCGGAGCCCGCCGCCTCGATTCCACGGCCCAGTCCGACCCTGCCCATGCCGGCGCCTGTTCCGCCTGAAGAGAAGCCTCCCCAGCCGGCCGAGACCAAGCCGGTCGAAGCAACTGCGCCTCCACAACCCAAGCCGCCCGCGCTACAGCCGCTTCAGGTGGTCACCGACCCGCCCGGCGCCAAGGTGGTGCTAGACGAAGACTCGACCAAGACCTGCCAGTCGCCCTGCTCCTTCCAGCTCGACTCCCAGCGGCACACGCTGGCGTTCGACCTGGCCGGTTATCGCGCGGAGTTGCGGATTCTCCCTCCCAGCCGGCAGCCGCAGGAGTTGTTTGTGCCCCTGACCAGGATGGTGGGCACGGTGATGGTGATGGCCGACGCTTTGGGCGCCCAGATCCTGATCGATGGCAAGCCCATCCCCGAGACCACGCCCGCCAAGCTCACCTTGCCCGCCGGCAAGTACAACCTGAGCGTGCTCAAGGACGGTCACCGCGCGGACCAGGAGATCGAAGTCAAGGACGGCTCCCTGCTGAAGTTCACCCTGCAGCTCAACCCTTAGGCAGCGGGTAGCACTCGATCAAGCTCAGGTAGAGCCGCTCCGGGGCAATCAGGATCTGGCTGTCCTTCAGATCCACGGTCGCGCGCCGGAACTTCATGCGCAGCAGGATCACGGCGGAACGCTGAATCAGCTCGATTCCAAGGAGGTCCTCGGCCCGGTATTTCGCTGTTCTCGCCAGGTAGACCACCTGCAGGCCGTCCCGGTCGAAGTGGAAGCGCAGCGGTACATAGCGCAGCGCCGCCAGCAGGCAGAGCGCGGCCAGGCCGAGCAGAATCAGCGGCAACCGCGAGCCCCCCCGCAACAACCCATTCCCTCCCAGAAACGCGAAGAACAGGAACACGCCGCCGAAGGAGAACAGAAGCGTACGGGAACCTGCCACGGTAAATGGAAGCTGCAGGGGACGCTCCATCGCCTCAGGGGGCGCGGCGGCCGCCAGCCGGTTGTAGAACACCAGGAACTGCTGCAACTGGCGATGCACGCGCAGCGTCTCGGAGGAGCCACGGACGATCAGGCTGGAACTGGCCGGCCGATGCTCCACCGCGCGCACGTCGCGCCACCGCAAGCGGCGCTTGAAGCCGAGCCGCTGGAGCGTCATCCCCTCGGCATCCGTCTCGATGCGCGGCAGCATGGTCCACAAGAACCACGCATTCAGCGCCGCGAACAAGCCAAATAGAACGACCGACCACCGCACGGAGCCGCCCATTCCATGGGCGGCTCTGGCTGCCAGCATGGTGGAGGCCCCGAGAAACAAGGTTCCCACGCAGGCTGCGATCCGGTAGAGGAGCGGATACCGGAACACGCTTGGCTGGCCATCCGTTGGTTTGGTTCCACTCATGGAGCTATTGTAGTCGAGCCGATCCTGCGCCGCTCAAGCCCTCGCGGGTGGCGTTGGCGGAAGCGGACTAGTGGGCCGCCGGAGCCAGCATGCGCTGTGCTCCCAGGATGCGCGTCGCGCCGAAAACGTTGGGGGCCCCAGGCGCGCCGCTCACTTCCAGGCGGATCGCCAGATCGTTCGAGCGGGGCTTGTACTTGTAAGCGCCCTGCTTCAGTTCCGCGGAGCTCAGCGGGACGCTGGACTTGACACTGCCATCCACGAAGCTGAGGCTACCGCTGGAAGCTGCCACGATGGCCGGGTTGGAGCTATCCCAGCGGACCATCAAAGCCGAATCCGACGCTTCCACCAACAACACCAGGGCCGGGGATTGAGGTGCGGCGCTAGCGGCGGGCACCCGAGGAGCCGGCGGTCCAATGGGCTGGCTGGGACGCAACAGGAAAAAGAGGCTCAGGGCAACGATCGCCACGACAAAAGCACCCACCACCAGCGGCACGCGGCTTCGGGGAGACGAAGCATCCTCGGCGCCAAACCGGAACTCGGGCACAGCCTTCTCTCCGGGGGGCGCCGGTTCGGGCACCGACTCCGCGCGGGACTTCTTCTGCTCGGTGGCTTTCGCCGGCTCGGCGGCGGGAGCAGCGGGCCGCGCCGGTTGGGCTGCGGCGACAGGTTGAACCGGCGGCTTGGCCGGCGGCGGGACCTTTGGCTCCGCTGTTTTCGCCGATTCAGCCGGCGGCGGAACGGGCCGCATTGGTCGGGCTGCGGCAACAGGTTGAACTGGCGGCTTGGCGGCCGGCAGCACCTGCGGCGGCTGGGGAGCTTTCGCCGATTCGGCCGGCGGTGGAACGGGGCGCGCTGGCGGCGCCGGGGGAACTGGCGGCTTAGCGGCCGGCTGCACCTGTGGCGGCTGGGGAGCTTTCGCCGATTCGGCCGGCGGTGGAACGGGGCGCGCTGGCGGCGCCAGCGGAACTGGCGGCTTAGCGACCGGCTGCACCTGCGGCGGCTGGGGCGCTCTCGCCGATTCGGCCGGCGGTGGAACGGGGCGCGCTGGCGGCGCCAGGGGAACCGGCGGCTTGATAGCCGGCTGGATCCTCAGCGCTTTCGCCGAGTCGGCTGGTGGAACCGGTTGGGCTGGGGCCGGCGAGGGAACGGGCGGCTGGACCGCCGGCTTGAACCGCCATACGGGCCTGGCCGGGGCGGCGACGCTGGGCTGAACTTTGGGCTGGTCCTGGGTCACCGGCCGAGGCGGCACGTTCGACTCGAGTTTCGGCTCGATCTTGTTTTGGGCTATGGTCTCGGTCTTCTGCTCGACGGGCACCGGAGCGGCCGGCGCGGGCTGGCTCTGGACGGGCGGCGCCATGGCCGCCGGACGCGCGGGTTCCGGGATAACCGGAGCCACAGGCATCTGCGGCGCGGGCTGGCTCTGGACGGGCGGCGCCATGGCCGCCGGTTTTTCCGGCGCAGGCGCACTCGGAGGCGCGGGGGGTCGGATCGGGGTGACGCGGCTAGCGCCGCCGGAGGCTACGCGGATGGCGGGCTCCAACTGCCCCAGCTTCTCGAGCTCGGCCTTGGAGAAGGGGAACTCCAGGTGGCTGGCCTCGCCCTGAAACTTCCTGTCTTCGCGGACGAAAATCGCTCCTTGGCACGGTTTTCTGGAGAACGGTTTGGCCAGCAGGAAGATGTGGTGATCTTCCGGGAACAGCCTGTCGAGAAGGACCGAGTCCTCTTCCGCCATGCTCAGCACTGGGCGCGTGTTGCTGCGGAAGAAACCTACAACCTGGATATCGTCCCCCGGCTTTCGCTGGGACATGGCTTCGCGCATGCGTTGCTGTTCATCGCCCGAAAGGAGGAAAGTGGGGCCCAGGGTGTAGCCGCAAGCGACGGGCTCGAAGTCCTCGACAATCACGATGGAAGGCCTGCCAGGGACCACGCGGCCCAGCAGCAGACCGCCGATCTCCGAGCCACGATTGGTGATGGCGCGGAAGATATCGAGGCTCTCCTTTTCGAGGCGGCCAATCAGTTCCGCGCCCAGCCTCACCGAGATGGGCGACTCCTTGGGATTCCAAAGGTACTCGAGCCGGCCAGGGTCCGTCTCGAAGACGGGCGGGGCCTCCGATCCGTCAGTCGCAAGAGCGTCCGGATCCGCCGGCTCCGCGCCGCCAGAGGTCTCGGGCTTGCCAAAGTGGCTCTCGATGACATCGCGTATCCCGCCGAACGCGGAAGCGTTCGTCAGGTCGTCGAGGTCGATCGGCTTGCGATCGAACTTAGGCCGATTGGCGTTGCGCTTGGGGGATGCCATCCAGTTGTCTCATTATGGTTACGACTTCGTCCGCCACCACCTCGTAGTCCTCCAAGGCCTTCGATCGGGGGTCGAAATCCGCCAGGAACCGCCGTTCCTTGTTGGCTTTGACTACCGAAGTGTCGGTCCGTATGGGCGACAGGTTCGCTACGCCGGTCTTCTCCGAGATCTGCTCCAGTGTATCGAGAATGATGCCCGTCATGGCGAGACGGCGGTCCACCATCACCGGCAGCATGCCGATGGTCTCGACCGGCAGATGGTAGCTATTGCAGAACATGGTGTTTAAGGTGCGCGCCGATTCCAGGCTGGCCATGGCTCCCTGGACGCTGAGAATCTCCATGGCGACCGGAATCAGGACCCGGCGCGTGTACACCATGGCGCAGGTTTGAAACAGCGTGATGGAGGGCGCCACATCGATCAGGAGTACGTCGTAAGCGTGTTCATAAGGACTGAACATCTGCTCGAAGACGAACTCGCGAAAGCCCTGCGCCGTAATCAGGTCTTCGGCGCGGGAGGTGTGGCGATTGCCGGGCAGCACGTCGATGTTCGGATGCGCCTTCACCAGGCACTCCTCAAGCGCGATGTGCCCCACCAGAAAATCCGCGAGATGGTATTTCGCCTTGAGGGAGATGACGGTTCCGATAGATCCCTGCGAGTCCGTGTCGATCAGCAGCACCTTCTTGCCTTGATCGGCATAGATCCGGGCTAGGACCAAAGCGGTCGTGGTCTTGGCAACGCCCCCTCGTTGATTCGCTACGACGAGACGGATCATGTACGTTCCTTTTGCGCCCGCAACTGCTCCTGGGCAACTGCGACTTCGGCCAAAGTCCATAGCCGCCGCTTGCCGAGGCGGCCGGCTGGCACCGAGATCGCCCCGTTCTTCAAACGGCGGTAGAATGTCGCGCGACTAATGCCTAGCATCCCGATGACTCCGGCGTCCGACATGCCAGAGCGGGACCTATTGTGATCTACCATACCGACCTATCAAGACAGAATGATATTTCATCCCGAGCGGCCTGTCAACGAGAAAATCGTCTCAAAATCCAAAAAACCGTCTCACGGGGGTCCTAGTACCGCCAATCGAACGCTTTTCGTCTCGGAGGATGGCCGTCCTGGCCGGACCCTCCCGGCCATCAGCAGTTTACCAGTAACGGCCCCAGGCCTTACAGGACCCTGGCCGGCCGCGTTGCGAGGCTGCGCCGGTCTCACAGTTTACAAGCGGGCCAAGGGACAGCGTACCAGAATCGGAGGCGGCTTGGTCCGGCGGCATCGGAACAACTTCGCGATCATCAATGGCTTGACCCGCTTAACGCGCTCCGCGGGCAGCTCGATACGGAGCGCCCGCCAGGCCGGGAGCGCGAAGGCGACACAAACATTTCAACAGGGAAATGTTTTTCTAAACGGAGCGCACGCGAGGACTTTTCTCCGATCCGCTCAGCATGAGTTATGGACGTACTATCGAGGTACTGGAGGCGGCTCACCCATCTGTGCGGCTGCGATACACCACGGCCGCCCGGCGATGCGTTGCAAATGCGGCTAGTACGTAAGGACCGGGTTGGAGACGACCGTACGAACGTCTCAAGAGCCAAAAAAACATCTCAATACAGATATGTTTTTTACTTCGCCGCGCCCTGGCGCGTACGTGCCCACGCCGTTCAGCTTCACGCGGGAAAGTACTATGAACGTACCAGAACCAGCTCACCCAGTTGTGCGGTTGTGAGCTACCGCCTTCGCGCGGCGCCTTATTGCGGCCGAGAGCGGCGCCGAGGCGCTAGTGGTGTTCGGCGGCTTCGGCGGCGTCCGCCTCGGCTTTCGTTTTGTGCACGGTCCCGGGCGGGTGGTTAGGCGGCGAGTAGACGGTATAGAGCTTCAACGGCTCCGTCTGGGAGGCGTTGATCACGTTGTGGAAAGTCCCGGCCGGAACCACGACCGCTTCTCCGTCGCCCACCAGGCGTTCCACCTTCCCGTTGAATACGAACCTGGCTTTCCCCTGTTCGAGCCGGAAGAACTGGTCGACATTCGCGTGCACCTCGTTGCCGATCTCCTCGCCGGGCTGCAAACACATCACGACAAGCTGGCAGTGCCGGCCGGTGAACAGCACCTGCCGGAAAAAGGCGTTCTCCAGAGTCTGCTTCTCGATCGGTCCCACGTATTCCATCATGCTGTTGTCTTCCCCAGCCACCATGATAGCCGCTCTGCGATAACCTTGAAGCATGAGCGACGCCCCCAGTTCCACCCCGCTATCCGCCTCCGAGCTGCGCCTGATGCATGCCTATTGGCGCGCGGCCAACTACCTTTCCGTCGGTCAGATCTATCTGCTCGACAATCCGCTGCTGAAGGAACCGCTGAAACTGGAACACATCAAGCCGCGACTGCTGGGGCACTGGGGAACGACGCCCGGGCTCAACCTGATCTACGCGCACATGAACCGCCTGATCAAGAAGCTGGATTTGAATGCGATCTACATTGCGGGTCCCGGACACGGCGGCCCGGCTCTGGTCGCCAATACCTACCTGGAAGGCACTTATTCGGAGGTATACCCCGACATCTCTCAGGATGCGGAGGGAATGAGGCGGCTGTTCAAGCAGTTCTCATTTCCCGGCGGCATCCCGAGCCATGTCGCGCCCGAGACGCCGGGTTCGATTCACGAGGGCGGCGAACTGGGGTACGCGCTGGTGCATGGCTATGGAGCGGCCTTCGACAATCCGGACCTGCTGGTGTGCTGCGTGGTGGGCGACGGGGAAGCGGAGACCGGTCCGCTAGCCACGAGCTGGCACTCCAACAAGTTTTTGAACCCGGTGCGCGACGGCGCGGTGCTGCCGATTCTGCACCTGAACGGATACAAGATCGCGGGCCCGACGGTGCTGGCCCGCCTGGGCGACGAGGAACTGCGGCAACTCTTTCTGGGATATGGATACGAGCCTTACTTCGTGGAGGGCGACGATCCGGCGGCCGTACACCAATTGCTGGCGGGAACGCTGGAGAACGCGGTGCGCCAGATCCAGGACATTCAGGCGGACGCGCGGGCCAACGGTTTTCGCGAGCGGCGGAGGTGGCCCATGATCGTGCTGCGCACGCCCAAGGGATGGACCGGGCCGAAGATCGTGGACGGCTTGCAGATCGAGGGCAGTTTCCGGTCGCACCAGGTTCCGCTCTCGGAACTGGCGAGCAAGCCCGAGCACATCAAGATCCTCGAGGCATGGATGAAGAGCTACCAGCCGGAGGAGTTATTCGACGAAAACGGCAAACTGATTCGCGAATTGGCGGAGCTCGCTCCGCGAGGGAACCGGCGCATGGGGGCGAATCCGAATGCTAACGGCGGCCTGTTACTGAAAAACCTGCGCATGCCCGATTTCAGGAACTACGCCATCGAGGTGCTAAAACCGGGAGTGGTACGCGCCGAGGCCGCGCGCGTGCTGGGAGAATTTTTGCGCGACGTCATGAAGCTGAACCTGGACGCCAAGAGCTTTCGAGTGTTCGGTCCCGACGAAACCACGTCCAACCGGCTGGGCGCGGTGTTCGAGGCGACGGACCGCGTATCCACCGCGCAGATTCTCTCTAGCGACGACCACGTGGCACCCGACGGCCGGGTGATGGAGGTGCTGAGCGAGCACATGTGCCAGGGCTGGCTGGAAGGCTACCTGCTGACCGGCCGGCACGGTTTCTTCTCGTGCTACGAGGCGTTCGTCCACATCGTCGATTCCATGTTCAACCAACATGCGAAGTGGCTGAAAGTCACGCGCCACATCCCCTGGCGGCGCCCCATCGCATCGTTCAACCTGCTGCTCACCTCGCACGTGTGGAGGCAGGACAACAACGGATTCAGCCACCAGGACCCCGGCTTCCTGGATCACGTCATCAACAAGAAGGCCGAGATCGTGCGCGTGTACCTTCCGCCGGACGCCAACACGCTGCTCTCGGTGGGGGACCACTGCCTGCGCAGCCGCAACTACATCAATGTGATCGTGGCCGGCAAGCATCCGGAACTGCAGTGGCTGGACATGGAGGCGGCGATCCGGCACTGCACGTATGGATTGGGCATCTGGGAGTGGGCCAGCAACGATCAGGGCGGCGAACCCGACGTGGTCATGGCCTGCTGCGGCGACGTGCCGACGCTGGAGACGCTGGCGGCGGTGGACTTCCTGCGCCGCCACGTGCCGGATCTGAAGATCCGCGTGGTGAACGTGGTGGACCTGATGACCTTGCAGCCGGCCAGCGAGCATCCGCACGGGCTGCCCGACAAGGAGTACGACGCCATCTTCACTACCGACAAGCCAGTCATCTTCGCTTTCCACGGCTATCCGTGGCTGATTCACCGGCTGGTCTACCGGCGGACCAATCAGCGGGTGCATGTGCGCGGCTACAAGGAGGAGGGCACCGTAACCACGCCCTTCGACATGTGCGTCATGAACGACATCGACCGCTTCCATCTGGCCATCGACGTATTGGACCGGGTGGAACCGCTGCGCAGCGTGACCGCCTACGTTCGCCAGACGCTCCGCAACAAGCTGGTGGACCACAAGCAATACATCGACCAGCACGGCGAGGACCTGCCGGAGGTCAAAGACTGGGTCTGGCCGGGAACGGCGAGCCAATAGGGCGGCGGCGGGTGGCGGAAGCTAGTGGGGGTCGAACCCACCTGTGGACTTGTGACGGCCCACACGCCGGATTTGAAGTCCGGGCCCAGCACCGGCCAGGATTAGCTTCCACCCAGATTCTAACAAGCGGTGCGCTTGCGCGGCTGCTGCATGCCGCCTCACCCCGGCAGGCGCGACTAAGCCGCTCCCGTGCGCCGGCTTTCACACGCCTTGGGTTCGCGGGCCTCGCGGCGATCCGGAGTAATTAGTTTGAATTACCAACAAATGAGGGGATGAAGATGCACTTGCGGGCGCATGGAGGAGTCGGATTACGATGCGCCCGCCAGCGCAACGTGCAGATTGAAGCCACAGCCTGCGTGTTTTTCGGTCGATTATCGCTAACCACCTCAAGCGCGAATCTGCGGCTTCTTCCGAAATTTAACCGAAATCGGGGCCGAACGTAAGTCCCCAAAGGATAGCCGGAGTGCGCCCCGATAAGGGTGGTAACGGGGGATCTGTGTGGGGGTGGCGGTTCCAGCCCTGCTAGTACTAAGGCGAGGGAAGCAGGTAAGCGCGCGCCCTTCGCAGGTGGCCTGGGGTTCGCCTATAATCAAGTGTTCGTCATGCCAAACGCAAGCCTCTCCAAACCTGCCTCCTCGCACGTGCGCTGGGTGATTTGCGCTCTTCTGTTCTTTGCGACGGTGATTGCCTATGTCGATCGCACCGCCCTCTCGGTCTTGGAAAAGACGCTGGAGGGAATCCTGCACTTCGACAGCGTCCAGTACGGGAAGATGACCGGCGCCTTCCAGTTCGGGTACGCCATCGCCATGGTGGTGGCCGGGCGGCTGGCCGACCGCCTGGGCACCCGCAAAGCGTTCAGCCTGGCCATCGTCTTCTGGAGTTTGGCCGCGATGACGCTGGGAGCGGCCCAGTCGGCGGTGACCCTGGGGCTCTGCATGTTCCTGTTGGGCTTAGGGGAAGCGTCCAACTTCCCGGTCTGCAACAAGACCATTGCGGAGTGGTTCCCCAAGCGGGAGCGGGCCTTCGCGTTCGGCCTGTTCAACGCCGGGGCAAACATCGGATCGATGGCGGCGCCGCTGCTGGTGCCTGGGCTGGTGTACCTTTTTGGGTGGCGCGGAGCGTTCGTCGCCGCCGGAGCGACTGGATTCGTCTGGCTGGCCTTCTGGCTGCGGATCTACGCCCGGCCGGAACAGCACCGCAAGGTCTCGGCCGAAGAACTCGAGCTGATCCTGAGCGATCCGCCGGAGCGGATCGAGAGTACGCCCTGGCTCCGGCTGTTTCCGTGCAAAGAGACCTGGGCCTACGCGATAGGGAAGCTTCTGACCGATCCGGTGTGGTGGTTCTGGGGCTTCTGGCTGCCCCGATACGTGCAGGGAACGTTCGGGTTGACGATGAAAGAGGCCAGCTTTCCGGTCACCGTGGCGTTCGGGATGTCTTTCATCGGAAGCGTGGGCGGCGGCTGGCTCTCTACGGCGCTTATGGAGCGCGGTATGAGCCTGAATGCCGCGCGCAAGACGGCGATGCTGATTTGCGCCCTGTGCGTGATCCCCGTCGTGTACGCGCCCTACTCGAAGAGCCTCTGGGTGGCGGTGGGGCTGGTGGGATTGGCGGCGGCGGCGCACCAGGGCTGGTCGGCGAACCTGTTCACGCTGGTTTCCGACATGTTCCCGAAAACGGCGGTGGGCAGCGTGACGGGGATCGGGGGCATGATGGGAGCGATCGCGGGCGCGCTGACGCAGGTGGGGGTCGGCTATGTAGTGAAGGCGACCGGCGGTTACAGCGTGGCATTCCTCATCGCTGGCACCGCCTACCTGATCGCGCTGGCCGCGATCCACGCACTGTCGCCGAAGCTGGCGCCGGCGAAACTGGATTAACGCTCCCGGAGGCGGTCGAGGATGCCGGAGACATAATCGAGGGTTTCCGGGATCGGCGGGACACCCCCGGCGGAATCGACGCGGCTGGGGCCGGCGTTATAGGCGGCCAGCGCCAGGGGCAGGTCCCCGTCGTACTTGAGGAGCAACTGCTTGAGGAACTTGGCGCCGCCCTGGACGTTGGTGCGAGGATCGAAAGGATTCTCGACCCCCAACTCGGCCGCGGTGGCGGGCATCAACTGCATCAAGCCTTGAGCGCCGTGGGAGGAAACGGCACAGGGCAGGTAGCTGGATTCCTTCTCGATAACCGCGCGCAGAAGGTCTGGCGTGAGACCCTGGCTTTCGGAGATCTCGGCGACAATGGCGCCGATTTGTTCGGGAGGAACGGGGTCGCAATCGGGACTACGAAGCGGTGGGGCGGCGGCCGCGACGGCCACTAGCGGCTCGCTCCAGGGCGCCGTGAAGAAAGAACCCGGTTTCCGGGTGGCGGCGGGGAGCTGAGCGCGCACGGCCGCGCGCTGCTTCTCGACCGAGGCGAGCTGTTGGGCGACGGACTTCTCCATGGCGGCGCGCGAATCCTGGCACAGGCCGGGAAGGGCGGCGAGGCAAACCAAGAGCGGCAGACGTATCACGGTAAATGGATCGGCGGAGGGGGCGGGAGACTGTAGGCGGAGTTGACGAAGGTCTGGCGGCTCTGGCCGAAGTCGAGATGGAGGACGCCGGCCAGGGGGGGATTGCCGTTGAGCGTCCGTGTGGCCTCGAGGAGCAATAGCGAGCCCAACGGCGCCAGATTCCGGCCGCGGTAGAGGCGGCGCAGACGCCGATGGAAGGCGGCCACGAACCGGGCCGAGAACTTGGCGAGTTCCTTGGCGGCTCTGCGGGGATCGCCGGGCAGGGCCTCCCCGAGTTGGCGGCCCTTGACGCCCAGGCTCACCAGAGCGTCCACCAGGAACGCGTCGGCGGTCAGCAGCGCGTTGAGCAGCCCCGGCCGGTATTGCACCGAGGCGAGGATGTGGCGGGCCTGGTCGGGGGCGTAGAAACGGGCCGTAGCGCGCCTTCCCTCTTCGAGGAGGAGCTGGCTCGCGCGCCTCAGTTCGTGCATCAAGGCGCGGCAGGTGGTGCGGTCGGAGAACTCCGGGCTGTCGGGGCACAGGAGGTCGTAGGTGAATTGGCTGCGCGTGACGCTGGGGAATGGGCGCATGGAGCGGTAGACGAGCAGGGGGAAAGCCCCGTCCAGGTCGTCGTATTTGTCCAGATCGTTGAAGTAGACGTACGGCAGCCACTGGCGCAGAACCCGTTGGAGGGTCACGGCGACGGCCGAGTAGACATCGAAGAAACCCGAGGCGCGCTCTTGGGGGGCGCGGAGCCAGGCTTGAACCAGAGCGCCGGGAAGGGAAACGGTGAGCGAGGATTGCAGGCCGCTGCGAGGCCACAAGTCTTGTCCCACCGAGTCGAAGCCGTAAGCGCGCAGCAAAGGGGCGAGGGTCAGGCGGGCCTGGGCTAGGGAGTGGCTGCGGCGGTCGGTGAAGGTGAGGGAGAAGCGGGTGTCGTCGCCCGTCGGCAGGGTTCCGAGGAGCATGAGCCGGCCCTGGTATTGGCTCTTGCGGTCCGGGCGTCCGGAGGTCTCGGCGGAATAGACGAAGAGGCGGCCGTCCTCGCCGGTCTCGATCTCGACGCGGGCTAGCGCATCCGAGCGCCGGCGCCACTGCTTGCGGCTTAGGAACGGGAGATGGAGCTCGAGATGCGCCAAGCGGCTGAAGCCGTGGGTGAGCAGCGCGCGGTGGCGGTGAATATGCGGGGAGGGCGGCGCGGCCAGAAACGAGAAGTCGCCGGCGATGGCGGCCTGGTAGGCGCTCAAGCCCTGGGCGCTGAAGTCGAACGAGCAATCCAGCAGGGCGTCGCCGGTCTGGGCGCGTATGTAGAGGCAGGCCAATTCGGCGGAGTACTGCCTTTCGAGCGCCGTGAGCGCCTTGGCGTTGAGGGAGCGGGCCAGCTCCAGAATCCAGCGGAGCTTGTGGAGAGCGCGGGCCAGATCGGCGTCGGAGTCGAGGCTGCCGAAGAAGTCGCAGAGCCGCTCCCGGAGCCAATCGTCGAGGAAATCGAGGGCGGCGGGCATCGACAAGGCCCACTGGACCCTGGCGAAGCCCAGCTGGTCGAGAGCGTAGCGCTTCAGTTTGACCAGGACCGCTGCCATCTCAGGATCGCCGGGCAGACGGCTGGAGACGGTGCTCCAGAGGATGGAAGCGGAGCGCGCTCCCAGGCTGCGCAAGAGATCGAGGCAGGCTGGGGCCGCCGCGCCGAAGCGAGCCTGAAGCCTGCCGGGATCGGTTTTGGCGAGGCGCGCCAGGGATTCCAACCACTGTCCGTCGTGAACGCCGAGGATGGCGAGGGCAAGCTGCTCGGGACTGTGGGCCGGAGACGCGGGGAGGGGCGCGGCGCGGACTCGCGGCTCGCAGCGGAATCCGGGCGCGGCGACGGCGCGCTTGAAAAGGCGAAGGCGGAGCCAGCCACGGGCGTCCAGGCCAACGTGGGCGCCAAAATCTCCGGCGAGCGACAGGTCGAGGGTGGCAGAGCCGCCATCGGCGATGACCGCCAGGTCGCCCGGCGTGGCTCCATGGGCGATTTCGTGGGGCCAGTGGCAGTCGAAGGCGAAACGGGCGATGGCGGTAGTCTGAATCGTTCCATCGAGGGCGAACCAGCGGGTGAGACCGTCGGGAAGCGCCAGGATAGCGGGGGAGGGTGGGAGTGGGGCGAGGTCCACGGGCACAAGCGCCACCTCCATGGCGTTTGATTATACGAGCGCGGACCTGGAATTCGAGCGAGTGGGAGCCGGTACGACGGGGCTGAAGACGCCGTAAGTCAAGCAGGATAAATGTCTTGTGGGATCGAAGCGCAGGCGGGGCTGGGCCGTGACCGGCCCACGCGGCGCTCACTCCTCCGGCGGGCAGCCGAGGATGGCGATGCTGGCGGCGTTGGCTTCGGCCAGCATCTCGTCGCGGTCCAGGAGCAGGGTGCGGTGGGCGTCCAGCGCCAGGGCGGTGGCGCCGGTCTCGATCATAGTGGCAATGGTGGCGGGGCCGGCGACGGGAACGTCGAAGAGGAGATGGGCGCGGCGGCGACTGGACTTCACCAGCGTGAGCTTGCGGCCATTGACCAGGGCGGCGGCGCGTCGGAGCAGGGCGTCGGTGCCCTCCATGGCTTCCAGGGCGACGCAGGCGCGCTCGCAAATAGCCACACTCTGGCCGATATCGAAAGCGGCCAGGGCGTTGGCGATCCGCCGGCCGTAGTGGATGTCGGCGAGCTCGTCCTTGGTGGGCTTGCGGCGGGTGAGCGCGCCCTCGGCGGCCAGCAGGGGCTTCAGCAGGGCGGTGGAATCGACCAGGCGGATGCCCTCGTCCGCGAGCACCTTGGCGACGCCGCCGATGAGCGCGTCGGTATTCTTCCGCGGAAGCGTGGCCAGCAGTTTGACCAGGCGCCAGTCGGGGACGATGGAGGAGAAGATCCTGGCGTGCTTGACCTGGCCCGCCAGCATCACTTCCTGGATGCCTTCCCCCTTGAGGATGTCGATGAGCTTGCCGAGCTGGCCGAGGGAGACCCAGTGGCAGCGCGCGGCCAGCGGCTCGACTTCGGGCGCGGCCTCCTCTTTGATTGCGATGACCACGACTTCGTGGCCCAACTGGCGCGCGGTCTCCAGAGCCAGGATGGGGAAGCGTCCGCTGCCGGCGATGAGCGCGTACTTCACTTGATTATGCCGCGGGAAGAGGAGGCGATGAAGGCCAGCAGCTCGTCGAGCTCGGGGAGCGGCTCGACTTCGGCGCGGATGCGCTCGATGGCTTGCGAGGTGTTCAGGCCGGCGTGCGTGAGCAGGCGGAAGGCCCGGCGGAGGGCGTTGCGGGTGGCTTCGGGGAATCCGCGGCGTTCCAGTCCGATGAGGTTGGCGCCGAAGGTCTTGATTTGACGCTCGCTCACGGTCACGGCGAAGGGCAAAACGTCCTGGGTGACCACGCTGTAGCCGCCGATCATGGCGTGGCGGCCGATGCGGCAGAACTGGTGAATGCCGCTGAACGCCCCGACGACGGCGTATTCGCCAATGGAAACGTGGCCGCCCATAGTGACGCCGTTGGCGAGCACGATATGGCTGGCGATGCGAGCGTCATGAGCCACGTGAACATAGGCCATGAGCAGGTTGTCGTCGCCGATGGAAGTGAGCAGGCCGCCGCCCTGGGTGCCGCGGTGAATGGTGACGAATTCGCGGATCTGGTTGCGGTTGCCAATGCGGGTTTCCGCGCGTTCGCCGCGATACTTCAGATCCTGCGAGGCGACGCCCACGGTCGTGTAAGGGAAGAAGACGTTGTCCTCGCCGATGGAGGTGGGGCCCTCGATGTAGAGGTTGGCCATGAGGCGGGTGCGTGCGCCGATCTCGACATCCGCGCCCAGGATGCAATAGGGTCCGATGTCGGCGGAGGCGGCGATGCGGGCGGAGGGGTCGAGGATGGCGGTGGGATGGATCGGCATGCGCGCGCCTACCCGGCCGCGGGAGCCTTATCGGCGAGCTTGCACATGACCTCGGCCTCGGCGACGACGGCGCCGTCCACGCTAGCCGTGCCGGCCATCTTGGCCACGTTGGCCCGGCGCTTGACGACTTTCATCTCGATGCGAAGCTGGTCGCCGGGAACCACCGGGCGGCGGAACTTGGCCTGCTCGATGGAGGCCAGGAAGACGGCCGACTGGGCGGGGAGATTCTGGAGCACGAGCACGCCCGCCACCTGCGCCATAGCCTCGACAATGAGGACCCCGGGCATGACCGGGAAGCCGGGAAAGTGCCCGGCGAAGAACGGCTCATTGACAGTGACGTTCTTGATGCCGACAATGCGCTCCGGCTCCAGCTCGACGATGCGGTCGACCAGGAGCATGGGGTAGCGGTGGGGAAGGATTCGTTGAATCGCGAGAATGTCCAAAACTGCCATGGGAAGTTCGTATTATAGCAGGACGCCGCGGGCGGTCTTGTGAAATGCGCGGCTCAGCAGCGGTTTCGGAAGTTCCGCGAAGCAGGGGTCGGGGCAGTGGAGGGAAATCGGGCCGAGGGGGAGGCGGCGTTGCTGGGGCCGTTGAGCGACGGCGAGTTCCCGACGGGTTGATCCTCCACGGAAA
>JBKQQG010000042.1:0-10190 GCA_052144455.1 Bryobacteraceae bacterium
GAAGCGCGGATTCGTACTTCGCGCGTCCCGCTTTGCCCCCCGGTCCACAGCACGATGCGTGGAGCTACGTGTGCCGGCGGAGAGTCTTCCGATAGGCCGCCAGGAGCTGCTCGCGCGCTTCCGGAGCGAGCGGCGGCGCCTCGGCGGATTCGCAGCGATGGCACAGGCGGATGGTGCGCTTGAGGCTTTCCAGAAACTCGATGCAGGGCGGGCAGGCGGCCAGGTGGGCTCGAATCTCCTCGCAACTGGCCGGGCTCAGCTCGGCGTCCAAGTACTGGGATAGCAGGGCGAAGACCTGTTTGCAATCGTCCTGGTGTTCGCCGGATTCCATGCGCCTCACCTCTCCTTCACGCCACCCTGTGCGCTCCTCAAGTACTTGTCCAGCTTCTGGCGCACCGCCAGGCGGGCCCGATGCAGCCGGGTCTTGACCGACTCGGGCGTGATGTCCAACACTTGCGCCGCCTCATCCGTATTCAACTCCTCGACGTCGCGGAGCAGGATGACCGCCCGATAGATCTCCGGCAACTCCCGAATCGCCTGGTGGATGACGTCGCGGAGCTCCGCGCGCAGCACCTGGTCGTCGGGTAGCGCCGACCAGTCGGCGATTTCGAGCTTCCGATGCCCGCCCTCCTGCTCGGAGTGCGGCAGCAAGTCGTCGAGCGAAAGCTCCTGAGTGGGAGCGAACACGCTCTTGCGCCGCTTCATGTAGCAGGCGTTCCGGGCGATGCGAAAAACCCAGGGGCGCACCCGCTCGGGATCGCGCAACTGGTCGATGTTCTCGAACACCTTGTAGAGAGTGTCCTGGGCGACCTCTTCGGCATCCTCGCGCTGGCCGCACATCAGCAGCAAGTACTGGAAGATCTTGGAGTGGAACACTTCGACGAAGCGGTCGAACGCTCCCTGGCCGCCGGCCATGAGGCCGCGCGCCAGCTCGACTTCGTTCGAGGATTGCGGAGAAGCCACCCACTGGCATTGTAGCCGCCCTCAGGCCCGCGCCGCCAGGTCCGTGTTCAACGTCGTCTCGATGGCGGGCGGTTGCAGCAGCGTGTTGTGGATCAGGCACGACTTGGCGGCGCGCAGAACGCCCGCCTGGTGCTTCTCTTCGGCGAGGCCGGGAACTCGAATCTCGATCCGGAACGCAGCCAGACGCGCCGGGCCGGCGGCCTTGCCGGCCGAGACCCGCACTTGCAGGCCCTCGGTGGGGAGCGACCGGGCGCGCAGATATTGCGCCGCATAGAAGGCCGCGCAGGCGCCCAACGAAGCCAGCAGGAATTCCGGGGGCGTCATGCCGGCATCCCCGCCGCCGTTCTCCGCGGGCTGATCGCAGACCACGCGATGCCCCCGGGCCTGAACCTCGAACTCCGCTCCGCCGCTGTAATTGACGATGGTTTCCATTGAATGCTCCACTCCTATGGATGCAGAACGCGCGGGAAAGGTGACGGCTGTCGCCAAGATCGCACCGGCGTTCACCAACTGGCGCTCGATGACGGCGATCCTCGAGAGGCTTGGCGCGCGAGCTTAGCTATACTCGGAGTCGATGGCGACACTGGATGCGCTTTTCCTGAAGTTCGCGACCAACAAGCTGGGCCAGTTGAGCTCGCGCATTGTGGACTGCCTGAGGCGGCTGGCGGACGACCAGATCTGGTCGCGCGACAACCAGAATCAGAACGCCGTCGGCAACCTGGTTCTGCACCTGTGCGGAAACGTGCGGCAGTGGATTGTCTCGGGCGTCGGCGGCGAGGCGGATGTGCGCGACCGGGATGCCGAGTTCGCTGCGCGGGGCGAGGTCTCGGGGCCGGAACTGGCGGCGCGGCTGGAGGAGACGGTGGCCCACGCGCTGGAGATCGTTCGGAACACCACGGCGGAGCGCCTGACGGAGACGGTTCGGATTCAGGGCTACGAGGTTTCGGTGCTGGAGGCCATCGGCCACGTCACCGAGCACTTCGCGCAGCACACGGGGCAGATCGTCTACGCGACCAAGCTGCTGACCGGCGCGGACCTGGGCTACTACCGGCACTTGAGCAAGACTCCCGCGCACGGCGAGAAGACGCCGTAGTCCGGCCGATCACGCGGGCAGCAGGAATCCGCGCTGGATTAGCTCCCGCAGCAGGGCCAGGCAATTCGGGGTGATCTTCTCGAGATCCGCATTGGTGTTCGCGGCCAGCTCGGCCAATAGTTCGCGGACCGTGCGCCGGCCATCGCAGCCGGCCACCAGCCCCGCCAGCCGCAGATCGATACTGCTCGAGTACGTGATGCCGCGCGCCAGACGAATGCGCGCCGAGGCGGCGCGCCATCCCTGCTGGGTCCATTCGCAGGTCTCGTCGAGCCGGGCCAGCGGCGAGACACGGAGTTTCGCGTCCAGAAGCGCGTCGCCGGCTCCCGCCGTTTCCAGGTAATCGTGCAGCTCGAAGCCCAGCGCGACGCAATCGCCGAAAGGCCCCGAGATGTCGTCCGGCGCGTCTTCGATCCGGATCCAATTGGGGCGTCCGCTGGCACGCCGCAGGGCGATCAACCCGGTGCCGACCGCCTCGATCCCCTGGGCCGCGTAATAGGCGAGCCACTCCTGGTAGAGCCGGGCGCCGCCCTCGGGGGTTTCGTGCTCGGTGTCGCGGATCCACATGTGCGCGTAGTCGGACGCCGTGTGGTGGTCGGTGCGCAGCACCCATACATCGCAGCCGGAACCTTCGAACCAGCCCGCCAGCCGCTGCTTCCAATC
The DNA here is from genome assembly GCA_052144455.1 of Bryobacteraceae bacterium. GTDB lineage: Bacteria > Acidobacteriota > Terriglobia > Bryobacterales > Bryobacteraceae > Fen-330. The sequence goes on from JBKQQG010000042.1 coordinate 2,717, forward strand.
CTGGCCCGCCAGGTGCACCCAATCGCAGCAGATCTGGAAGAACCCGCCTTCGTTCAGGAACTCCGGCGCCTGTCTGACCAGGGCCCGACAGAAGCCGTCGAGCTGCATGCCACTGTCGCGGTACAGGTAGCGGAAGGAGGGTGAGATCGCGAACGGCGGGTTCGAGACCACCAGGTCGAACTTCCGGCCGCGCACCGGCTCGAAGGCGTTCCCTTCGAGAAACTCGAGCCCGGCGATGCCGTTCAGGCCGGCGTTGAAACGCGCGAACTCGAGTGATCGCGCGCTGCGATCGACGCCGCAGACCCGCTCGCTGTGCGGCGCCGCCAGGAAGGCCTGAACGCCGCCGCCGGCGCCCAGATCGAGCGTCGCGCGGACGGGCCGGCGCACCGTGAAATCGGCCAGCGCCGCGCTGGAAGCGGTGATTCCCATGACTTGCTCGAACTGGCCGACCGGCTCGACGATGTCGACAAAGTCGCAGGCCAGCAACAGATCCCGGAACGCCAACAGGCGGATGCGGCCGGAGACGAATCCCTCGCGTACTTCGACCAGGCCGGCTCTCACCCAATCCTCGAGCGGCAGCGGCTCCAGCGCCCTGCGGGCGGCCGCCTCGTCCACCGGCGAGCCGACGAGGAACAGGCGAATCATCGCGTTCAGGGGCGTGGCTTCCCGCGTCAGATGCTCGAAGTGCGGCAGGTCGCTCCCGGCGCGCGTGGGCAATTGGATGGGGCCTAGCACGCCGATGAGTCCCTTCTCGTTGTACCCGGCGCCGCGCAGCACGTCGCGGATGCGCGCGAATTCTTCGGGGCCTTGAATGTGGAATGTAGTGTTCGGCACGCCAGCCGATTCTAGCACGGCACGAAACCCAGCTCGGTCTGTCAGCGCATGGTCACGGCCAAAAGGTGCGGGCTGAAGCCCAGGAGCGCCGGCTCGTGCTCGACGCTGCGCACGAGATCCAACAGGCGCTGGCGGCGCGCCGGGTCGGCCCAGCGTTTCTCGAAATTGGCGGCCAGCCAGCCGGGGCCCTCGACGCCCACCAGTTCGGTGACCGCAAGCCCGCCCTCCAGAAGCTCCGTCCTCAGTTCTTCGGAAAGATGGAAGAACGCCGAGGTGAAGTAGGCCGGATCGCCGGTTGGATTGCGATGCTGGCCCGTGCGGAGGTCCTCCTCCACGATGGCGTCGAAACGTGGATCGTCGAGGAAGCCGCGAGCCAAGCCATCCAGAAGCGACGCGAAACGGACAATCGCCGCGGCGAACAGGACTCCCCCCGGACGCAGCACGCGGCGCGCTTCTCGAATGGCCCGCAGCCGTTCGTCGCGCTCCGTGAGGTGGTAGAGCGGCCCCATGAGCAGAACCGCATCCGCCGATTCGTCCGGGCGCGCGATCTGCCGGGCATCTCCGATCTCCGCCCGGGCGATGCGGGCGTCCTGGCGCGCCTGGTGGACGTGGCGGGCCACGGGATCGATGAGCTGCGTGTGGTAGCCGAGCGAGCCCAGCCAACCGCTGTAAGCGCCCGCCGCGCCGCCGATATCGAGGACGGTCTGGGGCGGCGGCGGCAAATGGCGCAGGATCACTTCCTGAGTGCGCGCGAGCTCCAGTTGTCCCAACCCCACCGAGAGGCGCGGGGCTTCGGAAGCTTCGTCGGGCAAGTGCTCGTAGAAGTTGACCGCCTCTTCCATGGAAAGAAGTTTAGTCGGCGGGCGCGCTCCCGGTCAAGCCGCGATCCGGAGCGACCCCGCCGCGCGTATTATCATGGAGCGAGGCTTCGAATGGTTGGGCGCACGGTCGGTAATTTCCGCATTGTCGAAAAGCTGGGCCAGGGCGGAATGGGATCCGTGTATCGCGCCGTCGATCAGATGGTGCAGCGCAACGTCGCGATCAAGATCCTGCGGCCGGATGTCGCCTCGGATCCCGAAACCTGGGATCGGTTCCACTCGGAAGCGGTGGCGCTGGCCAAGCTCAATCATCCGTCCATCGCCATGCTGTACTCGTTCTTCCACGAGGGCGACGAGTATTTCATGGTGCAGGAGTTCGTGCCCGGGAGGAATCTGGAGCAGGTGATCCAGACGCACGGGGCCCTGGATTGGCGGCACGCATGCGGCATTATGCTGGGCGTTCTGGACGGCATGCGCCATGCCCACGAGCAGGGCATCGTGCATCGCGACCTGAAGCCCGCGAACATCATGCTGACCCCGGACGGCGCGGTGAAGATCACGGATTTCGGGATTGCCCGCCTATTCTTTGGGCCGAAAGTGACGCGCGGGCCGCGGGTACTGGGGACCGTCGAGTACATCGCGCCGGAGCGTGTTCAGGGCAAGAAAGCCGACGAACGGTCGGACGTCTATTCGCTCGGCATCGTCCTGTACGAGATGGTGGCCGGACGGCTGCCCTTCAACGCCAACACCGACTTCGATCTGATGCGCGCGCAAATGGAAGACCGGCCCAGGCCGCTAGCCGAATGGGGAGTATTCATACCCGCTGCGGTGGAGCGTTCGATCATGGTCGCACTGGAGAAGGACCCGGCAAACCGCCACCAGTCCGCAGCGATTTTCGCCGACGATCTCCGTTGGGCGGTGCAATCCAGCGGCGTGGCGCTTCAGGATCTCGGACCGGCCACCTACGCGAGCCCGCGAGAGACGGTGGCGATTCCGCCTTTTCCGGAAACCCTCTCCAGGCCACCGGTAGAGGCGGCGTCGGTCCCGCCGGCTCCCCGGGAGACTGCCTATGCCGCGCCGCCCATGATGACGGCGAACGCCGCTCTCGCCCGGGAAACGGTGGTGGTCCCGCCTCCGCCGCCCCCACCTCCCGTTCCCGCCGCAACGGGCGTTAAGCGGTCTGCGGCGATCCGGGGATTGATCATGGGAGTCTTGCCGGCCTTGGTGTTGGGCGGCCTTGCAGCCTGGCATTATCTCCGGCCTCTGTACCAGAAGACGCCCGAACCGCCGGTCTCCGGCGCACCTTCCAGTTCCCTGGCCGTGGCCGACGGCAACGGCACGGCGTCTAACGGCGCGGCGCCGGGGCCGAGCCCGAAACTACCAGGCCAGCCGAATGAGCCGCCTCCGAACCCGGAAGACAGGCCCGCCCCGCCCTCGCCCGAGGGCAACACGCCACCTGCGCCTCCCGCCGTTCAGCCAGTCGAGCCTAGCCCCAAGACGCCGGCGGAAGGGGCTGCAACGCCCGAGGCGACCAGTCTGGCCGCCGTGAAGACACTTTACCTTCGTCCCGCCAATCCGGATTTGGACGACCTCCTGCGCGAGGAGCTGAAGACCGAACTGGAGGGCCGCATCTCCCTGGCGACCACCGCCTCCGAAGCCGAAGCGATCATGGACGTGGTCATCGAAGACCAGCACGGAAACGCGGTCTCCGGTGCGGCCGGGCGGGTGGTGGGATTGAAAGGCACCCGGAAGGCGATCATAACCATTCAGGATCGTTCCGGCAAGCACGTGTTGTGGCAGGCGGAGGTCGATAACAAGCACTCGCTCGTAACCGCCATGCGCGACGACACGCGGCGACTGGCCTCGCGCATCGCCAAGCGGTTGCGCAGCGAACTTCCGTAGCCGGCGATCAGAACGGAGCCACGCCGGAAGGCCTTCGTCCGCACCCTCGATCACGTGCCGAAACCTGTCCGTGCCGTGGTAGGCAACCTGCTGCCCGCTGAGGATTGAGAACTTATCGTTGACGAGCTTGCAGCAACGGTTGGTGAAGACAGGCGACAGGCTGATCAGGCACGCGCGGCAGTACTGGCTGATGCTGGCCGGGAGCCATGTCGCACGGCGGCTGTTTGCGAGCATGGTACGGCGGATCGATGCGCTGGCGGTGGCGACCGGGCAGGCTGCGGCAGGGAGGCAAGCCGGGCCAAGGAAGGGGGTAGACGGATAGGCGTCTGAGGAACCGCTTGAAGTGAAGGGCTTCCGGGCTCTTCTGTGCCCAGAAGGGCCAGATTGGGCCCCTCCTGGGCCGCCGGAGTCGCTCGGGATGGGAAGAATGGGAAAACCAGTTCCGGAGCGTGCGGTTGGATGTACAATCGACACTGGATCAGGCTGGCAAAATGGAAACCCTGGTCAATCCAAAAAATCAAGGCCCGCAAAGGCCCCCACAACGAGGATGGTCGTGAACGAGCTTGGCTGGTCGAAAAAGAGGAGGCCATGCACGGTTCTACTGCTCTGTGCGGCAACGGCGATTGCGCTACCTGCTCAGACCTTCACCACTTTGGTGAGTTTCAACGGCGCTAACGGTGCTGCCCCCTCTGGGGCGCCCCTGGTCCAGGGCGCGGACGGGAATCTCTACGGGACAACGTCGGGTGGCGGGGTCAACGGGAATGGCACCATATTCAAAATCACCCCAGGGGGCACGCTGACGACACTCTACAGCTTCACCGGTGCAACTGACGGCAGTGCACCGGGCGCGCTGCTTCAAGCCACGGATGGGAACTTCTACGGGACAACGTCGGGCGGCGGGGCCAACAAGAATGGCACCATCTTCAAAATCACCCCAGGGGGCACGCTGGCGACGCTCTACAGCTTCACCGGTGCAACTGACGGCAGCGCACCGGGCGCGCTGCTTCAAGCCATCGATGGGAACTTCTACGGGACAACGTCGGGACTTGGCGAATTCCGGGAGTTCGTGGGCATCGAACCCACGATCTTCAAAATCACCTCAGTGGGCGTGCTAACCACACTGTACCGCTCTGACGCAACTGACGGCAGCGCACCCGGTGCGCTGGTTCAAGCGACCGATGGGAACCTCTACGGGACAACATCCGGAGTCAACATCGACGGCACGATCTTCAAAATCACCCCAGGCGGCATGCTGACGACGCTTTATAGTTTTTGCAGGCAAGGTTCAATCCCCTATTGCCCTGATGGCGACGGCCCAGGCCCGTTGGTTCAGGCGACCGATGGGAACTTCTACGGGACGACCCTTTTTGGGGGCGCCCCTAACGCTGGCACCATCTTCAGTGTCACCCCAAAGGGCACGCTGACGACGCTCTACAGCTTCACTGGTGGCAGTGACGGCCTTGGCCCCGGTGCGCTTCTGCAGGCTGCCGACGGAAGTTTCTACGGGACAACCTCCGGGGGGGCCGGCCTCTACCCATACGGCACGATCTTCAAATTCCCTCCAGGCGGCCCGGCCACGACCCTGCAAAGCTTCGACATCGCTGACGGCGACGAGCCTGGTGCGCTGGTGCAGGCCGCCGACGGAAGTTTCTACGGGACGACCCAGTCGGGCGGGGCCGGTTGCACCTCCGGGGGGTTCTGCCTGGGGCCCGGGACGATGGGCACCGTCTTCAGGTTGGCTCTTGCTTCCACAACCCTGCCCGCAATCAGCCAGAGCGGCGGTGTGGTCAGCGGCGCCAGTTTTCAACCGGGAGTTGCTCCTAACTCCTGGATCACAATCTTCGGAACCAACCTCTCGTCGATAACGGACACCTGGGCAAATGCGATCGTCAATGGCAACCTGCCCACGTCGTTGGACGATGTCAGAGTGAGTGTCGGCGGAGAGCCTGCCTACATTTCTTACATCAGCCCCACCCAGATCAATGCGCTGGCTCCCGACGTCGGGACGGGCACAGTACCCGTAACGGTAACCAATTCGATCGGGACCAGTTCGGCAGTCACCGCAGCTGTTCAGACGGCCCAGCCAGCCTTTTTTCTGTGGGGCAACTACGCAGTCGCCACCACGCAGGATTATGGCCTTGCGGTTAAGAACGGTACTTTCCCGGGCGTGACGACAGTGCCGGCCAAACCCGGCGAGGTCATTATTCTCTGGGGGACCGGTTTCGGTCCGACGAGTCCTTCCGCGCCGGAGGGCGTCGAGGTGCCTTCCACCACGTACAACACCGCCAGTCCGGTCACCGTGACAGTGGGAGGCGAGCCAGCCACCGTCTACGGAGCGGCCCTGACGCCTGGGTGCGCCGGGTTGTATCAGGTGGCCATCCAGATTCCAAGTTCGCTGGCTGACGGGGATTACCCTGTGATAGCGAAGGTATCCGGCTCTCAGTCGTCATCGACCACCCTCATCACGGTGCAAGATTAAACCGCCGCGGTATACTTACATCCGTGACGACCTTCGACTTCGCAGCTTTTGCTCAAGAGATCTACCGCGACAACCCTAAGATTTACCGCGTGGCAGCGTCACTGCGTGCCCAGGCGAACGCCGGCACAGGCCCCGCGTTAGATGCGGACGACGTGCGGATTGCTCTCGAAGAGAGATTTCTTCTGCCCGCTCTCTATGGCGGCGAGGAGGGGCAGGAGAGCGAAACGTTCGAGGCCATGGTTGTACTAGAAGCGCCGTCAGTGCCGTTCACGCGGAAAGAATGGAAAACATGGGCGGCACCATGCGCAACTCCGGAAGAGGCGATTAGCAGGCATCGGAAGATTTTCTTTAAGTGGGCCTTCGCCGAGCGGTGCTCCGCCGAGCTCTTCGGCGGCCTCCTCGGAGGCACGCCGGCGACAGCGGAGGAGTTTTTTCGACGTTTGTACATCACCGATATCTGGAAGGATGCGGCCTTCACAAACGAGCCGACCTATAAACAGTACTGGCAGTCGCAGCTGGAAGAGGAGATTAGCGGCGTCTCCGCTGAGGATGTCATATTCGTCGGCAGGCCAGCACATGACTATGGGAAAAAGTGTCTTCCGAAGGGCAAACGTCATTACCGGTTCCCGTTCCCAAAGCCGTACACCAAGGATTTCGAGGCCGCGCTTCGCAGAGGACTGAGCGAGTTCCACGGACGCGCCCGCTAATCGAGCGAGTTGGGACCTGAGAAACTTGGCGTGTGGCATTCTATTGAAGGATAGAGGTATGCTATCGCCTACGGTCCTACTGGGCACCCAGCCACTTGGCCGTATCACGCCCGACGCTGATATCTGGCCGTGGAGGGAATGAATCCCTCCCTGACGCCGAAGAGCCGAGCAGGGGGCTCACCGGCGCTCGAAAAGGCCGTCGCGAGCGGATCACCCGTTCGACGCCGAATCCCCACGCAGCCTCACAATGCGGCGCGGGCGCGTTCCTATGCCGCGGTTGCGCCTCCCCGAGCGCCACGGCAAATGAAATTCCGAATTTCGCCGGCGGCTTTCCGCTCTCCGCCCGCCACTCGCAGGGAGGCTCCGATGCGTGTCGCGGCGGCAGCGTAACATGTGCTGGAGAGGATCCTGGCGACGCCATCGCGGATGGCTCCCGATTGCATCCCACCCAGCACCACGGCAGCCCCCAGTTCCGAGGCGCGGGCGGAGATCCAGAACTGATCGGCCCCCTGCGGCGCCACCACCATCGGGACACCGTAGTACAACGCTTCCTGGACGCCGTTCATTCCTCCATGAGTGACGAATGCGGCACAGCGCCGCAGGAGTTCGACCTGCGGCACAGAAGCGCGCACGATGAAGTTTTCCGGTGCGGGCCCCAGGAGCCCGCTCCGGAAATTACCTCCGGTCGACAAGACGACCTGGCAGGGGGCGCCGGCCAACTCTTCGAAGCACAT
>JBKQQG010000043.1:0-2720 GCA_052144455.1 Bryobacteraceae bacterium
AGTACACGGGGGCGGCGTATTATCAGCCGTACGGGGAGGAGGAGACGCCGACGGGGAACGACACGCAGAAGTTCGCGACGTATACGCGGGACTCGGCGACGGGGCTGGACTACGCGCAGAACCGGTATTACGCGAGCCAGATTGGGAGGTTTACGACGGCGGACCCGTATAAGGCCAGCGGTGGTCCCAAGGATCCGGGGAGTTGGAACCGGTATGCGTACGTGGAGGGCGACCCTATCAACGGTAATGATCCGGGCGGTTTGGCCGACTGTATGCTCGTTGATGTGGTGGGCCAAACGATCGGCAACATGTTCGGCTGCTACCTGAATGATCCCGCCGACACCGTCGCTCAGGCGCAGCAGACGCTCGGGCCAGGTTTCGTTACGGCGACCGGTGTCGCCGGCCTCGCGCTCAATATTAGTGCTGCCATTAGTGCGGTCGTGGACATATTGACGGATCCGGACCACCCAGACTGCGCGGACGCGGTCACCGGCCTAAACGACCCGGACGAAGTGGCGGACGTGCTGGAAGGCACCACCGTCACGGAGGCCAACCTGGGGATGATCCAGTTGGGCGCTGACGGTCAGCCCCTTCCGGGGGGGCCAAACTTGGCCGATACAATTGCTATAACTCCGACCAACCCTAACATTATCACCCTGAACAGTGCTGTGAACTGGACCAACCCCAACTCCACTCCGGCCGTCGGAATTGGGGGGCTGACCACCTATACTGCCCTTACGGGGATGGCCCAACAGGTCGGCGCGGCCAGCATGACCGCCCAGCAGTTTGTGGACCTAATCATTCTCCACGAGCTGGGCCATGTCTTCACCCAGCAGCACGGCGGGACCAGCGGTGTAACGACACAGCAGTACAACACAAATATATGGGACAACTGCTTCAACTAATAGCTACTTCGATTGCAATTAGCGCTCTTGGGGCGCAGGCTCTCATTGCTCAGCCACAGAAGGAACCGGAGTTCTGCGCGCTGCGGATAACTCTCCTGGGATACACTGGGCAAACCTTACTCACCAACGCCCCTCTGCCGATCAAGATCGTGGCTTCAAAGGATGGAAAGGTATGGCGTACCTTCTGGACGAAGGTGGGGAAGGTGGAAATTTGCGATGTAGACCCGGAGCCGTTCGAGGTTGTCGTCGGGTTCGACGGCTTTGCGCAGGTAGTCGTCAAGGATCTTCGGCTGTTCTGGAGGGAGACGCTGGATCTGCGAGTGATGTGGGATCCCTTTGTCAACCTGGGGGAGAGTGTTCCCTGGAACGGCTGCAGATTCTTCGTCAAGGTTCGCGATGCCGGAGGCGCTCCCGTTCCCGGCAGCGTCGTGTCTTTTGATAGTTGGGAGGATCGGGAGGTCGACCGATTCGGGCGGATCTTTTTGTCCGTGCCCACCGGCGCCACCAGGACGGCCGTTGTGAAAGCGACCGGGTTTCGGGACACATCGAGAGTTCTCGCATGTCCCAAGGGATTTGTGGACCAGAGCGTGACCATCGAATTGCCGAGAGCCGACGGCGCCGCACCGAAACCAGATCAGGAACGCTGAGGCCGGATGCTGGGGCGGTTTCAGGAGTTGGAGCGTGTATGCGATTCGCTTGTGATGGTGGCTGCTTTTGACTCTGGCCGGACCGATGCGCGCACCAGGCAGGAAGCACCGCGCTGCGGGGCCGAAGGCCAGCTTCTCCGGCGCGGGTGTCAACCGGCGCCTCGGAGCCGTGGCGGCCGCGGCGGTGTTCGTCCTGGTGCTCCTCGTCGCCCTACCGGCCACGGGCAACGCCTTCGTTTACTTCGACGACCATCTCTACCTCCGAAACCAAATCGCGGCCGAGGGGCTCACGGCGCGGTCCGTCGCGTTCGCCTTCACCACCGTCGAAACGCTGTACTGGCATCCGCTGGCTTGGCTCAGCCACGAGCTCGACATCGAGCTGTACGGCTCGAATCCGGCCGGACATCACTTCACGAGCGTCCTGCTCCACGCGCTGGCGGCCGGAGTGCTGTGCCTGATCCTGCTTCGCCTGGGGCTGGGCGCGTTCGCAGCCGCCGCGGGCAGCCTGCTTTGGGCGCTGCACCCGCTGCGCGTCGAATCCTTCGCCTGGATCGCCGAGCGCAAGGACGTTCTGTGCGCCCTCTTCTTTCTCGCCACGATTGCGACCTATCTCCGCTACGTGGAGCGGCCCTCGCGCGCCCGCTACGCCGCCTGGCTCTCGTGCGGCGCGCTGGCGCTGATGTCGAAGCCGGCCGCGGTCAGTCTGCCTATCGTTCTTCTGCTTTTCGATTTCTGGCCGCGACGGCGCGACGCGAAGCTCGTTCGCCTGGTTGCGGAAAAGCTTCCGCTGGCGGCGATGGCGGCGGCCGTAACCGCGCTTACCGTGGTCGGACAGGTGCGGGCGGGCGCAATCCGCTACCTAGCGGATGTGCCCCTGGGCGCACGGCTCGCCACCGCCGCGGTTTCCTACGCGCGCTATCTGGGGAAGGTTCTCTGGCCGGTGGACCTCGCCTGCTTCTACCCCTACCGGCGCGACTGGCCAGCCGCAGCGGTCGCCGTTTCCGTGATTCTCCTCGCCGCGATCACGGCGCTAACGATCATGCAACGGAAACGCCGGCCCTGGCTGCTGGTGGGCTGGTGCTGGTTCGTGGTTGCGGTGCTGCCCAATTCCGGGATCATACAAGTCGGACGGCAGAGTATGGCCGACCGCTTCACGCACCTGGGAACC
>JBKQQG010000044.1:0-99823 GCA_052144455.1 Bryobacteraceae bacterium
ACCTGTCCGCCGACAGCGTGAACCACCGCGACAGGCACACCGACACCCCGGCCGCCCGATGCCGACCCACGCACGGAACCACACCACCAAACGCGGCGGGGGGGGGGGGGCGGCCCCCCCCCCGCCCCGCCCCCCCCCCCCCCCCCCCCCCCCCCCCCCCCCCCACCAAGGCCGCTCAGGGTATCAGCGCCGCCTTCAGGAAGTCCCTATGCAGCCGCGCGATCACGTCCAGCTTGATCTGCTTCGGGCAGACCGCCTCGCACTCCCCGATGTTGGTGCAGTGCCCGAAACCCTCATTGGTCATCTGCACCGCCATCGCGAGGGCCCGCCGGTCGCGCTCGGGCTCGCCTTGCGGCAGCCGGCCCAGGTGCGCGATTTTGGCGCCCGTGAACAGCGCCGCCGACCCGTTGGGGCACATGGCCACGCAGGCTCCGCAGCCGATGCAGGCGGCCGCGTCCATGGCCAGTTCGGCCCGCTCCTTGGAAATCGGGATGGAGTTCGCCTCCGGTGCGCTGCCGGTTCGCACCGACACATAACCGCCCGCCGCGATGATGCGGTCGAAGGCGCTGCGGTCCACCACCAGGTCCTTGATCACCGGAAACGCCCGCGCCCGCCACGGCTCCAGGTACAACTCGTCGCCGTCCTTGAAATAGCGCATGTGGAGCTGGCAGATGGTGGTGCCGCGCTGCGGCCCGTGCGCCACTCCGTCGATCATGAATCCGCACATGCCGCAGATGCCCTCGTGGCAATCGTGGTCGAAGGCGATGGGCTCCTCGCCCTTGCCGATCAACCCCTCGTTCACCACGTCCAGCATCTCCAGGAACGACATGTGCTCGTTGACGTCCGTCGCCTGGTAGCGCACCATACGGCCCGGATCGCTCGCATTCTTCTGCCGCCACACGTGCAGAGTGAGGTTCATTTGTAGCTCCGTTGCGATGGAAGCACGTATTCGAATTGCAGGGGTTCCTGGTGCAGGGCCGGGGCCTTCCCCGCCCCCTGGAACTCCCACGCCGCCACGTAGGAATACTCGGCGTCGTTGCGCAGCGCCTCGCCCTCCGGGGTCTGGTACTCCTCGCGGAAATGGCCGCCGCAGCTCTCCTTGCGCTCCAGCGCGTCCCGGCACATCAACTCGGCCAGTTCCAGGAAATCCGCCACCCGCCCGGCTTTCTCGAGCGACTGGTTGAAATCCTCCCCCTGGCCCAGCACGCGCACATCCTTCCAGTACCGCTCGCGCAGCTCGGGAATCCTGGCCAGCGCCTGGCGCAGTCCCTCGGCCGTCCGCGTCATGCCGCAGTCTTCCCAAACCACCCCGCCCAGATCGCGGTGGAAGGAATCCACCGACCGCGTGCCCCGGATATCCAGCAGGCGCCTGGTGTTCGCGGCCACTTCGGCCTCGGCGGAGCGGAACGCGGCGTGGCCGGCATCCATCTTCTCGAGCTTGGCCGTCGCCAGGTAGTCGCCGATGGTGCACGGCAGGATGAAGTAGCCGTCCGCCAGGCCCTGCATGAGGGCGCTGGCGCCCAGCCGGTTCGCCCCATGGTCGGAAAAGTTCGCTTCCCCGATCACATACAACCCGGGGATGGTGCTCATGAGGTTGTAATCCACCCACAGCCCGCCCATGGTGTAGTGGCTGGCCGGGTAGATCCGCATGGGCGCCGTGTACGGGTCCTCGCCCGTGATCCGCCCGTACATCTCGAACAGGTTCCCATACCGCTCGTCGATTACCTCGCGGCCCAGCCGTTTGAGCGCGCTCCGGAAATCCAGGTAGACTCCGTAGCCGCTCTGGCCCACGCCGCGCCCCTCGTCGCACACCGCCTTCACGTTGCGCGAGGCCACGTCCCGCGGCACCAGGTTGCCGAACGCCGGGTACTTCCGCTCCAGGAAGTAGTCCCGCTCGTCCATGGGAATCTCGTTCGGAGCCCGCGTGTCGCCCTTCCGCTTAGGCACCCAGATGCGGCCGTCGTTGCGCAGCGACTCGCTCATCAGCGTCAGCTTGGACTGGTAATCGCCGGTCACCGGGATGCACGTCGGATGGATCTGCGTGAAGCACGGATTGGCGAACAGCGCGCCGCGTTTATACGCCCGCCAGATGGCGGTCGCATTGCATCCCTTGGCGTTGGTGGACAGGTAGTAGACGTTGCCGTAGCCGCCGGTGGCCAGCACCACCGCGTCGCCCACCCACGATTCGATCTGGCCGCCGATCAGATCCCGCGTCACGATCCCGCGCGCCCGCCCGTCGATCGTCACCAGGTCCAGCATCTCGTGCCGCGTGTGCATCGCCACCTGCCCGGTGGCCACCTGTCGCAGCAGCGCCTGGTAGGCCCCCAGCAGCAGTTGCTGCCCCGTCTGGCCGCGCGCGTAGAAGGTGCGCGAAACCTGCGCGCCCCCGAACGAGCGGTTATCCAGCGTTCCCCCGTATTCGCGCGCGAACGGCACCCCCTGCGCCACGCACTGGTCGATGATGTTCAGGCTCACCTCGGCCAGCCGGTACACGTTGTGCTCCCGCGACCGGAAGTCGCCGCCCTTCACCGTGTCGTAGAACAGCCGGTAAACGCTGTCGCTGTCGTTCTGGTAGTTCTTGGCCGCGTTGATGCCGCCCTGCGCCGCGATCGAGTGCGCACGGCGCGGCGAATCCTGGAAGCAGAAGCACTGCACGTTGTACCCCAGTTCGCCCAGCGTCGCGGCGGCCGAGGCGCCCGCCAGGCCCGATCCCACCACAATCGCCGTGTACTTCCGCTTGTTGGCCGGGTTGATCAGCTTCAGTTCGAATTTGCGGCGTTCCCAGGCCTGCTGGATGGGGCCGCTCGGGACCTTGGAATTGAGTTCCATCATTTCACCAAACCCAACGTCACGGAGACGGGAATCGAGATGTAACCCGCCGCCACCAGGATCGAGACCGCGTGAGCCGTGCGTTTCAGCACCGGCGTGTAACGCGGATGGCTGATCCCCACCGATTGAAACATGCTCCACAGGCCGTGATACAGGTGCATGGTTAGCAGCGCGATCGCCACCACGTAGGCCAGCGCCACCACCGGATGCTGGAACCCGCTCACCACGTTCTGGTAGGCGAAGTACCGTCCTTCCACCGGCTCCCGCAGCGCCAGCCCGGGCGCCACGCCGGCCGTCAGGTGCAGGATGTGGAACACCACGAACGCCCCCACGATGGGGCCGCTCCACATCATCGTCCGCGAGGCGTAGGAGGCCGGAACGTCGTCTTTCTTTACGTAGCCGATCGGCCGTGCCCGCCTCTTATCCAGCCACAGCAGAAAGCTCGACCAGACGTGCAGCCCCACCGCGGCAATCATCACCGTCCGCGCCACCCACAACAGGTTCGTATGCGCGTGCAGGAAACCGGCGTACGCGTTCAGTTGTTCCGGCCCCGCGTAGATCTGAAGGTTGCCCGCCAGGTGGCCGAAAATGTACAGCGCCAGGACCACCCCGCTGGCCGCCATGACCAGTTTCTTGCCGATGTAGACCTCGTAGAGGCCCCACCTTCGCTTGAGTGTCACTTCCGCCGCCACTGAGCTCATCCAGCAATCCCCTGACTACACTATAGGCCCAGTTCTACCCGCGCGGCAAAAGAAATTGCGGCGCCCTCCACCGGTCGCGCTACCCCCCTTCAGTGCGAGCGCGCTTTGAGGCTCTCCACCGATGGGAGCTGCGACGCGTTCCATCCCCCGCCCAGGGCCTCGATAAGCTGCACGCTGGCGGTCAGGCGCCGCGCCAGCAGATCCACCGCGGTCCGCTGATTCTGCAGCAGGAAGGTTTGCGCGGTGATGACATCCAGGTAGCTGACCACTCCGGCCTTGTACTGGTCGGTCGAGATGTCCAAGGATCGCTGCGCGGCGTCCACGGCCTGTCTGACCTGGTCCGACTCGCTCTCCAGTATCCGCAGCGCGGACAAAGCGTCTTCCACCTGCTGGAACGCAGTCAGCACGGTCTGCCGGTAGCTGGCCACGCTCGCGTCGAACAGATCCTGCTGCTGTTGCAGGATCGCCCGGCGGCGCCCCGCGTCGTAGATCAACTGGGAGGCGCTCGGACCCAGCGACCAGAAGCGGCTCGGCCAGCTAAAGACGTTCAGCAGGCTCGTCCCCTGCAAGCCCGCCGAGCCGCCAATGCCGACGGATGGATAAAACGCCGCCTTCGCGATCCCGATCTGCTCGTTCTGCGCGGCCATCTGCCGTTCCGCGTTGGCAATGTCCGGCCGCCGCTCCAGCAGCGCCGAAGGCACGGCCAAGGGAATCGGCGGGGGCGGGGCCGTAAGCAACCGCCGCTCGATGCTCAGCTCCGAGGGAGGCCGTCCGGTAAGCATGGCGATGGCGTGCTCGTACTGCGCCCGAGCCACTCCGAAATCGGTCAGTTGCGCCCGGGCGGTGTCCAGTTGCGTCTCGGCCTGCGCCACATCGGCGCCGCTCGCCACGCCGCCGGCGAACCGGTTCTTGGTCAGCGTCAGATACTCTTCGTACGACTTTACGGTGTGCTCGAACACGCCCATATCGCCGTCCAGGCCGTGCAGCTCGAAGTAGTCGATGGCCAGTTCGGCCTGCAGCGACAGGCGGGCATTCTCGAGTTGGGCCGCGCTGGCCTGCGCGGTCTCCGCGCTCGCCGTCACGGTGCGCCGGATGCTTCCCCACACGTCGGCCTGGTACGAGAAGTCGAGGCCCGGGATTTGAAAGCTGTTGGTCTGTCCCGTACTCCGGTATCTCGAAGTGGCGATCGCCGCGCCCGCCGATACGGTGGGATAGAGCGCGGATCGCGCCGAGCGAACGGCGTCCTTAGCCGCCCGATACTGCGCTTCGGCCGCCAGCACGTTCTGGTTCGAGACGCTGATCCGCTCCTCCAGCGCATTCAGCGCCGCATCGCCGTAGATCTCCCACCAGTTGCCGCGCAGGGCGCCGTCGTTAGGCTGCGCTTCCTTCCAGCCGGCGGGAGGAGCCTCCTTAAATGCCGGCGGGGCCGGCGCGGCCGGACGCTGGTACTTGGGTCCGACCATGCACGCGCTCGACGCCAGCGCCAGCGCCACGGCAAGCGCCGCGCCGCTTCGCGAAACTCGGCAATCACTTCTCACTCCCCACTCCATTCTCCGCACCGAACGGCTCCAACTCTGGCGGCCGCCGGTTCCGGATGCGATACCACCAATGCTGGAGCCGGTCGAAATACAGATACACCACCGGCGTCGTGAACAGCGTGAGCGCCTGGCTCAGGATCAGACCGCCGATGATCGCAACTCCCAGCGGGCGGCGCAACTCCGAGCCCACGCCCCTGCCCAGGGCCAGCGGCAGAGCGCCCAGCATCGCGGCCATGGTGGTCATCATGATCGGGCGAAACCGAAGCAGGCAGGCCTCGAAGATCGAATCGTGCGAGTTCTTGCCCTCCTGCCGTTCCGCGGCCAGGGCGAAATCGATCATCAGGATGGCGTTCTTCTTCACCAGGCCGATCAGCAAGATGATGCCGATGATCGCGATAACGCTCAGGTCGGTCTTCGTCAGCATCAGGGCCAGCAGAGCGCCCACCCCCGCCGAGGGCAGCGTGGACAAAATCGTGACCGGGTGGATGTAGCTCTCATACAGCACCCCCAGCACGATGTAAACCGCGGCCAGAGCTGCGGCGATCAACAGCGGCTCGCTGCCCAGCGAGTCCTGGTACGCCTGCGCGGTCCCCGAAAAGCCGATCTGGATGGTCTGGGGAAGCCCCACCTTCTGGGCGCGCGCATAGATCGCGTCCACGGCGTCCCCCAGGGCCACGCCCGGCGCGAGATTGAAGGACAGGGTAACTGCCGGGAACAGTCCCTGGTGCGTGACGGAGAGCGGCGCGGTCGCCGGCGCATAGTGCGTAAATGCGCCGAGCGGCACCGCTTGCCCATTCGGGCTCCGCACGTAGATGTCCCTCAGGAACAACGGATTCTGCCAGAACTCCGGCGCCGCCTCCATGATGATGTGGTACTGATTCAGCGACGTGTACATGGTCGAGACCTGCCGCTGGCCGAACGCGTCGTACAGCGTGGAGTCGATCAGTTGCGACGAAATGCCGAACCGCGCCGCCGTCTCGCGATCGTACTCCAGCAGCGCCTGCAGTCCCCGGTTCTGCTGGTCGCTGCTCAGGTCGGTGATCGAGGGCGCGCCCCGCAGTTCCTTGAGCATCGCCGGCGCATAGTTCGTCAGGTCCGCCAGGTTGTCGCCCCGCATCGTGAACTGGTACTGAGCGTTGCTCATGCGCCCGCCCACGCGAATGTCCTGCCCGGCCTGTAGGTAAAGCGTCGCTCCGGGCACCCGCGCCAGCTTCGGCCGCAGCCGGGCGATCACGTAATCGACCGTGATCCCGCGTTCCGCCAGCGGCTTGAGCGACACGAACATGCGGGCCGTGTTGACGATGCCTCCGCCCGTGAAACCGTTCACCATGTCCACCGCCGGATCGGCGGCCACGATATTGACCATCCTCCGCAGGATGCCATCCATCGACTGGAAGGAGGTGTCCTGGTCGGCCATGATGGCGCCCATCAGCCGTCCGTTATCCTGCTGCGGGAAGAAGCCCTTGGGAACGTGGATGTACAGATAGAAATTCAGGCCGATGGTCGTCAGCAGAACCATCAGCGTGACGAACGAGTGCCGCAGCACCACGGTCAGCGCCCGCCCATACAGGTTCACGATCCGATTGAAGGCCCGCTCGGTCAACCGGTAAACCCCTCCATGAACGGTGTGCTGTTTGAGCAGGTGGGCGCACATCATCGGCGTGGCCGTCAGCGAAACCAGCATCGAGACGCCAATGGCCACCGAAAGAGTGACCGCGAATTCCCGGAACAGCCGGCCCACGATCCCGCCCATCAGCAGCAGCGGGATGAACACCGCCACCAGCGAAACGCTCATCGTGACCACGGTGGAACCGATTTCGCTGGCCCCCTTCAGCGCCGCCGCGAACGGATGCATGCCCTGCTCCAGATAACGGGTGATATTCTCGATCACCACGATGGCGTCGTCCACCACGAATCCGGTCGAGATGGTCAGGGCCATCAGGGACAGATTGTCCAGGCTGAAATGGCACAGGTACATCACTCCGAACGTTCCGATCAGCGAAATGGGAACCGCCACGCTGGGGATCAGGGTCGACCGCACGTCCCGCAGAAAGACGAACACCACCAGAACCACCAGCAGCACCGAAATGAGCAGCGTCCTCTCCGTGTCGCGCACCGAAGCGCGGATGGTGATCGTCTGGTCCATGCCCACCGCCAGGTCGATCGATTGCGGGATCGCCGCCTTCAACTGCGGCAACAAATCCCGCACATGGTCCACCGTGTCGATGATGTTGGCCCCCGGCTGCCGGAACAGGATGATCAGCACCGAGGGCTTCCCGTTGGCGTAGCCCGCATTCCGGATGTCCTCGGTCGAGGCCACCGCCCGTCCGATGTCGGCGATCCGCACCACCGTGCCGTTGTGCGCGGCCACCACCAGGGGTTCGTAGTCGGAGGCCTTGAAAATCTGATCGTTGGCGCCAATCTCCCAAACTCGGTGCTCGTCCGCGAAGTGGCCTTTAGGCGTGTTGGCGTTGGCGCCGCTCAACACGTTGCGCACCTGCTCGAAGCCGATCCCGTATTTGTTCATCACTGCCGGATTCAGCTCGATGCGCACCGTGGGCAGCGAGCTGCCGCCCACGATCACCTGCCCCACGCCGGGCACTTGCGCCAGTTTCTGCGCCATGATGCTCGAGGCCGCGTCGTACATCTGCCCCTTGGTGAGCACCGGCGAGGTCAGCACCAGCATGAAGATCGGCGAGTCGGCCGGGTTGACCTTGCGGTAACCGGGGTTGCTCGGAAGGTTCGTCGGCAGGTAGCCGCGCGCCGCGTTGATCGCCGCCTGGACGTCGCGCGCCGCGGCGTCGATATCCCGGTTCAGGTCGAACTGCAGGGTAATGCTCGTCGAGCCCAGCGAACTCGACGACGTCATCTCGGTCACCGAGGCGATCCGGCTAAATTGCCGCTCCAAAGGCGTGGCGACCGACGAGGCCATCGTTTCCGGGCTGGCCCCCGGCAGGCCCGCCCCCACCGAGATGGTCGGAAAATCCACCTGCGGCAGCGGCGATACCGGCAGCACCCGGAACGCCACCGCGCCCGAGAGCGCAATGGCGATCGTCAGCAGCGTGGTGGCGACCGGACGGTGGATGAAGGGCGCCGAGATGTTCATCGATCACTCCGCCGGAACCGGCTCCGGCTCCGCCCCCGGTGCGGCGGCGCGTCCGCGCGATAGCCTCCGCCCCAGCCGGTCGAAGTACAGGTAAATCACCGGCGTCGTATACAGGGTCAGAAGCTGGCTCAGGATCAAGCCGCCCACGATGGTGATCCCCAGCGGACGCCGCAGCTCCGATCCCGTGCCCGTGCCCAGCGCCAGCGGCACCCCGCCCAGCAGCGCGGCCATGGTGGTCATCATGATCGGCCGGAACCGCAGCAGGCAGGCCTGGTAGATCGCATCGATCGCCGCCAGCCCCTCCTTGCGCTCCGCATCCAGCGCGAAGTCGATCATCATGATGGCGTTCTTCTTCACGATTCCGATCAGCAGCACGATTCCGATCAGCGCGATCACGCTGAAATCGTTCCGGCACAGGATCAACGCCAGCAGCGCGCCCACCCCCGCCGAAGGCAGCGTCGACAGGATCGTGATGGGGTGGATATAGCTCTCGTACAGCACCCCCAGCACGATGTAGACCACGATGAGCGCGGCCAGGATCAGGATCGGTTCGTTGGCCAGCGACGTTTGGAACGCTTCCGCCGTGCCCTGAAAGTCCCCCTGCACGCTGGGCGGCATGCCGATCTCCTGCTTTACCCGGTTCACCGCCTGCACCGCGTCTCCCAGCGAGGCCCCCGGAGCCAGGTTGAACGACAGCGTCACCACCGGGAACTGTCCCTGGTGGTTCACCGCGATGGGAACCGTCCGGGTTTCCAGGTGCGTGAACGCGGCCAGCGGCACCTGTCCCCCGTTCTGGAATACGCTGGCGGATCCGGGCGTGGCGCCAAACACCGCGCTGGATGCGATGCTCCCGCTGGCCCCGCCAGTCGTCGAGATGTTCGCGTTCAGAGCCGCCGCCGAGGCGCTCGAAGCTCCGAAGACCTGCGTCGCCGCGCCTCCGCCGCTCACTAGTCCGCTGCTGCTCGAGGAACCCATGCCCGTCCGAATGAACAACTCCCGCAGGTCTTCCGGCGTGGTCCGGAACGGCTCCTTCACCTCCAGCACCACGTGATACTGGTTGAGCTGCGTGAAGATGGTCGAGATTTGCCGCTGGCCGTAGGAGTCGTAGAGCGCCTGGTCGATCGACGCCGAGGTGATCCCCAGCCGCGACGCCGTGGAGCGGTCGAAGACCAGCCTGGCCTGCAAGCCCTGCACCTGCTGGTCGCTCGCCACGTCCCGCAGCGCCGGCTCCCGCTGCAGGCGCTCCAGCATCTGCGGGCCATACACGTTCAGTTCGTCCGCGCTGGGGTCTTCCAGCGTGTATTGGAACTGCGTGCGGCTCACCCGGTCCTCCACCGAGATGTCCTGCACCGGCTGCATGAACAGCGTGATGCCCGCCACTCCGGCCAGTTTGGGCTGCAGCCGCCGGATCACGTCGCTGGCCGATAGTTCCCGCTGATCCAGCGGCTTCAGGTTAATCAGGATTCGACCGCTGTTCATCGTCGTATTCGTTCCGTCGATCCCGATGAACGACGACAGGCTCTCCACCGCCGGATCTTTCAGGATGATCTTCGCCAGGCGCTGCTGCTGGCTCGACATCTGGGGGAAAGAGACCGTCTGCGCCGCTTCCGAGATCCCCTGAATCACGCCCGTGTCCTGGATCGGGAAGAATCCCTTGGGGATGACTACGTACAAATAGATGGTCAGCACCAGGGTCGAGATGGCCACCACGAGCGTCGTGAATTGATGCCGCAGCACCACCTTCAGCGTCCGGTCATACAGATGGAGCACCGCATTCCACCCGCCCTCCGTGACCCGGAACAGCCGCGTCTGGTTGGCTTCGGGGGTGTGCTTCAGCAGTCTCGAGCACATCATCGGCGTCAGCGTCAGCGAGACCACCGCCGAGACCAGAATCGTGACCGCCAGCGTCACCGCGAATTCCCGGAACAGCCGCCCCACGATATCGCCCATGAACAGCAGCGGGATCAGCACCGCGATCAGCGAGATGGTCAGCGACACGATCGTGAACCCGATCTGCGCCGCGCCTTTCAGCGCCGCCCGCATCGGCGTCTCCCCCTGCTCGATGTAGCGCACGATGTTCTCGATCATCACGATCGCGTCGTCCACCACGAATCCCGTCGAGATGGTGAGCGCCATCAGCGTGAGGTTGTTCAGGCTGTAGCCCAGCAGGTACATCACCGCGAACGTCCCGATCAGCGACAGAGGAACCGCCACGCTCGGAATGGTGGTGGCCGAGAGGTTGCGCAAAAACAGGAAGATGACCATCACCACCAGCGCCACCGTCAGCAGCAGCGAGAACTGGACGTCCTTCACCGACGCCCGGATGGTGGTGGTCCGGTCGGTCAGAATCCGCACGTCCACCGACGAGGGCAAGGTCAGCGTCAGCTGCGGGAGCAGTTTCTTGATGCGGTCCACCACCGAGATGATGTTCGCGCCCGGCTGCCGCTGGATGTTCAGGATCACCGCCGGCGTCGTGTTCATCCACGCCGCCTGGCGCACATTCTCCACGTCGTCCACCACGTCGGCCACTTCCGCCAGCTTCACCGGAGCGCCGTTCCGGTAAGCGATCACCAGCGGCTGGTAGTCCGCGCTCGACATCAACTGATCGTTCGCCCCGATCTGGTAGGACTGGTGCGGCCCGTCGAAATTGCCTTTCGCCTGGTTGACGTTGGCCGCGATCAGCGCGCTCCGCAGATCCTCCATGTTCAGCCCGCGCGCCGCCAGCGCCGTCGGATTCGCTTGAATCCGGACCGCGGGCTTCTGGCCCCCGCTGATCGACACCAGCCCCACGCCCGGCAACTGGCTGATTTTCGGCGCCAGGCGCGTATCCGCCAGGTCTTCCACTTTCGATAGCGGCAGCGACGACGAGGAAAGCGCCAGCGTCAGGATCGGCGTGTCGGCCGGGTTGACCTTGCTATAGATCGGCGGCGTCGGCAGGTCCGCCGGCAGATACGTCCCCGAGGCGTTGATCGACTGCTGCACTTCCTGTTCCGCCACGTCGATGTTCAGGCTCAGGTTGAATTGCAGCGTGATGATGGAGCTGCCCGTGGAACTCGTGGAAGTCATCTGCTTGAGCCCGGGCACCTGTCCGAACTGGCGTTCCAGCGGTGACGTCACCGACGAAGCCATCACGTCCGGGCTGGCCCCCGGATAGAACGTCGTCACCTGGATGGTCGGGTAGTCGATCTCCGGCAGCGCCGAGACCGGCAACTGCTTATAGGCCACCGCGCCGACCAGCAGGATGGCCACCATCAACAGCGTGGTGGCGACCGGCCTGAGAATGAAGATGCGCGACGGGCTCACTGGGGTTGCTGTGGCCTCCCCTTGCCGCCGCCGGCCCCGCGGGCCGCTCCCTGGCCCGTGTTCGGCTTGGCCGCCGCGGGCTGGTTCGCCGGACTCGCTGCGCCGGCCTGATTCCGGTTGCCTCTGGCGCCTTCCAACTGCGCATTCACCTTGGTGCCTTCCTGAAGCTTGTCGACGCCGGTCATGACCGCCACGTCGCCCGGCTGGAGGCCGGAGGTGACTTCCGTCTGAATGCCTTCGCTCACGCCGATCCCGATCTGTTGCACGGTGACGCTCGAATCCGGCTTTACCAGCCAGACATAGGTCATTTGGTTGTTGCGCTGCACCGCCGCGGTGGGAATCAGCGTCACGCTGGTCTTCTGTTCCACCAGCAGCCGCGCGTTCACGAACTGGTTGGGGAACAACTCGTTCCTCGAGTTGTCGAAGTTCGCCCTCAGCTTAAGCGTGCCCGTAGTCTGATCGATCTGGTTGTCGATCGTGGCCAGCGTTCCCGACGCCAGCTTGGTCGTCATGTCCCGATCGTAGGCGTCCACCCGCAGATGGGCCCCCGCCTGCATCTTGCGGATGACCACCGGGAGCTGATCTTCGGCGATCGTGAAGATCGCGCTGATGGGCTGCAGTTGCGTGATCACCAGCAGCCCGTTGGTGTCGGTCGCGTGAACGATATTGCCGGGATCCACCAGCCGCAAGCCGATTCGCCCCGCGATCGGCGCCGTGATCTTGCTGTAAGTGAGATTCAGCCTGGCGCTATCGATGGCGCCCTGGTCCGTCTGTATGGCGCCCTGGTACTGCTCGATCAGCGCTTTCTGCGTCACCAGTTGCTGCTCCGGAACCGCGTTCTGCTTGATCAGCGTCTCGTAGCGCGCCAGGTCGATGCGCGCGTTGTCGAGCAGCGCCTGATCCCGCGCCAGTTGCCCCTGCGCCTGCGTGAGCTGCACCTGGTACGGCCGCGGGTCGATCTCGGCCAGCAGAGCGCCTTTCTCGACGAACTCGCCCTCCTGATAGTGGACCGCCATCAACTCGCCATCCACCCGGCTTCGCACCGTCACCGTATAGACCGGGGTCACCGCGCCCAGGCCGTCGAAGTACACTCCGATCGAGCCCGTTTGCGCCTTCACCACCACCACCGGAGTAACGCCCGCTCCCCGCCCGGCTCGTCCGCCAGCCGTCGTTCCAGCGGCCGGCGCGGAGGTCTGAGGTACGGCTCGCTTCGGCCACACGTAGTAAACGCCGGCGGCCGCCGCCAGCAGGACCAGCAGCCAGATCCAGCCGTGGTGGCGCGGTCTCGGCGCCTTGGGAGAGCCATCGCCGGAGGTCACGCCAGCTTCTCTTCGCTCCCGTTCGAATATCGTTGAGTGGGGCTCGTCCATGTCTCTTCAACCAATACTTTCTATTATGCAGGTTTGCCGGCCCGGCCGGCGCTCTCCCAGGCGCGCCTCAGAAGTTGACTTGCTTCCGCGTGTGCCGCTCCAAGTACCAGCAGGGCGCCAGTCCGAGCTGCGGAAACAGCGTGTGGATGCAGGTCCGGATCTCGGTCGTGCCCGGCGCGAACTCGATGCGGCCGTTCTTCTGCGGAACCGCCAGCATCACCCGCACCTGGACCGCGCTGGTTGGATCTTGATGTCTCGCCATCCGCAGCCGCACCCACGCCGCGTCCGCCACATACACCAGCAGGATGGCGATCGCGATTCCGGCGGCGGCCCGTTTGACCAAGCTCTCCCTCTTCTCCGAACCCTCGGCCGAATGATTCTAGCACTTCGACTTCCCGCGCGGCAAAAACCAACCCCAAATCTCTTGACGCCGGGTTCCATCCTGGCGTTACAATCGGCAGATGATCAAAACTCGAGTTCTTCCCGTTGTCGCTGGTGCCCTGCTCTTCGTGGGAGGCATTGCCGTGGCCCAAAGGCCGAAGGAGAATATCAATCCGGCCCGCCATCCGAATCTCGCGGAGGCGCAGGATTTGAGCCGCCGGGCCTGGGAAAAGATCCTGGATGCGCAGCGGGCCAATGAATGGGACATGGATGGTCACGCCGCGAAGGCCAAGGAACTGCTGGATGAAGTCAACAAGGAGTTGAAGCGCGCCGCCGAGGCCGCCAACCGCAACGCCCGGTAGGTTCCCGGCGATCCGCCATCCGCAAACCGGAGTGCCCCCTCCCCGGCATCCCGTCCCGCACCGGGGCCCGCAAGCTAGTTCTGTCGACGCTCCCCATTGACAGAGCGTCCCGCTTTCCATCTATAATCGTCCCATGATCAAAACTCGTGTTCTCGCCGTTGTTGCTGGGTTCCTGCTGATGGTTGGAGGCATTGCCGTTGCGCAAAAGCCTAAGGAGAATGTCAACGCCGGACGCCATCCGAATCTCGCGGCGGCGCAGCAGTTGAGCCGCCAAGCATGGCAAAAAGTCGTGGCGGCGCAGAAGGCGAATGAATGGGACATGGAGGGTCACGCCGCGAAAGCCAAGGATCTGCTCGATCAGGCCAACAACGAGTTGAAGGCCGCAGCGGGAGCGGCCAACCGTAACGCCAAGTAGACCCCTGATGTGGGGTGGCTCTCCGGAGCCGCAACCCGGCATCCGGAGCGCGATCGACTGGGCCGAAGGGATAAGTTTGCCCGCGCGTTTCCCGGCCCCCGGCGTGTGATATTCTCCGGAAAGGCTATGCGGAAACGCCTTTGGATGTGTGCGGCTCTGGCGGCTGCCGTCGCCTATGCCGGCGGGAGCGCGCCCCTCGTCGATTACCGGATCTCGGCGCGGCTCGACCTCCAGTTGCGCGTGGTGCAGGGCCACGAGACCCTCACCTGGCGGAATGACTCGGCGGATGAGGTTCGCGAACTGCGGTTCCACCTCTACATGAACGCCTTCCGCAACGACAGGAGCACCTTTCAGAGCGAAGCCGGCGGCCCCTTGGAGAGCGACCAGGTCGGCTCCATCGAAGTGTCGCGCCTGCGGATCTCCGGTGGCTCCGATTTGACCGGCGCCCTCCGCTTCATCCATCCGGATGACGACAACGCCGACGACCGCACCGTAATGGCGGTGGCGCTCGCCGAGCCTGTCCGCCCGGGCCGCTCGATCACCCTCGAGATCGATTTCCGCACCCGCTTGCCCCACGTCACCGCACGCACCGGCTACCACGGGAACTTCTACATGGTGGCGCAGTGGTTCCCCAAGATTGGCGTCTGGGAAAAACCGGGCCAGCGTTACGCCACGCGGGGCCAGTGGAATTGCCACCAGTTCCACGCTACCAGCGAATTCTACGCCGATTTCGGCCGTTACGACGTCTCCATCGCCGTCCCGGCGGATTACGTGGTGGGCGCGACCGGGGTGATGGAGAGCCGCCATCTGGACCCCCTGGCCAAGACCGCCACTTACCGCTTCCTCCAGGAAAATGTCCACGATTTCGTCTGGACCGCGTCGCCGCTCTTCCAGCGCGTCGAGCGCCGCTTCGAGCCGGAGCGCGAGGTAAGTGCCCGCGAGTTGGCCGATACCGCCCGGCTGCTCGGCCTTCCCGAGAGCGAAGTGCGCCTCCAGCCGGTGCGCATGATCATGCTGATGCAGCCCGAGCATGCGTCTCAAATCGAGAGGCACTTCAAGGCGCTCTCCGCCGGGTTGAAGTACTTTGGCCTGTGGTATGGCAAGTACCCCTACCCGACCATCACTTTGGTGGACCCTCCTTACGGCGCCGACGGCGCGGGCGGCATGGAGTATCCCACCTTCATCGCGGCGGGCACGCGCTGGAGGGTTTCCCCGCGCAAGCACGATCCGGAAATGGTGATCGTGCACGAATTCGGACACCAATACTGGTACGGGATGGTCGCTAACAACGAGTTCGAGGAGGCCTGGCTCGACGAGGGCTTCAATACTTACTCCACTAGTAAGGTCCTCGATAAGGCGTATGGGCCGCAGTTTCTCCTGTCGTTTGGTGGATTGCTGAGCGGTCCCGGCACGGGTTGGGATGCCATCAATCGCGCGGAGTATCTCGCCGGCGCCAAGAAAGACAGCCTGCTGCGCAACGCCTGGGAATACTACGACGGAACGAGTTACGAAATCAACTCCTACGCGCGCTCCGGGATAACCCTCCGCACTTTGGAGAACCTCCTGGGCGAGGAAACGATGGCCCGCATCATGCGCACTTACTTTCAGCGCTGGCGTTTCCGCCATCCGTGTACCCGGGATTTCATCCAGGTGGCGAGCGAAGTATCCGGACGGGATTTGAGCCGGTTCTTCGGCCAGTTCGTGTACGGCTCCAGCGTGCTGGACTACAAAGTGGGCGACGTCGAGAGCCGGGAGGTTGGCGAAAAGAACAAACAGTTCGAGTCCGTGGTCAAGATCCAGCGCGAAGGCGAGGCCATTCTGCCGGTCGAAATTCGCATTCGTTTCACCGACGGCCACGTCGAGGAGCGCCAGTGGGACGGCGAGTATCGCTGGGTGAAGTACACCTTCACGCGGCCCGCGGAGGTGGAGTCGGTCGAGGTCGATCCGGCCCGCAAGATCCTGCTGGACGTCAATTTCGCCAACAACAGCTACCAGCGGGACGTGGCGGCGAAACCGCTCCTGAAGTGGTGGCGCAACCTGCTGTTCTGGACCCAGAACCTGCTGCTGGCGGCGGGCGGTGTCTCGTGACGGCCCCGCTGCAGGCGGTCTGGCTTGGGGCGCAGGCTGTCCTGCGCGCCCGGCGGATGCTGCTGGTGTTTTGGCTCTGCACGCTAGCCTTCGCACTCGCCATCGTGCTGCCGCTGGGAGCCTGGATGTATGCCGATCTCGGCCACAGCCTGTACGCCCAGCGCATGCTCGACAACTTCGACCTCCAGTGGCTGCTCGAGGCGCTCCTCGAGGCCGGCTGGCGCCCGCTGTTTATGTTCCCGGCGCTGCTCGCGGCGGTGACGCTGGGCTACGTGCTGCTCGGCACGTTCCTGGCGGGCGGCGCCATCGCGGTCTTCGCCTCCCAGGACGGTCTGTACCGGCCCGGCCTGTTCTACGAAGGCTGCGGCAGGAATTTCGGCAGGCTCCTTCGTCTGGCCTTGACCTCCTGGCTGTTCTACGCGCTCGTGCTGGGCCTCGGCGCCGGCCTGAAGGCGTTGGGAAAGCAAATCTGGGGCCACGGGATGGAGGAACGTCCGCTGGTGATCTTCGGCTGGTTCCGCACCGGCCTGACCATTCTGCTACTGTTGCTGGTCAACATGCTCTTCGACTACGCCAAGATCTGGCTGGTGGTGGAGGATAGCCGCCGCTCGCGGCGGGCGGCGTTCCAGGCTGTCAAGCTGGTCTTCCGGAACTTCGGCCGGACCAGTTCCACCTACGCCCTGGTAGCGGCCGGCGCGGTGGTGCTGGCACTCGCCTGCCACGCGGCCAGCCTCCCGCTTCCGCCCAGCCAGGCACTAACAATGGCCCTGCTCCTGGTGCTGCAACAGGCCTTCATCCTGGGCCGCATCGGAGTGAAGCTATGGTTCTTCGCCGGCCAGTTGGAGATCTACCGGGGCATCGCGGCCGCGCCGGCGCTGGCCGAGGCCCCTCCCTCCGATATGCCCGCCGCGGCCCCGGATGAGTGTTAACCTTTCGGCCCCTTCCAGCGTTCTAACGGTGGAAATGGGAGGTTGACCACATGACCTTGGAAGCGATCCACGAAGTGATGCCGGGGCTGCTCGCGATCGTCGTGATCTCGGTCCTGCTCACGTTCGTTCTACTCCTGATTCGGAGCAAGAATTCCGTTCGAAAGGCGCTGATCGAGAAGTTCACTTCGGCGCACGATCTCTCCGAGTTTCTGGCCACGCCCACCGGACAGAGGCTCATGGGCGAGTTGCCGGGCCAGTTGACGAGCCCCCTGCGGCCGGTGCTGAAATCGATCCGGACGGGGGTGATTTTCGCCCTGCTCGGGTTGGGATTCCTGCTGGTGCGCGCTGTGGCGATCCACGAGAGCGAGCTGACGGGCGTGGCTCTCCTGCTCATGGCGCTGGGGGCGGGCTTCATCGTCTCGGGAGTCGTCTCGTACCGGCTCTCCAAAGCCTGGGGTCTGCTCGAGAAACCGGCCCCGGGGCCCGCCGACCCGCCCGCGAGGAGCTGAGCGATGCCTGGCGCCCAGCCGGCGCTCGAACAAATCGCCGCCGAAGATGCGGACGCGGCTTCCATGGAGTTGACGGATCAGGGCGAGTTCGAGGCCTTCTACCGGCAGACGGCGCGAGCGCTGCGTTCCTACATCTGCCGGGTTGCCTCCAGCGCGGACAACGCCGACGACATTCTCCAAGAGAGCTATATCCGCCTCCTGGGCCACTCGCGCATCGAGCCGGGCGCACGCAAGTCCTATCTCTACCGCACGGCCACCAACCTTATCGCGGACTATTGGCGCGAGCGGAGCCGCCAGAGAAAATGGCCCCGCGCGGCCCAACCCCTGGAAGCGGCCCCGCGGAATCCGGACCTTCGGCGGGACCTGGGACGGCTGTTTGCGCGCCTCGGCGTCCGCGAGCGTGCCCTGCTTTGGCTGGCCTACGTCGAGGGGGCGGACCACTCGGAGATCGGCGCGATTCTCCATGTGGGTGAGAAAAGCGTGCGCGTGCTGCTCTATCGCGCGCGGCGGAAAATGGAAGGGATCCTCAGAAAACACGGATTCCACAGCGAGGCTCGGCCGTGAAGAAGAGAGAAGACTTGGATTTGAAAGCCTGGATGCTGGAACTGGCGGCGGGCGCCGATCCGGGCGGCCCGCTTCCCGATCCGCACTTGATCTGGTGGAAGGCGCGTCTGCGCGCGCGCATGGAGGCCGGCGCCAAGGCCACGCGGCCCATCCGTGTGATGGAGGCCATCGCCTGCGGAATCGGCGCGGCGGCGCTGGCGGTGCTGGCGGCGGTCTATTGGCCGCACATCCGTATCCCTCAGGCTCCGATGCTGCTCCTGGCGGCCAGCCTGGGTGGAACGTTGCTCCTGTTATACGGAGTCTGGCGGGAGGAGTGACGCCTCACAAAGCCGCGCGGGCGCTCTCGACGTCGGGGAAGAACCGGAAGACCTTGTCCAGCCGCGTGACGCGGAAGCCCTCCCGCACCATCCCCCCGGCGCCCGCCATGGCCAGCGCACCGCCGGCCTGACTGACTTTGCCGAGACTGGCGATGAACGTCCCGATGCCCGTGCTGTCGATGTGCGTGAGCCCGCTCAAATCCACAATGAACTTGCGCCGGCCCGCCTCCAGAAGGTTCACGATAACCGTCTCCAGGGCGGCGCTGTCGCTGAGCATCATCTTCCCGGCGAGGGTGACCACCACCGTGTCTGGCGCCACTTCCCGGTGGGAGACTTGAACTCCGGCTATCTTCATGGATATGTGCCTCGGAGTTTCGATTATACCTGCCGGACAACCCAGCCGTTCACTTCCGCTGGGCCACTGCCCGCTTGGCCTTGGCCTGCTCCCGCTCGTAACGCTCCTGGAACTTCTTCATCGCCGCCGGAATCTGGTCGGGATTCCCCGACAGCTCCTGGAATAACACGCGCATATCGAATTCCGGCGGCGCCCCCCAAAGCGGCCGGAACTGCGCGGGGAGGGGCGGGCCGCCTGGGCTGCCCGCGGGCTGTATTAGCGCCGGCAGCCGGAAGGCGTACATGCTGCCGCCGGCGATCTCCTCGTGCGGAAGCCCCTCCAGCCACTGGCAGTTGTGCCCATCCAGAATCATGTTCCCCGACACCACTACCCATTGCCCGCGATCGCGATCCCCGGGTTTCTGGCAGTCCCACAGCCGGGCCCCCGGCACGACGAACGCCAGGTTGGTGAACCCATAGGCGTCCACCGCCAGATCGTGGAGGCCGTGCCGCTCGGCGAAGCGCCGGACCTCCGGCAGCGACTGATTCCAGTCGACGTTGGAATCGTTCACCAGCGTATAGGCGGGGTGTCCCGAACTCAGCACATTCATGAACGGGAAGTAATTGGGGTACGCGAGCAAGGCGGCAACCAGGCAGCTCGCCACTGCCGCCGCGGCCAGCGCCTGCAGGGTTCGCGCCGTGCGCGGCCGGGAGGCCCGCAGCTTCTCGAGGGTCGCGGGCAGCGGCGCCAGCAGCAGAATCAGCACCGCCAGGGGAACACTAAAGTGACGGATGCTGAAGTCCAGCCGGCTCGCCAGGCACGCGCCCGTCAGAACGATCAGCGCGACCCACAACGCGCGCCAGTGCAGCGCCTCCGAGGCCGGAATCACGCCCATCGGCTTACCCAGTTTCTTCCTGGCCAGCAGCCACGCCGCCACACCTAGCACGAGCATCGCCAGAAATCCCAGCGGCGATTTCAAGACCAGCAGAACCGGATAGTAGAACCAGACCCCGTGCGTATACGCGTGGCCCAGGATGAACGTCGGCCGGCTCGCCCCAGCGGCTACGAATAGCAGCCCCAGCACGTATTCCCACACCGGCATCAGCAAGCGCCGCAACGGGGCCAGCCAAGCGCCACCGGGAATGTGATCCAGCACCCAGGTGGGCTGGTTCCACGAGAGGATCAGGTAGACCACGTACACCATCGCCCCGGCCAGCCAAATGCCGCGCCACACCGCTCTCCGGCGCGGCCGCCGCCACAGGCGCGCCTCCTCTTTGCCCGCGGGCTGGCCGGGCAGCGGAAGCCAGCGCGCGATCAGGGCGAAAACGGGAAAGGCCAGCAGCAACAGGCCGGCGGTGAATTTCGAAAGCAGCGCTCCCGCCAGGCACGCCGCGAAAATCCAGACGCGCCGCCGGCTCGGTTCGCGGTACAGGTCCGCAAAGGTCCAGATCGTAAGCAGCGAGAACAGCGCGATCGCCAGGTCGGTGTGCACCAGCGGGCCGAACGCCAGGAAGCACGGCGTACTGGCGTACAGGCCTAGCACGAGCAGCCCGCCCCAGCCTCCGCCCAACCGCCGTCCGAAGACGAACATCACCCAGCCCAAAACCAGGGTCAGCAGCAGCATCGGAAACCGCGCCCAGGCTAGCGTCGCTACGGGGTCGTTCCAATGGAACAGCACCCAATCGCCGAACACCCATTGCCCCACGTAGCCGGGGAACGGGTGCTCACAGATGGTCCACTGGATGCTCTTGTAATCGGCCCTCGTCCCGCGCACTGCCAGCGGCAGGCCGGCCAGCGCCTTGGCTAGCGGCGGATGCTCGGGGTTCATGCGAAAATCCAGCTTCTGCCAATAGCTGAGGCCCGCCCCCACATGGGCCATCTCGTCGAAGGTCACCGACTCACGGAGCGCCGCCCCGCCAGCCAGAACTGCCATCAGCGCCAGCAGCACGCCGGCCGCGATCGAAAACCCCGATACCTTCCGCATTTCCCGAAGTATACCCCGTGCCTGGAATTTGCCCGCTTCTGTATTGGTTACGCGCCCTGCGTTGAACTTGTTCCACGCCGTCGATTCGCCCTTCGCGCCGGGTGTGAAGTTTCGGCGGGCTCCATCCGATCTGAACCTCGTAGGATGAACTACTACGAGGAACTCGGCCTATCCCCTTCGGCCACCGCCGAGGAGATCCGGCAAGCCTACAAGACGCTAGCGCGCCTGCTACATCCGGACCAGCAGCGGGAGGAGACCCTGCGGCGGCTGGCGGAGTGCCAGATGAAGCGCTGGAATGGCATCTGCGACCTGCTGACCGATCCCGACGCGCGCCGGGTCTATGACCGGGAACTGCTGGAGGTCCTGCCCCGGGGGCTCATCTATCCGCCGGAGCCGGCGCCGGAAAGGCGCCCCCGATCCACCAACTGGATCTGGCTGGCAGCCGCGGCGGTCGGGACGGTGACGCTGGCGGCGTACTTCGTGAGCGAGGCGGCGGCGGACCGGCGGGTGATGAAGGCGGCGGCCCCGGCGGCGATCGTCGCCGTGGAACCGCGGAACCAGCCCGCGACGCCGGCGCCACCGCCGGTCGCGCACCCGTCCGCGCGGAAGACCCAGACCCTGCGGATTCCAGCCGTGGCGCCGGCGCCTCCCGAGCGGGCCTTGCCCGAACCGCCAGAGGTAGCGAGCGCAGGGGGCAGATTGGCAGAGAGCGGACTTGAAACGGCCAAGCTGGAGACCGCGGTAACCCCGCCCCCAGCGCCACCGCCACAGCCGACCTACGCCGGAACGTGGTTCTATGCCCAGTCGAAGATGGCGGAGCTCTCGGCCCTATACCTGCCGGAGTACATCGAGGCCGTGATCGTGGAGGAAGCCGGGGTGCTGCGCGGGCGGTACCGGGCACGCTACAAGGTCGCCGACCGGGCCATCTCGCCCGACGTACGGTTCCAGTTCAGTGGGCCAGCGGATTCGGAAGCGCCGCGCCTGGCCTGGACGGGCGGAGGCGGCGCCAAGGGAGAGGTGCGGCTCAAACTGCTGTCGTCTAACTCGCTGGAGGTGGACTGGACGGCGTCCAGATTGGGCGCCTCGCTGGGGCTAAGCTCAGGTACGGCGGTGCTGACCCGGCGGCAGGAACCGTAGCCCGCGGCTCAGTCGGGGCCAATCAGGCGGGCGGCGGCCTGGTCGAGGAACCAGGTGACGGGACGGCCGCGCGAAGAAGCCAGTTGGGCGGGATAGCGCCGGGGTTCGAAAGGCTCGTGGAAAGTGGCGCGCACGGCCTCGGCCTTGTCGGCGCCGGCCACCAGCAGCACGGTATTTCGGGCGGCCTCGAGGACGCCGGGCAGCAGCGTGATGCGCCACTCGGCCAGCTTGTCGACATGGACCGCCGCGGCGATCCCCTCGCGGTCGTCGATGAGCGGCTCGCCGGGGAACAGGCTGGCGGTGTGCGCGTCCGGCCCGATGCCGCGGTGAATCACGTCGAAATGGGGCATTTCGCCCGGCTCCAGGCCGAAGAAGTCGCGAATCTCCTCCGCGTAGCGGCGGGCCGCGGCATCCCGCAAGAGTTCCGCGCGGATGCGGTGGATATTCTCATTGGGAACCTGGGCGGGAATCAGAAGCGTCTCGGCCGCCAGCCGGTAGTTGCTGCGGTGATCGGTGGGCGGGACGGCGCGCTCATCGACCCAGAACAGGTGCACCCGCCGCCAGGGGAATCGGCGCGCGGCCAGGGCTTCGAACATAGGTTTGGGAGTCGCGCCGCCGGAGACGGCCAGGGTGGCGTGCTCGTTGCCGGAAAGGGCCTCCTCGAGGCGGGCCACGATGAAGCTGGCGCAGGCTTCGGCGGCGCGCTTCAAGTCGCCGTAGCAATGCCATTCCATGCCCACGCCTCACCCCAGGCTGGCGGCCAGCCGCAACGCTCTATCATAGACCGGATCGCGGTCCAGGATTCCAAGTTCTTCACTGAGGAGGCTAGCCTCGGCGCGGGGCGCACAGCCGGAGATCCGAAGGGCGGGAAATCCCGGACCACGAAACTCGATGGCGCCCTCCGCGGCGGCTTCAAAGCGCACTTCGACCCGGCGGCCCAGAGCAGAGAGCACCCAGCCGGCCATATAACAGGCCTCGGGCGGGACGGACTGGCCGGTGTGGAACACGCGCACCTCGGCGACTCGCGGAAGCAAAGCCGCGGAAGCGGGGTTGTCGAACTCCTGGGCCAGAATCTCGCGCCAGTGTGTGAGCCGGGTCCAGGCGAGGTCGGCGACCGGACCATCTGCGGCGCCGGCCTGGGCCAGGCGCTGGAGCATGGCGAGAGGCTCGGCGGCGGCGGCCGAATCGAGGATGAGCTTGCCAGCGGGGATCCGGAGCACGTCGAACAGACGGGCAGCGCGGAGCCAGAGCACGACGGGGAGGTCGGGCGCGCGGAGCGCGAGCAGCACGGGCGGCAGGTCCGCGAGGCCGCCCTCGGCGGCGGCGATCTCGATCTGCTCGCAGCAGATCTGCTGCCGGCCGGCGGATGGCATCCAGCACTGCGCCAGCACGCGGTGCTCGAGCAGGGCCGCGGGACCGGGCCGCACGCGCACGACAATGGCGCGGTGCGGATGTTCGCGCATCAGCTCCGCCAGTGTGGCGCCGACCTGGGTGTCGTCGCCGACGACGATCAGAGTCATCGCGCAAGCGCGCACGACGCCGTGTGGGTCGTCCGCCCCGGCGAGCCCGGCCCAAAGATCGCGGAGCTCAGAGAGGATCTGGTCGGCGCGGAGGGTCTCCACTACGGGTTCCTCCAGACGTGGCCGCGGCGGGCCAGCATCTCGTCGGCGGCCTGCGGCCCCCAGGAGCCGGCCGAGTAATTGGGGAACTCGAAGCGCCGGGTCGCCCAGTCGTCCAGGATCGGCTGCACGGCCGCCCAACTGGCCTCCACCGCATCCTGGCGGATGTAGAGCGTCCCATCGCCGGCCATGGCCTCGAGCAGCAGCGTTTCGTAGTCCCAATTCCGCCGCGTTCCGAAGTGCTCGCCGTACTGGAATTCCATGGCCACGGGGCGCAGCGTCATGCCGGCGCCGGGCTGCTTGGAAAGGAAGCGCAGCGAGATCCCCTGCTCCGGCTGTATGCGCACGATCAGGAGATTGGGAGCGGTCTGGGAGGGGCAGTTCGGGTTGGCGGCGGCGAACAGGGCCAGCGGCGCGGCATTGAAATGGATGGCTACGTCGGAGATCCGGCGGGGGAGCCGCTTGCCGGTGCGGATGTAGAACGGCACGCCGGCCCAGCGCCAGTTGTCGATAAAGAAGGTGGCGGCCGCGTAGGTATCGGTTTGGGAATCGGGGCCTACGCCTTGCTCTTGGCGGAATCCGGGCTGCTCCTCGCCGCCGACGCGGGCGGGGCCGTACTGTCCGGCCACGGCGTGAAGCGGCACATCCTCGGGCTTCAGGATGCGGATGGAGCGGAGCAACTTGGCGCGCTCGTCGCGGACGGCGTCCGGCTCGTAGACGGTGGGAGGCTCCATGCCGATGGTAGCCAACACCTGCATGAGGTGGCTCTGCATCATGTCGCGCAGCGCGCCGGCTTCCTGGTAGTAGGCGCCGCGGCCCTCCAGCCCGATGGATTCCGCGGCCGTGATCTGCACGTGATTGACGTAGCGCCGGTTCCAGAGCGGCTCGAAAATGCCGTTCGAGAAGCGGAAGGCCAGGATGTTCTGGACGGTCTCCTTGCCCAGGTAGTGATCGATGCGGTAGATGGAGGATTCGTCGAAGACCCGCTGGAGGTCGCGGTTCAGCGCGCGGGCGCTGGCCAAGTCGCGGCCGAACGGCTTCTCGATGATGAGACGGCGCCAGCCCGCACCTCGGTGGAGACCCGCCGCGCCGATTCCCTGAGCGATGGGCGCGTACTGGCTGGGCTGTGCGGCCAGGTAGAAGAGGACGTTCCCGGAGGTCTGGAACTGCCCTTCGAGGGCGCCGAGTTTCGCGGCCAGGCGGGCGTACAACTCCGGGTCTCCAATGTCCCCCGGAACGTAGGAGAGCGACTTGGCCAGGGCGTCCCAGACCGGCGGTTCGAAGGGCGCATGGTCGAGGAAGCCGGCCACCGAGGCGCGCAGCTTGTCGCGGAAGGCATCGTCGGTGAGCGGAGTCCGCGAAGTGCCGAGAACGGCGAAACCGGGGGGTAGCAGGCGCTGGTGCGCGAGGCGGTAGAGCGCCGGGATCAGCTTGCGGCGGGCGAGGTCGCCATTGGCGCCGAAGATGACCATGGCGCAGGGCGGCACGCCGCGCTCGGAGCGGAGCGGGTCCTCAAACGGGTTGGGCGGGCTCACGCCCTCAACGTAGCACGGAACGCGGGGGGCGGTTGGGCTCATCAGGTTTCTCAGTAGGGGACACCGAGCGGGGCCATTGGCTTCGACTCGCGGCGGAGGGCGAGTGAAGGGGAGCGGATGGGTTCGTGGTGGGTTCGTTTCTGGAGTGGAAAGTGGCGTGGTTTCTTGAGGATAGGGGTCCATGGTGGGTTCGTTCGGGAAACCCTCGTTGGGGGGACTTTTCGGTTGGTTGGCGTGGGGGACAGGGCGGGCCGGTTTGGCTTCGTTTCGATTGTGCAGCTTCGTGTTTTCGGGGCCGGCGGGAGCGGCATCGGCGTACCCGCCCGATGATAGCTCGGAGGACCGGCGGTGGCAGCCCTTCAGGATGGGGTTTTGTTAGCAGGACGGGAGAAAAGGGCGGGGCTGAGGCGTGACTGCTGGATTGGGCAGGTTCAGTGCGGTTTCGCGGCTGCGGTTTTGAGGAGAGCAACGATCTTTGTGCGGCCATTCCGGACGGCCAGGTCCAGGGCGGTGCGGCCTTGGTTGTTCTTGGCGCGGACGTCGGCTCCGTGGTCCAGCAGCAGTTTGACGATCTTGAAGTCCTCGAAGCCACTTTGCGAGGCGGCCAGGATGAGAGCTGTATCGCCATCGTGGTTGCGGGCTTCGATGTTGGCGCCTCTTTTGAGTAGCAGTTCCAAGACTTCAGCCGTAGGTAGCGCGTTTGGGGACGCGGCGATGAGGAGGGCGGTGTCGCCGTGGCTATTTGCGGCGTCGATTTGGGCCCGTTTGTCCAGAAGCAGTTGCGCGTTGGCGGTTCTTCCAAAACCCGCGGCCCTCATTAGCGGAGTATATCCTTGCCGGTCCATGGCTTCGACGTTCGCTCCGTGGTCCAAGAGCAGCTTCATGGAATCGTAGGTGTCGGGCATGTCGGCGATGGCACAATCACACGCGGCCCCGGCCAGCGCCGTCATTCCCTGGCTGTCCGTGGCTTCGATTTCGGCGCCCTTCTCCAGCAGCACCCTCACGACCTCGGTCTCGCCGTGGCCCGCGGCTAGCATCAGCGGCGTTTCGCCACCTAGAACCCTGGTTTCGAGATTCGCCCCTTTCGCGAGGAGCAATCTCACGGTTTGGGCGTAGCCGAGCCCGACGTTGCGCTCCGCCTTTAGCTGTCCCTTGTAAGGAAGGGGCTTTCCATCGGGCCCAAGGGCAATGAACAGCCCTCCGAAACTGGCTGCCGCGGCCAGCGCTTCGTTGAGCGTCTGGCGGCTTGCGCCCTTGGACAGCAGCTCTTTCACGCGCTTGGGGTTGCCCGCTCGCGCCGCCTCAACGAGCGTTTCCATCCCAAAGTTCGGTGGCGGGTTCTCGACTCCAGGTTTGGCCTGGGCGGCGGCCTGATGCGGCTGGTCGTCCGTGCCGCCGGGATAGGCCGGCCAACGCGCACAGCCGGTCAGCGCCAGCATACTTAGAAGCGCCGCGCGCAGCCAGGCGGGATGCATACCGCCTCAGATCATATCAGGAAGCGGGGCGGCCGGCGATGGATTCGTGGAGCACTTTGCGGACGGCGTCCAGGGCCGCTGGAATCTCGGCGCCTCGTGCGATGGGGCCGTGGCCGGGGACCAGGATGGATGGAGGGAGGGCTTCGATCCGGTCCAGGGATGCAAGCCAGAGTTGCCAATCCGCCGGCGTTCCGGAGCCCAGGTTGGGAAGATACTCGCGGACCACTAAGTCGCCGGTATAGAGGACGCCATCTTCGGGAATCCAGACCGAGAGATTGGCCGCAGTATGCCCGGGAGTGAGCAGGATCGCGGCGAGGCAGTTGCCCAGATCGAAAGTCGAGTCCTCATCAATCTGGCGGTTGGGGTTGGTCAGATGCGTACCGTGGAAGAAGGCGCGGGCTTCGTTGCGGGCGCGACGAACCGGGTAGGGGATGGCGGCGTTGAACTCGGCGATCTCGGCTTCGAACTCGGCGGCGGAGCGTGCGATGGCGGTATGGCCCCACACGTCGATGCCCAGGTCGCGGAAGAAGCCGTTCCCGCCGATGTGATCGAAATGCTTCTCGGTGTTTATGACGCGCAGTTGGTTGGCCGGCCTGGCCACGGAAGCATAACCGTGAATGGATTGGGCCGCCAGCGTGTTGCCGCCCGTATCCACCACAAGTGTGAGTTGCTCTCCTACGACAAATCCGGCGTTGACGCACCAGGGCGGCGAGTAACCCAGGCCGGTGACGGCGTAGCAGCGGCTGGAGAGGCGCATGCCGGCCGGAATTACCGGTTGCGATTGCGCTTGCGGCGCGCTTGGAACGCCAGTCCCATGGCGAGGAAGCCCACCGGGACCAGGCCCATGGAAGCCGGCTCGGGGACGGTGCTTGTGACCTTGAGATTAATGTCGCCGGTCCAGGGGCCGGTGCTGTTGTTCGCTGTGAACCCGGTGGCGGTTACAGTCTCTGCCCCGTCTACGAAATCCAAACCGGTGGTCGCCGTGCATACGGAAGCAGGAGGGTAGCCCTGGCAGAGCCGGTTCGTGGTGG
The DNA here is from genome assembly GCA_052144455.1 of Bryobacteraceae bacterium. Lineage (GTDB taxonomy): Bacteria > Acidobacteriota > Terriglobia > Bryobacterales > Bryobacteraceae > Fen-330. Next base: position 27,528 of record JBKQQG010000044.1, read on the forward strand.
AGGGGGCGATGAGAGTGGCCTGACTAGAGCTATCGATAAGCACGGTGATTCCGGGGGCCGAACTGCCATCGAAGAAGAGCTCGAGGCCTGCGTACTCCGCGAAGCTGAGATAGCGGTCGGTGGTGTAGCTAAGGTCGTACGTTCCAGGGGCGCTGATGTCTATTGAGAGTGGAACGCCCAATAGGTAGTCGGTCCCGTCTAGGACCATGGTGCCATCGCCGCAGCACTCGGGTGCTTCCCAGCCTCCATTCACATAGTCCCCGCCTAGCGTGTCGCTGGCGTCGTAGATCATCACGCTGGTAATGGTGGTTCCGGCGCGAGCGGCGGGCGCAAGCAAGGACATGGAAATCAAGACGGCAGCGGCCACAATCGCCAGACGCGTGAGCCGCGCAACACCTGCGGGACGGGCGGAAAGTCTCATATCGAAGCCTCCACGGGAGAGCGCAAGAGACGCGCATCCCTACTTCGCAAAGAGTAATCTTATCACGCCGGAGGTTTTTTGCAATCTCCGATTAGGTACTGGTACTGGCCAGGAGTTCCATTCTCTACCGGACGTGGATGTCCGCCCTACATGTAGGATAAGAAGTATGGGGCTCTCGAAAGTCGTACTTTTCATGGCGGTTGGATTGCGTCTCGCTTCCGCCCAGGCTCCGCGGAGCCCGATCGACGACTTCAGCGAAGCGATCGAGAAGCTGATCCGGCAGGTGAACCCGGCGGTTCTGGAGGTGGTCACGGAAAGCTACGGCGGATCGGAAAGCGAATCGGGCGGGAACACCAGCGTGGTGACGCGCCGCAAGGGGTTGGGAACGGGCGTGTTCGTTTCGGCGGATGGCGACATGCTCACCAACGCCCACGTGGTGGCCGGGGCGAAGAAGGTGCGCGTCCGGATGCGCGGTTCGGCAAGGGCCAGCGGAAAGCTGGTGGACGCGGAAGTGGCGGGCGTGGATCGTGAAACCGATCTGGCCTTGTTGAAGGTGCCGGGCAGCGCCTGGCCGCACTTGACACTGGCGGACTCCTCTTTGCTTCGGCAGGGGCAAATCGTATTCGCGGTCGGAAACCCGCGGGGCCTGGAGAATTCCATCACCATGGGCGTGGTCAGCTCCGCCGCGCGCCAGATCAGTCCCGACGCGGCGCAGGTCTTCATTCAAACGGACGCGCCCATCAATCCCGGCGACAGCGGCGGGCCGCTGATCGATGCGCGCGGGGAAATCGTGGGCATCAACACGTTCATCTTCACGGAATCGGGAGGCAGCGAGGGGCTGGGCTTCGCCATACCGGGCAACCTGGTGCGGGATGTCTACGCCCAGCTCAAGAAGTATGGGCGAGTGCGCCGGGGCAAGTTGGGGGTCGCGATTCGCTCGGTGACGCCGACGCTGGCCACGGCCTTGGGCCTGTCGCGCGAGGATGGGGTCCTGATTCAGGATGTGGCGCCGGGCAAGGCCGCGGCGAATGCCGGAGTCCAGCCGGACGACATTGTGATTCGCGTGGAAGGCCGGCCGGTGCGGAACGTGCGCCAGTTCGAGAACAGCCTGTTCCGATCTCAATTGGGCGGCACTCTGACGCTGGAATTGGTGCGTGGGCGCGAAGCGATCAAACTTCAGGTTCCGTTCAAGGAAGACGTGGATCCGAGCGAGCGGCTGGCCGAGCAGGTGAGAGACAAGGCGACACCGGTGCCGCAACTGGGAATTCTGGGCATTACGCTGGACCCATCCACGGCGGCGCTGGTTGCGGAGCCTCGTTACCACTATGGCGTGATCGCGGTGGCCAATTTGCAGACCAACGTCCCGTTTCAGGAGGAGTTGCAGGCGGGCGACATCATCTATAGCGTGAACGGGAAGCTGGCCGCCGATATGGATGGGTTGAACAAGCTGGTTTCCGCCTGGCGGGAGGGCGATCCGCTGGTGGTGCGTGTGCAGCGCGACGACATACTGCGCTACCTGGTTCTGCGGGGAGAGTGAGGGCGGCCGGTCGGCGGGCATATGGTCGCGCCACTTTGGCTTTCGCTTGGGCCGCTGGGATGGGTACAATGGTACAGCAGTCCGCGGCGTTCCCCGTATGGCGAAAGGCAATGTAGCGATTCATGTCGAGAGGTGTAAGGGCTGCGGATTCTGCGTCGAGTTTTGCCCCACCAAGGTGCTGGCGCTGGCGGCGAGTTTCAACTCCAAGGGATACCATCCGCCGCACGTGGTAGCCCTTGAAAAATGCAGCGGCTGCGACCTTTGCGGGATGTATTGTCCGGACTTCGCCATCTTCGGCTGGAAGGTCCCGCCAGTCCGCGGCGAGGAGGCGCCCGATGCAGGCTGATCCGCGCGGCGTGTTAGCGGGAACGCATTTTCTGGACGGCGACCACGCCTGCTGCGAGGGAGCGCTGGCCGCGGGCGCGCGATTTGCCGCGGGCTATCCCATCACGCCGTCTACCGAAGTGGTGGAGCGCTTCGCGCTGCGCATCCCCACGGTGGGCGGCACGTTCATACAGATGGAGGACGAACTGGCCGCCTCGATCGCCATACAGGGAGCGGTGTGGGGCGGGGCGAAAGCTTTCACTGTTACGTCGGGGCCGGGCTTCTCGCTGATGATGGAGCACATCGGCTACGCGGCCATGACCGAGACGCCGTGCGTGTTCGTCAACGTCCAGCGCGGGGGACCCTCGACCGGCCTGCCCACGCTGCCGGCCCAGTCCGACATGATGCAGGCGCGCTGGGGCTCGCACGGCGATTACGAGATCATCGCGCTTGCGCCCAACTCGCCGCAGGAGTGCTTCGACCTCACGGTGCGGGCCTTCAACCTCTCGGAGGAGTTTCGCGTCCCGGTGATGTTCATGATGGACGAGTGCGTGGGGCACATGACCGAGAAGGTGGTGATTCCGCCCGCCGAGCGGATTGAGGTCCATCCGCGCCGGCACACCCACCGCGCGCCCGGCGCCTACCAGCCCTACGAGCCGGGGGCGGACCTGGTTACCGAGATGGCGCACGCGGGCGAAGGCTACCGCTTCCACGTCACCGGCCTGACGCACGACGAGAGCGGCTATCCCCAGATGAACGCCCAAGCGCAGGACCGGCTGGTCCGCCGGCTGCGGCAGAAGATCGTAGACGCCGAAGACCGGCTCACGCTGGTGGATGAGGACCACACCGAGGATGCCGAAGCGGTGGTGGTGTCGTACGGCATCACGTCGCGGGTGGCCCAGCGGGCCATCGAGATGGCGCGCCAGCGGGGAGTCAAAGCCGGGCGCTGCCGACTGATCGGCGTGTGGCCCTTCCCGGACCGGCGCCTGCGCGCATTGGCCGCGCGCGTGAAAGTTTTCGTGGTGCCGGAGATCAACCTGGGACAGATTTCCCGCGAGGTCGAGCGGGCCACGGGGCGCTTCGCGCGCACGGTTTCGGTAACCCACGCGGGCGGAGGCGTGCACCGGCCCGAAGACATTCTCGAAGCCATCCTGGAGGCGGCACGATGAGCGCATTGCCGGAAGTTATCAACCCCGTCGAGCCGTTCCTGCGAAGCGACCGCATGCCGCACATCTGGTGCCCCGGCTGCGGCATCGGGACCACGGTCAACTGCTTCGCACGGGCGCTGCTGGAGAGCCAGCGCAACCTGGATCGCGTGGCGGTGGTATCGGGCATCGGCTGCTCGGGACGCGTGGCGGGCTACGTCAAGCTGGATTCGTTCCACACAACGCACGGGCGGGCCATTCCCTTCGCCACCGGGCTGAAGCTGGCCAACCCGTCGCTCGAAGTGGTGGTCTATTCGGGGGACGGCGACCTGTTCGCCATCGGCGGCAACCACTTCATTCACGCGGCCCGGCGCAACATGGATATCAAGGTGATCTGCGTCAATAACCTGACTTACGCGATGACCGGAGGGCAGACCGGCCCGGCCACACCCGACAACGTCATCACGGCCACCACGCCTTACGGAAGTTACGAGCCGGCGTTCAACCTGTGCGCGCTGGCCGAGGCCGCCGGAGCGTCCTACGTGGCTCGCTGGACCACCTTCCACGTGCGGCAACTTACTAAGTCGATGTCCGAAGTGCTGCGCAAGCGGGGATTCTGTTTCATCGAGATTCTATCGCCGTGTCCGACCCTGTATCAGCGCCGCAACAAGATGGGCGACGGCCTGGACACCATGAAGTATTACAAGGAGAAGAGCAAGGTGCGGCATGGCTTCCCCGCCCGGGACGCTCTGCTCACCAGGGACGGCGAGATCACGGTGGGCAAGTTCGTGGACTGCGAGCGGCCCGACTACATCGCATCCATGCGCGGCCGCCTGGCGGAGCAGTTGGGCGAGCGCTACGTCGAAATGGACGAACCGGTATGCGAGTAACCGAGATCCGGATCGCCGGGTTTGGCGGCCAGGGCGTGATACTCTCCGCGCTGGCGATCGGCAAGGCGGTCTCGATTTACGAGGGCGGCCACGCCACCATGACCCAGAGTTTCGGCCCCGAGGCCCGCGGCGGCGCGTGCAGTGCGCAGGTGGTGCTCTCGGATCAGCCGATCGGCTATCCCTATGTCACGCGGCCGGACGTGCTGGTGGTGATGTCGCAAGAAGCCTATACGCGCTTCGTGCCCGAGCTGAAGGACGGGGGCACTCTGATCGTCGACGAGGATCTGGTGCGGATGGAGGATCCGCGGCCCGGCATATGCGTCCGCGGCGTGCCCGCCACGCGCCTGGCAGAAGAACTGGGGCGGAAGATGGTGCTGAACGTGGTGATGGTGGGATTCTTCGCCGCGGTCACCGGCCTGGTCGACGCGGACGCCCTGCGCCAGGCGGTGGCGGATTCGGTGCCGCCCGCCACGCGCGATCTCAACCGCCGCGCGTTTGATAAAGGATACGAGTACGGCCTGGCCGAGGCTGGCGCCGCCATCGAAGAGCATGAGCGCACGCCGCTGGAAGCGGAGTAGGCGTGGCGGGCTCTTCCAAACCGATCCGCGAACGCGAAGCGAAGCGGAAAGCTGTGCACGATGCGGCGGAGTATACTTTTCCGACGGCGGACATCGCGCAAATGCTAGAGGAGATCGAGCGGGGGATCGTCCAGCGTGAGACCAACGCGCCGCCGATTCAGGTGGCCGGACTGGCCGGTCTGAAAGAGACCGCTCATCTTCTTCGGTCGCCCAAGAACGCCCAGCGGTTGCTCGCCGCCCTCCGGCGGGCGGACGCCCGGATAGGGAAGCCGGAATCTGTCGAGACGTTGCGCCGGGAGATGGGGCTTGGCTCCGGCCGCTGAGCGCGAGGCCGTGTTCCGCAGAATCGGCAGCCCCGAGCCGCTCAAGCACGTTCTGGCTGGCGCCTGGAGCCGGCGAATCACCCAGGAGCACCGGCTGGTCTACAGAGTGAGCGCCAACCGGATCGACTTCCTGCAAGCGCGCTATCACTATTGAGGCGTGTTACGCCGTCGCGCCGTCGGCGGCGGGGTGTCCCCGGGAGCCCTAAATGGAAATCCCGGATCTTAACTCTTCCCAACAGACCCGAGTGGGTGTATAGTCTGTACAATACGCGGCCTGAGGGTGTGAAGGTCGAGTGGAGGGGGGATGGCGGCATCGAGAGCCACGGATATCGTCTTCATGTTTCCTCCCGCCCAGGGAAATCTGGGTGCGTTCCGGGCTCATCTCGGCGTTTCCTATTTGCGGGCGGCGCTGGCACAGGAGGGAATGGCGAGCGTCCAGTACCTGAACTCCCGGCCGGGCACCGTGGACGAGATTGCCAGTGGCGTTCTGGATCTGAATCCCGGGGTGGTCGGATTCACGGTCTACGACGCGAATTATGCGCTCTCAGTCGCCCTGGCACGCACCATCAAGCGGAAGCGGCCAGCGGTGAGAGTGGTGTTCGGCGGTCCTTCCGCCAGCTTCTGCGCGGAGCACATTCTCGAGAGGCAGAGCGCGGTGGATGCGTGCGTGCTCGGCGAGGCGGAGGAGACGGGCGCGCGGATCTTCACCAAGCTGTTGGATGAATCGGGCCTGGACGAGCGGCAGCCGGGGATCGCGTTCCGGCGTGACGGAGAGGTGGTGTGCACCGGGATGCCGCCGCTGGTGGGCCTTTCGTGCAGGGCTCTCCCGGCGCAGTGCGCTTTGGATTCGACGCCGTCGCCGTATCTTTCCGCGACGCTCACCGACGGCCGTGCCGGGATTCTGTCCGGACGCGGATGCACCCATCATTGCCAGTACTGTTGTTTTGCCGCTCTGGGCAGGAAGACGCTGCGCCTGCATTCCACCGAGCGCGTGCTGGCGGAGCTGGAGTGGATTGCCGCCCACCAGAAACGGACGGAACAGCATTACGTGGTCGCCGTTCATGACGACGCGTTTACTCTCTCGCCGACCCGGGCCAAGAATCTCTGCCAGGCGATCGCGGAGCGGAATCTCGGCCTGCTCCTGTCGTGCATCACCCGCGCCGACGCTCTGGACGAGGAGTTGATTCGGACGATGCGCGACGCGGGATTCGTCGGTATGGCCTTCGGGTTGGAGAGCGCGGTGCCTTCCGTGTTGCGAGCGACCGGAAAGGTGAGGCCGCCGGAATGGCCCGACCCGGACCTGGAGCCGGAGCGTGAGTTTCTGGAGCGGGTGCGGACGAGCGTAGTGACCGCGAAGAAGTACGGATTCAACGTCGGAGTGAGCATCATCCTGGGGTTGCCCACGGAGAGGGCCGAAGACGGCGCTGAAACGCTCCGTTTCGTCAAGAGCCTGCCGGTCGATTACTACATGCACAACTTCCTGTGGGTTTTTCCCGGGACGCCGCTGTGGGAGACTCGGGAGCGGTACGGAATCCGTTGCGAGATCAACTCGATGGGTTTGGGGACGACCACCGAGTACGCCTACGACGTTGCCAAACTGCGTCCGCGCCCCAAGTGCGAGCTAGAGCAGGACGCCCGGGTGGCGCGCTTGCTGGCCACCGACACGCTCTACAACTGCGGCGCCCCTGGGGTGGAGTCCGGCGGGGGAATCGCCGCCGCCATCGTGCGCGGGACTGAACTAACAGCGCCAACCGCCGGATGGCTCAGTTTGATCTTGGATGTCGGCGGCTTGGTCGTGCAGGTCTATCCTCCGCTGAAGCCAAGCGAGAAGAACCTCAGGCTCTACTGCGATCGCGTGGTCGCCAGCGAGAATCTGCTCCCGGCGCGCCACCACATCCAGCTCTTGCCAAGGGCAGGTAAGAACGGGCTTCGACGCTGGACGGCGGCCTGCTCGGGTTCCGACCTGTACTGCGCGCACAAGCCCGAGTTGCTCACGATCCGCATATCGGATGGCCCCGAACCCTTCCGTGACTGGCTCGAGGGCCGCCCCACCGAGTGCTCGCTGTGCGACGTTTCCGAGTACCTGCGACATCCGGACGAATTGCTGCACTTCGCCCGCGAGACCCCGGAAAGCGAGATCGGCGCGCGCCTGCGGCAAATGGCCGCGCCGCCCGGAATCAAGTACCCTGGGCGATGGATCCGGGGGAAGGCTCCCTGCCTGCCGCTCTCGCGGATCGAGATCGAGCAGCCGGGCGAGGTCCGCTGTTGTCTCCACGGCGAACCGATCGGGGCCGTGGGGGATTCCCGTCAGGCTCTGACGGATCGCCTGATTCGGTTCGTGGAAGAAGCGGAACGGCGGCGCGGGTGCGCCACCTGTCCGAATACGCATTGTCCCCGGTGTCCGTTCCCCGGCGTCGGCGATCAGGAGTATTGCAGCCTGATGAGCCGCCAGGAGCAGGCCCTAAACCTTTTGAACTGGGCCCACGCATACTCGCGGGTCCCGTCGATTCTCACCCTGCAACGCGACAGATTCGGGAACGATTAGTCGACGAGGAACTTGGCTCATCGGATTCCCGCGGTAACAACCAGGAGAAGGAGGACATTGTGGCAAAACAAGTGAATATCGGTGCATTGCTCAGAAAACACCTTGGCAAGGAAGTCGGGGATGCGATGGCGGCCAAGATCAACAAGATGCTCAGTGAAAAGAAGAGCGCCGCACAGATCGAAAAGGTGATTCAAGCGGACCTTGCCGCGCACGTTGAGAAGGGGGTGACCGCCGCCGTCATCACAAAGATCGGACCGATGATACCGATTAAGGTCAAGCCGATCCAGACGGACATCAAATCCAACATCAGGCCTATCCGCGTCTCCGCCGAGCTGGGACCGGCGCTCCAGCACATAACCTGTCCACCACTCAAGGGTCAGCCGATCGGAACGGAGGTCACCATACGCCCATCGGCACGTGCGCCAAAGTAATGCCGCAGACCAAGGTTTACGCGGGGCCGCCGATTGAGGTCGGCCCCAGGCCGCTCCACAAAGGTCACAAGTAATCTGCAAGCCATGTGGTGGGAGCCACTGCGGGCAAGCGCTCTTGGTGTGGCACCACAGACGAGCCCCGGCGCCGGTGAGCGGGCCTCGAGTGATGGCATGTTTGCGTATTGCGTGTGGCTTTGCCGTCAAGCGCTCGCTCACGTCGCCGTGCGAGGTCACCGAAAATTGTCGACCAGCATCAGTTCGGAGGTCGAACGGTCCTTCTGAGACCAGACGACGAAGCGCTCATCCGGGGAGACGCAGAGGCCATTCCCCGCATCTTTCTCCAACGTTGCCAGCGGGCTCGCTCTGCCGTTGCCTGGATCTAGGAAGCGGATGGTGCGGAAGTCCGGCATGAAGTAGACGCCCTTGGCGGTCACGCCGAAGAGGGACCAATGGAACAGACTCGGGGCTACTTCCACCTCCTGGCCGCCCTCGACCGGCATGCGATAGAGAGAATCGGCGTCGCTGTCGGGCTTCTTGTCGTAGTACAGGTACTTGCCGTCAGCGGATTCAAGGGCCACGGCGCCGCCGTTCCTGGTCACCTGCGCCGCCGGGCCGCCGGTGGCCGGCATTTTCCACACCTCCTCGCGGCCGGAGCGGCCGGAAGCGAAGTAGATCCAGCGGCCATCCCGCGACCAGCTCGGCACGTACCCGTCGTCGGCCAGCAGGCGGGGCGTGCCGCCATCGGCGGCGACGATGTAGACCGCGGGTTGGCCGGTCACCCGGCAGTCGAAGGCGATCGACTGGCCATCGGGCGACCAGCGCGCCGCGCCGAGTTGCGGCCCTCCGAACGAAGTCAGTGGCAGGCAGTTCGATCCGTCGGCATCGCAGGTCCAAACCTCCGGGCTGCCGGAACGGTCGGATCGGAACGCAATCTTGCGGCCGTCGGGGGAGTACTGCGGGATGTCCTGCTTGCGGGCCCCGCCGGAACCGATCAGCATCCTTCGCTCCCCAGTGCGGGTGTCCAGCCGCCATAGGTTCGCCTCCTGCCTGGACCATACGTAGACGAGCCGGCGCCCCGCGATGACGGGGTAGAGAGCATCTTCAGTAGCGTAGAGCAGGCGGACCGGATCGCTCCGCCCGGAGACGGCCAGTCGCCACAGCAGGTTCGCCGTGAGGGCGCCGGCCGCGAACACGATTTCCCGGCTGTCGGGCGTCCACGCAGTTCCTGCCCAAGAGCCATAAGATCGATCGGTGAGCCTTCGCGGTTCTCCCTCGGGCCTCAGGTCGCGCGAAAGGCTCAGGACGTAAAGACGGACAACGTCGCTCTTTTCCTCCCTGCCGAAGGCCAGCATGCGCCCGTCCGGAGAAAAAGAGGGAATCGCGTCTCCAAAAGCTCCGGGCGCCACCCGAGGGACGGTCAATCTGCGCCGCTCGCTTGTATCCGGCGAGACCACCCAGATGCTGTGAGGCTCCCCCGGTGAATTTCGCGCCGCAAACGCCAGCCATTTGGCGTCCGGCGTCCAAGACAGGAGGCATTCGGTGTAAGTGGAGGTTTCCGCGAGCCTGCGCTCCGGTCCGCCGAAAGGCGGGACCAGCATGATGGCGGTCCGATCCCCCTCGACCGGCCGCAGAAAGGCGATATGCCGGTCGTCCGGCGACCACGCCAGGCTGAAGGGCCTCCCTGGACGATTCGTGATCCGCACCGGCGTGGCCCCGCCGATCTGCATGACGTAGATCTGAAAGCTGTCCTGCTTCTCTCCATTCCAAACGAACGCCAGGCGGTTGCCGTCCGGCGACAGCGACGGGGAGTACTGCCGGCCCGGGTAGGAGGTCAGCGGCACCGCCCGCAGCTCGCCCGCGGCGGGCGGCTCGCGCCACCACCACGCCAGCGCCAGGGCCAGTACCGCGGCGATGGCTACAGAGGGCCACGCCCACCGCCGCCGGCGCGGCATCGCTGGCTGCGGGGCGGAAGCGCCTGGCTCCTGCCGCAACTCCTCGAGAAGCACCTTCACGTCAGCAATGTGCTGGAAGCGGCGTGCGGGATCCTTGCGCAGGCAGCGCGAGATGGTCTGTTCCAGCTCCGGTGACACGTGTGCCGCCACCTCGCGCGCCGGCTTCGGCTCCTCCTTCAGAATGGCGTTCAGGGTGGAAACCTTCGATTCGCGTTCAAAGGGTTTCCGCCCCGTCACCATCTCATAGAGCAGCGTGCCGAAGCTGAAGATGTCCGAGCGCGCATCCACCGGCTTGCCCTCGGCCTGCTCGGGCGACATGTAGGCCACCGTGCCAAGGATGGCGCCGTCCGTCGTCAGGTCGGTCTCGGTGTCCGCCGCCGGCGCCACGGCGAACTTCTTCGCCAGCCCGAAATCCAGTACCTTGGTCAGCCCTTCCTGGGTCACCATCACGTTGTCGGGCTTAAGGTCGCGGTGCACGATGCCCGCGGCATGGGCGCTAGCGAGCGCGTCGCAGATCTGAACCGCGCACCGCAGCGCCTTTTTCAACGGCATGCCTTGGCGCGGGATCAGCTCGGAGAGCGGTTTGCCGTCCACGTATTCCATCACCAGGAAGTCGATCCCGCCCTGGCTGCCAATGTCGTAGAGCGTGACGATATTGGGATGATTCAGCACCGAAGCCGCGCGGGCCTCGTGAATGAACCGCGCCTTGCGGGCCGGATCGCCTGCCAGCTCGCGCGGCAGGACTTTCAGGGCGACGCGGCGGCCCAGGCGCGTATCCTCGGCCAGGTAGACTTCGCCCATGCCTCCAGTGCCCAGCTTCGAGATGACCTGATAGGCCGAGAGGCGTCGGCCGGCAACCAGCACCGAGGCGCCCGGGGCGCCGCCTTGCGCCTGGCCCAGCAGGGATTCCAGATCGCGGCGCAGCCCCTCGTCCCCGCCGCAGGCCTCGCCAAGGAACGCGGCGCGCTCGGCCTCGGGCCGCTCCAGCGCGGCATTGTAGAGCCGCTCGACCTTGTCCCAATGCGCGTCACCCGGCATGGCTTTTTGAGATCACCGGAAGTTGTCGACCAGCATCAGTTCGGAGGACCAGCGGTCGTCCTGAGCCCAGACGACGAACCGATCATCCGGGGAGACGCAGAGGCCGCCCAGACGGTCGTCTTTCTCCAACGTTGCCAACGTGATCGCTCTACCGCTCGCCGGGTCCAGGAAGCGGATGGTGCGGGTGTCCGGCATGAAGTAGACGCCCCTGGCAGTGACACCGAAGAACTCCCAGCCCGCAAGGCGCGGGACCACCTCATCCTCCCGACCACCCTCGACCGGCATGCGATGAAGAGAATCGGCGCGGTAGGCGTTGAGGTCCCTGTCGTAGTACAGGTACTTGCCATCCGTGGATTCAAATGCCGCGCCGCCACCGTTCCTGGTCACCTGCATCGCCGGGCCGCCGGCAACCGGCATTTTCCAGACCTCCATGCGGCCGGAGCGGCCCGAAGCGAAGTAGATCCAGCGGCCATCCCGCGACCAACTCGGCACCATCCCGTCGCCGGCCAGCAGGCGGGGTGTGCCGCCATCCGCGGCGACCACGTAGACCGCGGGTTGGCCGGTCACCCGGCAGTCAAACGCGATGGACTGGCTATCGGGCGACCAGCGCGCTGCGCCGAGCTGCGGCCCACCGTATGAGGTCAGTTGCAGGCAGTTCGATCCGTCGGCATCGCAGGTCCAAACCTCCCGGCTCCCGGAACGAGTGGATTCGAACGCGATTTTGCGGCCGTCGGGCGAGTATTGCGGCCTGAGATGTAGCCGGGCGGAGCTGGCGCCGATCAGCATCGCTCGCGCCCCAGTGTGGGTGTCCATCCGCCAGAGGTTAGTCTCCCGCCTGTGCCATATGTAGACAAGCCTGCGCCGCACTACGACGGGCCAGAAAACATCTTCACCGGCGTAGGGCAGGCGGACCGGATCGCTCCTCCCGGAGACGTCCAGCCGCCACAGCCCCCCGAAGAGCGTCGCCCCGAAGACGATTTCCCGGCCGCCGGGCAGCCATGCAATCCCTGCCCCACTCTGAACCCGGTCCGTAAGCTTTCGCGGTTCTCCCTCGGGCTTCAGGTCGCGCGAAAGGCTCAGGGCGTAGGGGCGGTCAAGGTTGTTCTTTTCCTCCCTGGTGAAGGCCAGCGTGCGTCCGTCCGGAGAAAAGGAGGGGCTCGAGTCTCCTAAGGCGCCGGGCGCCTCCCGAGGGACGGTCAATCTGCGCCGCTCGCCGGTATCCACCGAGAGCACCCAGATGCTGAAAGGCTCCCCCGGTGTATTCCGCTCCGCAAACGCCAGCCACTTGGCATCCGGCGTCCAAGACAGGCCGCCACAGTTGCCGATAGGGGCGACTCTGGAGATCTCCGCGAGCTTACGCTCCGGGCCGCCGAAAGGCGGGACCAGCATAATGGCGACCCGATCTCCCTCGACCTGGCGAAAAAAGGCAATATGGCGGTCGTCCGGTGACCACGCCAGGGGGCAGGGCCGCACTGCCTGATTCGTGATCCGCACCGGCGGGCCTCCGCCGATCTCCATGACGTAGACCTGAAAGCTGTCCTGCTTGTCTCCATTCCACATGAACGCTACTCGGTTGCCGTCCGGCGACAGCGACGGGGAATACTGCTCGCCCGGGAACGAAGTCAGGGGCACCGCCCGAAGCTCCACCGCGGCAGGCGGCCGACGCCACCACCAGACCAGCGCCAGGGCCAGCACGGCGGCGACGGCTGCGCCGAGCCACCACCACCACCGCCGGCGCGGCACCCTTTCTGGCGGAGCGGGAGCGCCCGTCTCCTGCCGCACGTCCTCGAGGAGCACCTTCACGTCATCGATGTGCTGGTAGCGGCGCGAGGGATCTTTGCGCAGGCAGCGCCCGATGATCTGCTCCAGCTCCGCCGGAACCTGCGGCGCCAGCTCGCGCACCGGCTTCGGCTCCCGGTGCAGAATCGCGGCCAGCGTGGAGAGGTTCGAGTCGCGTTCGAAGGGTTTCCGCCCGCTAACCATCTCATACAGCAGCGTGCCGAAGCTGAAGATGTCCGAGCGCGCGTCCACCGCTTTGCCCTCGGCCTGCTCGGGCGACATGTAGTCTGCCGTGCCGAGGATGGCGCCTTCCGTCGTCAGTTGGGTTTGTGTCTCCGCCTCCGGGCCCACGGCAAACCTCTTCGCCAACCCGAAATCCAGGACCTTGGCCAGCCCTTCCTGGGTCACCATCACGTTCGCGGGCTTGAGGTCGCGGTGCACGATGCCCGCGGCATGTGCGCTAGCGAGCGCGTCGGCGATCTGAACCCCGCACCGCAGCGCTTCCTTCACCGGCATGCCTTGGCGCGGGATCAGCTCGGAGAGCGGCTTGCCTTCCACGTATTCCATCACCAGGAAGTCGATCCCACCCTGGCTGCCGATGTCGTGGAGCGTGACGATGTTGGGGTGGTTCAGCGCCGAGGCCGCGCGGGCTTCGTGAATCAGCCGCGCCTTACGGGCCGGATCGGCAGCCAACTCGCGCGGCAGCACCTTGAGCGCCACGCGGCGGCCCAGGCGTGTGTCCTCGGCCAGGTAGACTTCGCCCATGCCTCCAGTGCCCAGCTTCGAAACGACCTGATAGGCCGAGAGGCGCCGCCCCGCCGTTAGCACCGAAGCCCCCGGACCGGGCAGCTCGAGGAAGTCCCCGGCGCCTTGCGCGTGGCCCAGCAGGGATTCCAGATCGCGGCGCAGTTCCTCGTCCCCGCCGCAGGCCTCGCCAAGGAACGCGGCGCGCTCCGCCTCGGGCCGCTCCAGCGCGGCATTGTAGAGCTGCTCGACCCTCTCCCAGCGCGCGTCACCCGGCATGGCTTCTCGTCAATTCGCGCCGCAGCCAGCCCTTGGCCAGCCGCCAGTCTCGCAAAACGGTGTCCTCGGAAACGTCGAGGACCTCGGCCGTTTCCCGCGCCGTGAGGCCGCCGAAGAAGCGCAGTTCGACGACGCGGGCCTTACGCTCATCCCGAGCGGCGAGCGCGTTGAGGGCGTCGTCCAGGGCCACCAGGTCGCCGCTGCGCTTCTCGTAGAAGTTCAAAGCGTCCTCGAGCGGGATGCGAACTCCTTCGCGCTTGTGGGAATGGCGAGTCCGGGCCGCATCGACCAGGATGCGCCGCATCAACTGCGCCGAGAGGGCGAAGAAATGCGCCCGGTCGCGCCACTGGACGCGGCTGGAATCGACCAGCCGAAGGTAGAGCTCGTTAACCAGCGCCGAGGTGTTCAGAGTGGCGCCCGGGCGCTCGCCGCGAACGTAGCGGTGCGCCACGCGGCGCAACTCGGAGTAGACCAGCGGGAGGAGCTCGTCGAGCGCGGCTCGGTTCCCCTCTCGCCAGGCCAGCAGCAACCCGGTAATGGGCACGGATGGGGCCATACCCAGGGCACAGTCCAGAGGCCGCCTAGAAGTATATCACCAGCCCGATTCAGGTTTTGGCCGCTGGCTTCCGCCTTCCGCTTAGTGAGGGCAGATAGATGAGACAGGTTCTCGGATCGAACTGGCACAAAAAACCGGTCAGGCCGGAGGGAGACGCCAAAATGAAACGCACATCTACGTGGAAAGTTGCTGTCATCCGGGCCATGCAGTTGGGCACGGCATTGGCGGTAGTTCTGTTTAAGAGGTCTTTTTGGGGGATGAGCTTGCTCGCAGTGCTTTTCCCCCCGAGTGCACTGGCCCAGGGCACGACGACCGAACTTCAGGCGCTCGATTCCTCCAGATGGCCGGCCACTCAAGCCGACACCGCGAGTACCACGGCGCCCACTACGCTGCCCAACAGCACCCTGGGCTTGTTCGTAGCGAGTGTCGGGGGAGCCGGGACGGATTACACCGCCTACGGGTCTATTGATTCCACCTCGTTCCTGTTTTCCATGGTCATACCCAGCACTAAACAATGGGTTGTGCTCGCCAAGGAGGTTTCGGAGAGCTATGCATCCAATACGATGTATGTATTTGAGCAGGACTCTGCCGTGTACGAGGTCGTTAGTTGGAGCGAAGGCACCGGCGCGGCAAGCTGTGACTTCTCTAAGTTCGGGCCATCCCCTGGCAAACCCCCACTCGATGGAGCCAAGCTTGGCATTGGCAATGGTTGCGATCTGGGCCATCTCGGATATGTGGGGAACAGCGTGTATTACCGTGTGCCGGTTATCTTTGATATGTTCACCCCATGTAATTGTATTGGCGGGCAATTTGACGTACTCACTAATGGCAAAGCCACCACGCTGCTCTCGCGAACCGACCCCGACAACCAGGCCGCCATGGATCTGGCGGACAACGGCACTCTGTACGCCATTTACACCAATGCGAAAAACGCGACCCAGCAGGTGTGGACGCGGAATCTCACGACCGGCCACCTGGAGACGTTGCTGCGAACCTACCCAATCAGCGCGCTGTACAATGGCTGGTCGTTCAGGATCAATGACGGCATCCTCTATGCCGCGACGACTCGGAAAGCCGACAAGGCCTTCCAGATATGGACCACGGACCTCACCAACCAGTCGGCTTCTGCAGCGCCGCTGCAACTGCTGCAGAGCTACGCGGCTTCTTCCGGCAGCTTCAACGTCAATTCGTGGAACGTAGACAACGGAAAAGTGGCTATTGCGTATAGTTCGTCGTCGATCAAAAACGGCATCGCCGTGCTGGATGCGGCGACGAATTCGACGCAGTATTACGACCTGGGATCGAAAACCCAGATCACAGGTCTCGCTCCGCTGTGGATCGGGCCCGCCTTCGCGGGCTCGATGGCGCAGATCGCATCGGCCGGGGGCTGGGATACCTCGTTGACACTGGTGAATCTGGGCACAGCGCAAGGCGAGGCGCGTTTGAACTTCTACGCCAATGACGGGAGCGCGCCGTCGCTGCCGTTCACCTTTCCGCAGCAGCCAGCGCAGAGCGCCGTTCTCGGCTCGACAGTCGACCAGAATCTCAACGCCCGCGCCACGCTGGTGCTCGATACCACCGGGCCGGCCAGCCAGCCGACTGCAACCGGTTGGTCGGAACTGCTCACGAGCGGGGATATTAGCGGCTTCGCGACGTTCAAGAACACGATCAGCAACCAGGAGGCGGTCGTTCCGCTCGAAACGCGCAACGCCGGCTCCTACCTGCTGGCCTTCGACGACACCGGCGCGCTCGCGACGGGCCTCGCCATCGCGAATCTGGCAACCAGCCCGGCGAACGTCGGAGTGGTCGTCCGCGACGACACCGGGGCGGAGGTTGGCACGGGTGCGATCAATCTTCCAGCGCAAGGCCACAATTCCTTCATGCTGACGGATCCGACGTACGGGTTCCCCGCAACGATCGGGAAACGCGGCACGGTGGAGTTCGATACGCCGCAGAACGGCCAAATCAGCGTGCTTGGGCTGCGCGCCAACGGGGCTGCGATTACCACGCTTCCCGTGGTGGCGAGCGTCGGGACCACCGGCGGCACGATGGCGCACGTGGCCTACGGGGCCGGCTGGCAGACCATATTTACGCTGGTGAACACGGGAACCACCTCGGCTACCGCCGAACTGAGATTCCTGGCCGACGACGGCAGCCCGCTTTCGCTACCGCTGAGCTTCCCGCAGACCGGGGCGAACCTCACGGAGACGTTGGTCGACCAGGTGATTCCCGCGGGCGCGACTCTCCTCATCGCCACACAAGGGCAGAACTCCGGCAACTCGGTGACTGGCTCGGCGCAGCTTTCGACCAATGGCAACGTCAGCGGCTTCGCCATCTTCCGGAACAACGGGCAAGAAGCGGTGGTGCCGCTGGAGGCAGGCAGCGCGAACTCCTACACGCTGGCTTTCGACAACACCGCCAACCTGGCAACGGGCATCGCGCTGGCGAACAGTTCGAGCGAGTCGGCCGCGGTCCCGGCGATCTTGCGCGACGCCACTGGGGCCACGCTGGCGACGACGACGATCAACTTGCCGGCCAACGGACACAGTTCGCAGATGCTGACCAGCTTATTCCCGGCCGCGGCGAACATCAGCGGCACGCTGGAGTTCGATACGCCCTCAGGCGGACAGATCGGCGCGCTCGGCATCCGCGCCACCCCGGCGGGAGCCTACACGACGATCCCGGTGATGACAAGGTAGAGGGCATCGGTCAAGCGCGAGTCTGGCACAACGCGGGACCAAAGGATGGGCGTTGCACGGAACGCTCCGAGGTTCGCTCCGGGCAAGCCTGGGAGCCGGGTCTGGATCCCGGCGCGGTGCGGCGAACCGCCCGGCTGAGATCTTCCTTACGCCGTCGCTCCGGCGCGCCGGGCAAAGGTGATGATGGCCGGGTTCACCAGGCGTTCGAAATCGCGCCAGCACATGTGGATGACGTCGCGGTGCGACCCGGCGTTGAAGGTGATGGTGTCCTCGCCGTGGAGGCGGCTATCCACGTAGACCGGCAGGCCGAACAGGTTCCCGAAGGGCGGCATGGCGCCAATCTCGCAGGCGGGGAACAGCTCGCCGAGTTCCGCCTCGGTGGCCAGCCGCAGGCGGGTGAGACCCAGGTCCAGCCGGAGCTGTTCCAGGTCCACCAGGCTGTCGGAGGCCAGAACCGCCATGCCGTAACCCTCCTCGCTCAGGAAGATCACGGTTTTCGCCATTTCGCGGGCCGGAACGCGCTCGGCGGAGGCGACCTCGCGAGCGGTGTAGGCCAGCGGATGGACGGTATGGGTATAATCCACCTGGTTTTGATCCAGGAATTCGCGCAGCTCGGTGAGAATCGGCATGGAAAGCCCTCCTGGGGCGCGGAGAATCCCTAGCCGAGACTGTACTGCAAAAAGCGGGCCGTTGCAAGGGCCGATCAGCTCTTGCCGACGCCGATCAGCACGATCCCCAGCACGATCAGCAGCAGGCCGTACACCTTGTTCCGCGTGATCGGCTCTTTCAGGAACAACGCCGCCCAGAGCAGGGCCCAGATGTAGCCGAGGGAAACCAGCGGATAGAGCACGCTCAGCTCTCCGTGCCGGAGTCCCACCACATAGGCCAGCGAGGAAGCCACAAACAGCGCCACTCCGAGGGCCAGGCGGCCATTCAGAAACAGATAGCGCAGGCCGCGGTCCAGCTTGGCGGTTCCGGTCTTCAGGAAGAGCGCGCCAAAGGAGCCGATCACGGAAGCAATTCCCACCAGGACCATGGACTGAATGGGAGTGCCGGCCACTGGCGCCGTCATTTCCTGCCGTCCATTCCGAGCACCCCGACTCCGGCCACGATGACCAGGATGCCCAGGATCTTGGGCAGGTTCACGGACTCGCCGAAGAGCCAGATCGACAGGCCCGCTACCCACACGTAGGTGAGCGAGATAACGGGGTAGACTACCGACAGTTCCTCGTCGCGCAGGGCGAAGATGAACACCACCGTCATCAGCGCGTACAGCGCGTAGCCGCCAATCAGATTCGGGTTGATGGCCATGGCGTAGAGATTGGCCCAGATGCCGGCCAGGGTGGTCCAGGGCGCGGCGGTGGCCGAGGTCTTGGCCCCGGTCTTGATGAAAATCTGCCCGGCCGCTCCGAGCAAGGTGCATATGAAAACCAGCCCAATGGACTGGCGGCGGGTTAGCGCTTTTCGTTCCGGCGCCACGCTGGGGGAAGCCGTAGAGCTCAAGAGTTCTCCTGGAGTTCCTATGATAGCCGATGCCGGCGGCGCGCCAGGAAACCCAGCGCGGCCAGGGCGCCGGCAACGCTCAGCCAAGTGGCAGGCTCCGGAGCGGTGACCGACACCAGGCCCGTGATGCCCGCCGTTTCGGCCGGCCCGTCGCCCCCGATCCCCGGCTCGGAGGCGCCATTCCGCACCGTATAGCCGGGGCCGATCCCCAACATGAAGCCCCCGCCCATATTGAGCAACACGATTTGCGCGGCGCTGTTATAGTTGCCGATGTTCGAGCCGAACAGCGCCTGGGACTGGGCCTCGGACAGGTAAATGTACCCATCGATGACCGCCACGTCGAACGGATCTCCTCCCCCGGCCGCGAAAGTGCCCGGCGAGACCAGGAGCGAGCCCGCGGGCAAGCCCAGCACGCCGGCGTTGGGATCGTCGAAGGGAATCGAGACCGTGCCGTTGAGCGACTCGAGCCAGCCCTCGAACAGCGACCCGGTCCCGGCCTGGCCCAGCACCTGGAGACCGATCTGGGTGGGGTACGGGGAACTCCCCGGGTTGTCTCGGGCGTAGTTCCAGACGCCGAATTGGATGTCGATCTCCTCGCCGGAAGGCACCCAGGCGTAGGTCTCCCCGCCCACGCCGATAGGGCCCGCCGCCAAGGGGAGCGACGCAGCGAACAGGATGGCGAGCAGGCCGGCGGAGGGTCTCATGGCATCCAGTGTGCGATGCCACCCCGCCATCCGGAATCCACCATCCCTCCCATATTGGCGAGACCCGAAGTACTGGAGCCAAGGTTCTGAGGCCCTTGGGCTCGGAGGGCGTCGAATCAAGGGCGGCGATAGACTTCCAGCTCCCCGGCCTTATCGGGCGGCGGGCCATCAGGGGGGGGCCAGAACGCCAGAACCGCCTTGCCATCCGCGCTCATGTGCAGCTCCGGTTCCTGCTCGTATGCGGTACACGACGCCATGATTTGAATCCAGAAACACCTATGCACCTCCACCTTGAGGCCCGGCGACCGTGCGACCACACGCCCAGAGCGGCGGTCCCACACCGTGAACCGCGCATCGTCGATCTTCAGCTCCCCGCCCCCCTCATTGCAGGATTTGCAGTAGCTCCCAGTTCCCGTGTACCCGAACACCACATTTCCATCCGCGGAGGCGCCGATAGATCCGTAAGCCTCCGCCCCCGGCCATCCCAGCGTTCGCACTGTGCCATTTCCGCCGAAGTCCCAAACCCGCAGCGTGCGTCCTCTAGGCACCGACCTAAGTTCGCATTCTTCGCTCCGGTCGTCGCACCTCCGCTCTCCGATCGCCAGCGCACCGTCTCCCGCGAACGTAAACAGATGCTTGTTCCATAACTCATCCCACAAAGCCAGCCTCCCGAGAAACCCTTTCGTCCGTGTATCCACCAACTCCACCACGCTCCCTTCACCACTGGAAGTACCTAGCGCGAGCTTGGACCCATCCGGTGAAATCGCCATCCCGTCTCCCGTATACCTTTCAGAGCGGCCATCGATGATCCCCCCCCAGATCCGCGATTTCCGCGCCCTTGTCCAGATCGAACAACTTGATCGAGAGGTCGTACACGTTGAACGAGGCTGCGAGAGCGGCGACACTGCCGCTGGCGGAACAGTCAACCTCGACGTCGCTGTGTGGAGGGATGTTCGAAGCGATCGAGGCATGTAACTGGAAACTGCGCGCATCTATGACATAGATCGTATCCGAGCTGCTGGAAGCCAGCAGATATTTCCCGCCATCGCAGTACATGAGATTTCGCGATACGTGAAACCCGGCTGTATTCGCCCAGTTGATAGTCGGGAGGGAAAAGGTGCGCACCTCCCGCCCGGACTGGACATCTCGCACCTCGATCACGTCCGTCGTCACATCGAGCGAGGGCGCCGGGAACTCCCGGTGCATCATGGCCACCTCAGTTCCATCCGCCGAGATCGCTACGGAATAGGGCTGCCCCTTGGCCGGAATCACGGTGGTCATCTTGAGGTTTCCGGAACCCGTCCGATCCAGCCAGCCGAAACACAACAACGTCGCCGTGGCCAACCCCACCGCCGAACAGACCACCACCACGTCTGGTTTCCTTAACCCGAGCTTGTTCATCGACGCAACGCCACCTCCGCGCCAACCAGTATCCTCCAAAACCGAGTTCGGGGTATTGGAAAAGAGCGCGGAAGCCGGCCCGCGTGGTGGACAAGCCCGCGGCGTTATCCTACGCTGGAGCCATGGGGGAGCTGAGCCGAATTGGCGTGGCCATCGATTCCGGGCTGTTGAAGAAATTCGACGACCTGATCGCGAAACGCGGCTACACGAACCGCTCGGAGGCGTTCCGCGACCTGATCCGCGAGGAGCTGGTGGAACAGGCCTGGGAGTCGCCCGAGCGCAAGGTGGTGGGCACGGTGACGCTGGTTTACGACCATCACGTGCGGCTGCTCAGCGAGCGGCTCACCGATATGCAGCACGAGTACCATCACCACGTGCTGTCGACGCTGCACGTCCACCTGGACCACGATCATTGCCTGGAGGTGCTGGTGGTGCGCGGCAAGGCCGGCGAGGTGAAGAAGATCGCCGACGCTCTGCTCGCCACCAAGGGCGTCAAGCACGGCCGGCTCACCATCACCAGTTCGGGGGCGGAGCTGTGATCGTCGGAACGGGCGTGGACCTGGCGGAAGTGGACCGCATTCGCGCGGCCATCGAGCGCTACGGCCCGCGTTTTGTCGAGCGCCTATTCACGCCCCGCGAAATCGCTTACGTCGAGCGCAAAGCCAACCGCTTCGAGAGGTACGCCGCCCGGTTCGCCGCCAAGGAAGCCGGGATGAAAGCCATCGGGACGGGCTGGCGAGGCGGCGTGCGCTGGCAGGATTTCGAGGTGGCGAACCAGCGCTCGGGCCGGCCGGCGCTCGAATTGCACGGCGTGGCGGCCCGCGTCGCCGCGCGCCTGGGAGTGAAAACGATATCGCTGTCGCTTACACACACCGCCAGCACCGCCATGGCGCTGGTGATTCTGGAATCGTAGAGGCCATCATGAAACTACTGCAACGCATCTGGGGATTGACGGGGGCTGGATTGCTGCTGGGCAGCTTCGCGAATTGCCTGGCGCAAGGGCCGGGTTCCTTCGCCCCCTTCGAGGATTGGAAGAAGGCCGTCGCCTCCGGGGACCAGGCCGCGCTGGCCAAGCTCTACAACGCCCATCCGCCCGCTGTGGCGCAGGTGGGCAAGACCAAGCTGGCCAAGCTGGACGCCGAGTGGAAATTCTGGCTGGGACTGAAATCCTCGGGAGTAACGGAGTTGAATCCCAAGGTGCTGGACATCTCCTCCTTCAGCGGGATGAAGAAACTGCTGGTGCGCGTGGAGTGCCAGCGCGCGAATAGCGCGGCCGCGGGCGGCCGGGAGAATCTGGTGCTGAGCATGGCGCAACTCTGGGCTCCCCACGAGGATGGCTGGCACATCATGGTTTCGCAGCGTAGCGAATTCGTCGTGGATCCCGTGCGCAGGCTGCCCCAGCCGTCGACGCCGAATCCCCGCTTGTACTCCGCTCCGAGCGAGGCGCAGGCGGAGCTGAAAGCGGCTGTGGAACTCGCGGCCAAGGAGCACAAGCGGGTGCTGGTGATGTTCGGCGCCAACTGGTGCTACGATTGCCACGTGCTCGACACCACGCTGCACTCGAAGGAATTCGCGCCGCTCCTGGAGGCCAACTACGTCCTGGTGCACATCAATGTCGGCGAGGAAGGAAAGGACAACAACGACCTCGCGGGCGAGCTCGGCGTGGGCCTGGATCGGGGGATTCCCAGCTTGGGGGTTCTCGAGCCGGGTGGAAAGGTCGTGTTCGCGCAAAAGGACGGCGAGTTCGAATCGACCCTTAGGATCGGCCCCGAAGACGTGCGCGCGTTCCTGGAGAAGTGGAAGCCGGCTACTTCCCGCTAGCCGTCGCGGTCACTTCTTCGCCTTTCTCTGGCCATCGATCGCAAATAGCAGGACCCCGACAGCCGAGGCGAGAGCCGCGCCCACATAGATCATGCTGGCGTCGACGCCTTCTTTGCCGTGACCAATCACTAACAACACAACGGCCGCCGCGATAAGAACATAGCCGGCGATCTTCACTTGACCTTCCCCATTTACAGGTTGCTTCCACGGCTCGCTGCCGCCACGGAGCGCAAGGGCGCCTCTTCCAGGCGGCGGGCTTCCTGCCAGGTGTAGAGCATGCGGTGGAACACCGAAACGTTCCCGATCACCGCGATTACCCAGAGCACCGGGGCCATCCGGTTGAACAGCCCGCCGATGATCAGCAGCACCATCCGCTCGGGCCGCTCCATGAACCCCACCTTGCACTTGGGGATGCTGCACTCGGCCCGCGCCCGGGTGTAGCTCACCATCACGGAGGCGGTCATCACCACCGCGGTCAGCACCACGTAGAAGTAGCGGTTGATGGAGGCATAGTAGACCAGCAGGCCCATGAGCAGCACCAGGTCCGAGTAGCGGTCCACCACCGAATCGAAGAAGCCGCCGAACAGCGTGACCTGCTGGGTCTCCCGCGCCACCCGCCCGTCCACCATGTCGAACAGCCCGGCCGTGATCATGACGATGCCCGCCGTAATGAACCATCCGTAGGCCAGCAGCACGGCCGCCACGGCATTGATTACCAGGCCAATGAAGGTCAGCACGTTGGGATGGATGCGCGCGAGCGCGAGCCAGCGCACGATCCGCGAGATCACCGCGTTACAGCCCACGCCGATGGCGCGCGTATAGGTCATCCTGACTCAGCTTCCCAGGTCGTGTATGGTGGTCAGTTTGACGACTTCCATTTCCCGCATTCCGCCCGGAATCTGGATCTTGACCACATCGCCCACTTCCTTGCCTAACAGTCCCCGGCCGATGGGAGACCCGGTCGAAATCCTGCCCTTGGCGACGTCGGCCTCTTCGCTGGTGACTAGCGTGTAGGTGATCTCCTCGTTCTTGGTGAGATCCATGACCACCACCGAAGAGCCCAGCCCGACCCTGTCCCGCGAGATCTTGGACATGTCGATCATGCTGACCTGGCTCAGCCGCTCCCGCAGTTGGTTGAGCCGGGCGTTCACGTGGCCTTGCCGCTCCTTGGCGGCGTGGTATTCGGCGTTCTCGCTCAGGTCCCCGTGCGCCCTGGCCGTCCGTATCTCCTTGGGCAGCTCAACTTGCAATTCGTGTTCCAGCGCCGTGATTTCGTCCTGGAGTTTCTTTTTGAGCGCTTCCATAGGAAGGCGTACCAGTCCCAGATCCTCATTATAGAGCAGGTGGCGGGCGGGCGGTTGACCAAATGCCAAACACTGGTATCCTGAGAGTTCGAGAGGATCGGCACTCCATGAACCCGCTCTTGAGCCGGATCTCGGTCGACCCCAACGTCTGCTTCGGCAAGCCATGCGTTCGCGGTACGCGGATTTGGGTCTCCCTGCTGCTGGACTTCCTGGCTTCGGGAATGACCATGGAGCAGATCCTGGAGGACTACCCGCAACTGACCCGCGACGACATCCTGGCGGCCATCGCCTACGGCGCCGAGATGAGTCGCGGCCGATTTGTGGATCTGCCCGGGCAGAGCGCGGCATGAAGTTCAAGCTGGAACCGGCGACGCGCGGCTGTTAGAGATCTGCGCCGCGAAGCGCCGCTGCCTGATTTCGCTGGACCTCGGCTGCGCCGACGTGCTTCGGTTCCCGCCGCACAACACGCCTGGCATGAGCGACCGTGTGCCCGGCGAGTCACGCACCTGGCCACTGGAACTCGAATCCGAGCTGAGGTTCCGCAAGGGTGAGCATAGGCGGTTGGACCCGTTCAAACGGATGCGCGGCGCTGCAAAGACAGTCTGCTTCCTCTGCGGAGCGAACCGTGGTTAGCAATTGGCCGAATAGCACGACCTTCTGATCGTTCCTCGAGAGCCGGAATCCCTGCGCGATAAGTCGCTCGATCTTCCTCGTCGCAGCCTCAGTTGCCTCTTGGAGGGAGGGTCCGCCCACGTTGGATGCGTCGCGCTTTCGGCAAACGAGAACGATATCGAGTTGGATCGGCTCCTTTGCTTGAGATTTGGGAGTGGCAACCGACATTTCAGATTTGACGGGTTGCGAGTTCACCACGACAAACCCGGCGCCGAGTACGGCCCGAGCAACGGCTCTCCACCCTTCGTCCCGTGAATGGTGATACGTAAACACAAGTAATCCGTCATTCTTGAGAACCCGTCCGCACTCCCGTAAGACCCCCTCCAACTTCGCAGCGAAACTCGCGGGATTGGTGTCCTGAACCTCTGCACAGCAGCGGGTCGTCGAATGGCTTTGCTCTCCGCCTGCCGTGAGTTGGCGCCACGCATAGAAGAAATCCGCGAGTTCGGAGTAGTGAACGTTGTCGAAGAAGGGCGGGTCAGTCACGATGAGGTCAATGCTGGCCCCTGGCAAACCCGTATCGGCCGAGTCACCGCATGACAGGTAGATGCCACGGTCCACAAAGCGACCTTGGGTGGGCCACTCGCCTTCAAGTTCCCCGCTGAAGGAGGGCGCACATTGACGCCCGTTGCCGCCGCTGGCGCCATTCACTTCCGTAGGGGCGTTACGATAGTCGATTGCCCTCAGAAGGCGGCTCCGGAAGAGATTGGAGAATGACCCAGAGCTTTTCGGTGTCCCCCAGACATTAGCTTCAATGGGGGCTCGTTCCGGCTTCAGGATGTGATGCGAAAACATGTGCCGGACTGCACCGGTGCCTTCTCCCTTGTAGGAAGCAAACAGATTGTTGAACTCAAGGACGCCAGAAAACAAGGTAAGCAGAGCGTCGCGCGCAGGGGCATCTGCGATCCGCCAAATCGCCGCGCGGAGCCACGCCAGCGCGAGGAGTTGCCTGTCGTTAAAGAAATCCCGCCAGGCTCGGAAGTTGTAGCTCAGCGCTTGCCGGGTGTTGAATCCGCCCTTCAGATCGAGTGCCGGCAACAGGATTGCGCCTCGTTGGCTTTCCTCTTTGAGTCGTGCAGTACACTCGCGGTATGCTTCCTGGTCCCGCTCTCCGGCGGACAGGTATTCCTTCGTTCCGTCGCAGGTAAGAACGAGCTTTCCGTAAAGCCTGAACTCGGGCCGAGAAGGCAAAGCGGCGACTGCGTTGAGGATGGTGAATCTGTGGCGGCAGTGCGGACAGGCAGCCTTCGAACCATTGGCGGTACCGTGCTCCGGGTTGAACTGCAGACCGCACGAACGGCAGGTGGTTGAGTCCTGCCCATGGACAGCGGGGAAGATATCCCCGCATCCGGGGCAAAGAACCTGGACGGCCGGCTTCCGATTCGGGTAGGCATTGCTAGCGATGACCCATGACGGAAAGAGATCGACCAATTCCCCGCATCCTAGACACGGAACACGCATGACCCAGAAAAAATAGAGGACCTCGCAACGTCGGCCGCGCGAGTCCTTGGAGTCATAGAGGGCGCGTATGCGTTCCCCTACCCCGTCCGACAATGTCGCGAAGGCGTCGTTTAGCGCCGCGCGGTTCAGCGGTCCGAGCGCGGTTCGCACAGACTCTACGGCGATCGGATTGATGTCCCGCCCGAGCGCGGTGAAGCCGAGCTTGTGGGCCTCGCCGACCGTGGTGCCCGAACCCATGAACGGATCGAAGACCGTCAGACCCGAGAAATGGTGAGATCGGTAGAACTCGGCAGTCAGATCGCCTTCGGAATCGAGCGTGCAACCCAGCAGTATCCCGCGAAAGACCGAGCCTAGGCGCTTGGCCCACCACTTGTGAACGTGGTAGATCGGGCGATGAACCTCCTTGCGCCAGCTCTCTCTTTCCGCCAGGCCCGAAATGAACTCGAATGGAAAGGCGTCCGTTTCTATGAGCCGCACTCTACTCCTCGCTGCTGTCTGGAACGGCCTCATTCGGTTCGAACTGGCGCATCGAAATCCGGTGTTGCTTCCGAGGTCCATTCAGGCGCCACGCGCGGAAGAAGTGTTCTCTACCCGCACCTGGATTCGGAACTGACTTTGTAAGAAGCTCATTGGTCCGCAGATTGAAGCTGTAGCCGACAATCAACTGATCCCCTTCCCGGCGGGAGAGTTCGCCGACACCGGTGAAATGTCCGCCCGGCTCCTCTTCGCTTGGCAGGATGAGGGTTTGCTGATGCGCGACGCCTTCTACAAGGCGGAATGGGGTCGGCACAACGTACATCTTCCGGTCTCGTACAAGAATATCGCCATAACTCCCAAAACCCTTTACGCTCTTGTTTTCGTGCGTGTACTCATGGTCGGCATTCAGGAAGTCACCGTGGCAGATCACCAAGTCAAGCACAGGATAGGTGTCTCCGTCGGGCTTCTTGGGGTAGCGTCCAAAGACATAATAGATGATTCGCGCGTTGTGAAAGCCGGAAGGCGCTTGGCTATTGCTGTCAAATGACGCGTCGCGCCCCGGATAGGCGAGGCCCTTCACTTCGTACCCCTCCGTCGTCGCCACCATGCGGAAGTCCGGGTAGCTGTTCCGCCCCCCGACCTCGAAGTTCAAGTCGATCTCCTCCAGCCTCTCCTTGAACCAGTTTTGGAAGTGAAACTCCTTGTCCGTACTGCTGACACGTTCGATGAGCGATCCCTGCCGGATCGCTTCAACGCAGCGTTGAAAGACCGTGGCGGCTGTCATAGGAGCTGTGCCGTGAGAGCTGTTCGTCAAAGCGCCCACGCTCTCCCTGAACTCCATATTAGATCAGTTCTCTCCGGAGAGCGTGGCGTCCGCGTCGCGTTCAGGACTCGGGGAGGGCGGTCGGGCTCGGCCGACCGCCGACCTCTCGGGCACACGACCTGCCCAACGACCTGCTGAGAACACTCGCTCGGGTACCCTTGTCACCTCCCAACCGGTACCAGCCGCCGAGCCATTCTCTACAGAATCATCTACACGCGGTTCTCGCCGCGGAGAATGTCCCGAAAAGCTATCCCGTAGACGTGCCCGTTCCCCAAGGAGAAGGGGGACTGAGCAAGGCGAGCGTCGTGCAATGCAATCAGATTCGCACCGTGGATGAAGCGCGCTTCGTCCGAACGCTGGGAAGGCTCTCGCCGACCACCATGGAGAGGATCGACCGGGCGTTGAGGATCAGCCTGGCGCTCTGACGGTGGCCTACTGAATCGCCAGGTACACCGTTTTGGCCGCCACGCCGTTCGCGGTGACGATCACGGGCTGAATCCCGGAAGGCGCGTTGGCGGGCACCTGGACGTTGATCTGGTAGTAGCCGATGCCGGTAGGGGTCAGGCCGGCGAATTCCGGGGTGACGCTCTGGCCGGCGATGCTCACGGTAATCGTCTGGGTGCATTGGGCCAGGCCCTGCGACGCCGGCGGGGTCATCTGGCCGGAAGCGGGAGTCTGGCTTACCGGTCCCAGCCCGTTGGCGTAGAAGGTGACCCACTGGCCCGCTCGAACCGGCTGCTGGGAGGTGGAGAACCAGGTGGGCGCGAAGGGATCCTGGGCCAGCGCGTTTCCGCTCCCCACCGGATACTCGAACAACGCCGGGCCGGAGCTGGCGAGAGGGAAAGTGTACACGGCGGTGTCGATGCCCCCGATGCTCACCGTCATCCACGCGGTGGAATACCCCTGCAACTCCCAGGGAATCTGCGCGTTGATCTGTTGCGCACTGGCGTAAGTCAGCCCTCCGGGAACGCTCACCAACTGGCCGGGCACGCTGAAGCCGACATGCACGCCCGCCAGCGCGACCGGCAGGTAGGGGTCGATGCCCGGCGCCAGCACATCGGCGAAGTAGACGTTGCTTTCGGCCAGATTCTGGCCCCAGATGGAGATGTAGGAGCCCGGCGCCAGGCCCTGCCCCGTGGCCGGCGCCAACTGGCTGGCCGCGTTGATCACACCGCCCGCGTTAATGGTCGGCTGGAGGCGCGCGCGGCCCAGGAACGGAAGCACCAGCGGCTGGCCGCTGCCCACCGTGGCCGTGAATTCCTGGTCGCCCGGATTAGGCCCCAGGTAGGCCCATGCCACGGCTACCCCGTACAATGCTGTCGTGGCGTTGAATTCGATGGTGTCGATGGTGGTGCCGCCTACGGTACCCGTCCAAACGACCGGAGCACCCACCACGGGGATGCCGTACTGATCGAGCGCACGCAGAGCGATCGCCTCGCCGGGGACCTGCTGGTTCACAACGCCCAGGAAATCGCCGTTGGCGATCGGGAACAGGTTGTAGAGGACGCTATCGCTCACGAGGTAACGGTAGGGCACGTGGACCGGGACCGCTCCGCCGGTGATGCTGATGACTCCTTCATAGGATCCGTGAGCCAAGCCCACATTCGACAGGGAGACCCCCACGCCGGTCCGGGCCTGCCCGGCGGGGATGGTGGTCGGATTCAGAATCAACGGGAGACTCGGACCCTGCACGGGCTCCGCGACCGAGAGCGTTAGCGCCGAGTTGCTGCCGTTGTAAACGGTGAGAAACAGGGCCATATCCCCGATACCTTTTATGGGGGGGAAGGAAACCGTCGAGGGGACCACCGTGACATTGGTCTGCACCGCCGCCTGCACGTTCAGCTTGCCGGCCCCCACTGCGGCCAGGCTGGCCGGCGCGCCGCCGTCCTGTATGCCCGTCGTAGCCGTGTTGACCACCGCGGACTTCAGTTGCGCCGCGGGCCAGCCGGTCTTCTGCTTCACCAGGGCCAGCGCTCCGGACACCAAAGCCGCCGACATGCTGGTCCCCTCCGCCACGGTGTAGCCGGTGGAACTGTAGATTTCGCCGTTCGTGTCGTAGCGCTGGGTGGCCGTGTAGATGCCGGTGCCCGGCGCGACCACTTCCGGCTTGATTCCGTTGTCGCCGATCGAAGGCCCGCGCGAGGAGAAGTCGGCCACGGTGTCGAAGGTCGGATCGTTGTAAGCGGCGAGCGTGGGGTCCATCGCCACTTGTGCGCCGGCGTTTGCTGCCAGATAGCTCTTCAAGTTTTGCCCGTCGGTCATGCCGACGATCACCGCCGGGATGCCCGTGCCGGCCAGGCCCAGCGGCGGGAAGGGCGCGCCCGCGGCGTTCAGATAGATGACCACTCCCACCGCGCCAGCCGCTTCCGCGTTCGTCACCTTGGTCCAGAAATCGCACTGCGTGGGGTCGCGCAGGACCAGGGCGATGGCGCCGTTCAAAGAACTCGCCGGGAGCGCTACGCAGGCGAGCCCATCGTTGCCCAGGCTGGCGACGTCGACCAGCGGCGCGGTGACCCCCAGTTTCGGCCCGTCGCCAAAGCTGGCCTGCATGTTCGCCAGATTGCCCGGCGCGCCCTGCGCCGTCAGCCCCACTTTCGAGTAGAGTTCGTGGCTGTTCCGGGAGGCGCCCACGGTCAGCGCGTCGGGCGCGGTTCCGGGGCTATTGATGGTATTCAGTGTGGGCGAAACGATCCCCGTGGTCCCATCGTTGCCCGCCGAGACCACCACCATCAGCCCGCTCAGAATCGCGTTTTCCACCGAAATGGCCTCGACGTCGCAAGGCGACCTGGGGCTCTCGTCGCAGGTAGCGCCCATATCCTCCCCGCCGTACCAGGCGGGAGCGCCCATGGACAGGTTGACGATGTCCATGCCATCCGTGTAGGCGTCCTCGAGCGCGGCCGTCAGCACGTCGGCGTAGGTGCCGTCGTTGACGCCCGGAGAGCCGAAGATTTTGTAATTGCCCAGATAGGCTCTGAGCGCGACTCCGCTGATGACCGCCAGCGGCGCCTGGTGCTGGACGCCCGCCGCCATCATGGCCGCCGCTGTCCCGTGGCCCACGCGGTCGCGCGGCGAGGTGTCGTCCGGATAGCCGCTATCCGCCGCCAGCATGCCGACGTAACTGCGCGCCACGATCACCTTGGAATTGGTGTACCCGCAATCGTTATTGCCCGGCTGGCCCGGCTTGTCGTTGCAGGCTGGGGCGCTGGCGGGCGGCGTCAGGCTGGAGTCCTGAAACCCCGGGTGAGTCTGGTCGATGCCGCTATCGAGAATGGCGATCTTGATTCCCGCGCCGGGGTTCGCTAGGCCGGCGCCCGCCAACGCGGTCCAGGCCTGCGGTGCGTTCACGAGCGGAAGGGCGTGGTCCAGATGGCGGTGCATCGGCCGGAGCGGGGCCACCCGCCGCACGCCGGCGAGACCCTGCAACTGCCGCGCGTCCGAGGCTTCGACGAACAGCGCGTTCAGCAGCAGCTTGGCCGAGCCGGTAACGCGGATCTGGCGCCCGGCCAGTTGCCGGCGCAGGGTTTGCTGAGCCGCCTCGATTTTGGCGTTGGCATCCAATGCCGCTGGTGAGCGCAGTTCGTTGTGCGAAGCGATCCGGGCGGCAACCGGCGGATCCTCGAGCAGCAGCTCATAGCGGTGGCTTTGCGCCCGCAGCGGGAACGCAAAGAGCAGAAGTGTGGCGCCAAACACCAACCAGGTGGACCGTCGCATAGCTATTCTTCGGACGGCGGATCGAGCCACGCGGTTTCAACCTCCAGCATCCCTATTATCATGGCAAAGCCGGAGCGGTGGCCGCGCGGGATAATCGAAGTATGGAAGACCTTCTCAGCCGGGTGGCCAGTGTCGCCACCCGCTACCTCGAAGAGCTCGGTGAGCGCCGGGTGACGCCCACCGAGGACGCCATCCGTCATCTGTCCGAGTTGAACGAACCGCTTCCCGAGCAACCCACCAGCGCGGAAGCCGTCCTGGAGATGCTGGACCGGATCGGCTCTCCGGCGACCGTCGCGACGGCGGGCGGCCGGTTCTTCGGATTCGTCGTGGGCGGGTGCCTTCCGGCGGCGCTGGCGGCGAATTGGCTGGCTGGCGCCTGGGACCAGATCGCCGGGCTGTATGTGGCCACTCCCATCGGCGCGACGCTGGAGGAGGTCAGCCTGCGCTGGCTGCTGGACGTGCTGCGGTTACCGCCCGAGTGCGGCGGCGCCTTTGTCACCGGGGCCACCATGGCCAGCTTCACCGCGCTGGCCGCCGCGCGCCATGCGGTGCTCGAACAGGCCGGGTGGGACGTGGAGGCCAAGGGTCTGGTGGGCGCCCCGCCCATCGCCATCGTGCTGAGCGAGGACGCACACCCCTCCGTGATCAAGGCGCTAGGACTGCTGGGGCTGGGCCGCGAAACCGCGCTCCGCGTCCCGGTGGATGGAGAGGGGCGTATGCGTCCGGATGCTTTCCCGAGCTGGCGCGGCCCGGCGATTGTCTGCATGCAGTGCGGCAACGTCAATTCGGGCGCCTTCGACCCGGCCGCCGAGATCTGCGCCATCGCCCGGGAGCGGGGCGCCTGGCTGCATGTGGATGGCGCTTTCGGACTGTGGGCGGCGGCCAGCCCGGCTTACGCTCACCTGGTGGCCGGCGTAGCGGGGGCCGACTCCTGGGCTACCGACGCGCACAAATGGCTGAACGTCTCCTACGACAGCGGGCTGGCTTTCGTGCGGGAAGCGCGGGATCTGAACCGGGCTATGTCGCTGGCGGCCGCCTACCTGCCTCAGGGCGAGCACCGCGAACCATCGCAATACGTGCCGGAACTTTCGCGGCGGGCGCGGGGAGTCGAGATCTGGGCGGCGCTTCGGTCGCTGGGGCGCACCGGCCTGGCCGATCTGATCGAGCGGACCTGCGGGCACGCGCGGCGGTTCGCCGAGGGCCTACAAGCTGCCGGCTACGAGATCCTCAACGAGGTTGTGCTCAACCAGGTCCTGGTGGCCTTTGGCGATGCCGCCGCCACCCGGCGCGTCATCGGCCGGATTCAGCGGGAGGGCGTCTGCTGGTGCGGGGAGACCAACTGGCAAGGGCGCGTGGCCATGCGGATCAGCGTCTGCTCGTGGGCCACCACGGACCGGGATGTCGAGCGCAGCCTGGGCTCCATGCTGGCCGCGGCCAGGGCCTGAATCGGCCGATTCGACATTGGCTAGCCGCTTTGCTATCATATTATTACCGATGGCAATGAGACCAGCTTATTCACAAGGCGCTCAGGTCGAGCACCCCAAGTTTGGATTCGGTTCGGTTCTCTCCTGCAACGAAGAGCACACCGTCATCAATTTCGACGAGTTCGGGGAGAAGAAATTCGTCACCGTGATCGTGCTCACCGCCCTCAAGAAAAGCGATCGGGTGGCTCCAGCGCCCAAGCGAAGCTCCCGCAGCCGCAAACCGAAGGCGGCAGCCGCGGCCGCCGCTGCCACGGCTGTGGCCCAGTAGCGCGAACCCTCAGTTTTCCAATGGGTTAGGAAAGCCCAGCGGGAGCTGTGTCCGGAGCCCGCTACGGATGCTACACTAAACTCTCCTATGAAATTCGGGGTAGTGGTTTTTCCGGGTAGCAACTGCGACCACGACGCTTGGTACGCCGTGTCTCGCTCCTTGGGCCAGCCGGCGGAGTTTTTGTGGCACGATGCGGCCAGCGTCGGGGATTGCGACGCCGTCATTCTGCCCGGCGGCTTCGCGTACGGCGATTATCTGCGCTGCGGGGCCATCGCCAAGTTTTCCCCCGTGATGCGGGCGGTGAAGGAGTTTGCGGCCAGCGGCGGCCTGGTGCTGGGCATCTGCAACGGCTTCCAGATCCTGGTCGAGAGCGGCCTGTTGCCCGGCGCATTGATTCGCAACCGGGGGCTGAAGTTCATCTGCCGCCCGGTGCGGCTGCGCACTGAAACCACGGCCTCCCCGTTCAGTTCCGCCGCGTCGCCGGGGCAGATCCTGACGTTTTCCATCGCTCACGGCGAGGGCTGCTACTTCGCCGACGAGCGCACGCTGGACCAGCTCGAAGCGGAGGACCGCGTCGTTTTCCGCTACCTCGACAACCCCAACGGATCTTTGCGCGACATCGCCGGAATCCTGAACGAAGGCCGCAACGTGATGGGCCTGATGCCGCACCCCGAGCGTGCCTGCGAACCCCTGATGGGTTCGAGCGACGGCCTGGTGGTGTTCCAATCGATGGTGGCCGCGTTCGCCGCCGCCCACGCCTAGTCCGCCCCGGGCTGAGGATTTTCTATGATTACTCCCGAACTCATCGCCTCCCACCAGCTTTCCCAGGAAGAATACGACAAGATCGTGGCTCTGCTCGGCCGGGAGCCCACCTATACCGAGCTGGGCATCTTCAGCGTGATGTGGAGCGAGCACTGCTCCTACAAGAGTTCCCGCCTGCACTTGAAGAAGCTGCCGACGCGCAGCCAACTGGTGGTGCAGGGGCCGGGAGAGAACGCGGGCATCATCGATATCGGCGGCGGCTACGCCATCGCTTTCAAGATCGAGTCGCACAATCATCCCAGCTTCATCGAGCCGTTCCAGGGCGCGGCGACGGGAGTGGGCGGCATCCTGCGCGACATTTTCACCATGGGCGCGCGGCCCATCGCGGTGATGGATTCGCTGCGCTTCGGGCCGCTCGACGACCCGCAGTCCGGCGCGCGCAACCGGCGGATTCTCGAGGGCGTGGTCTCGGGCATCGCGCACTACGGCAATTGCTTCGGCGTGCCGACGGTGGGCGGCGAGTGCATCTTCGAGCCCAGCTATAGCGGCAATCCCCTGGTGAACGTCTTCGCGCTGGGCGTCTTCAAAAAGGACGAGATCTTCTACGCGCGCGCCAGCGGCGTGGGCAACCCGGTAATCTACGTCGGCGCCAAGACGGGACGCGACGGCATACACGGGGCTTCGATGGCTTCGGCCGAGTTCTCCGAGGAATCCTCCCAGAAGCGGCCCAACGTGCAGGTGGGCGATCCTTTCATGGAAAAGCTGCTGCTGGAGGCCTGCCTGGAGGCCATGCAGACCGGCGCCATCGTAGGCATACAGGACATGGGCGCCGCCGGGCTCACCTGCTCGACCTGCGAGATGGGCAGCCGCGGGGGCGTGGGCATCGAGATCGACCTGAAACTGGTCCCGCAGCGCGCCACCGGCATGACGCCTTACGAAATCATGCTCTCGGAATCGCAGGAGCGCATGCTGCTGGTGGCGGAAAAGGGCCGCGCAGCGGAAGTGCTCGCGGTCTACAAGAAGTGGGGCCTGGACGCGGTGATCATCGGCGAGGTGACCGGCGACGGCATGCTGCGCGTTCGCGACCACGGCGCGGTGGTGGTCGAGATTCCCAACCGCGCGCTGGCGGATGAAGCGCCGCTCTACGACCGTCCGCACACTACGCCCCGCCGCGACGCACCCATGCAGGCGCCGTCATTCCAGAGCCGGGATCTGGGGGCCGATCTGGCCGCGCTGGTGGCCAGCCCCGACCTGTGCTCCAAGCGCTGGATCTGGGAGCAGTACGACCACGTGGTCCGCACCAACACCATACAGATTCCCGGCGGCGACGCGGCCATCGTGCGCGTTAAGGAGACGGGAACCTCGGTGGCCATGGCGCTGGACGGCAACGGGCGCTACGCCCACCTCTCACCGCGGGAAGCGGCGCGCCTGGCGGTGGCCGAGTGCTGCCGCAACCTGTCGGTAGTGGGGGCGCTGCCGGTGGCGGCGACCAATTGCCTGAACTTCGGCAATCCCGAGCGGCCGGAAATCATGGCGCAACTGGTGGAAGCTATCGAAGGCATGGGCGAGGCTTGCCGGCACTTCGAGACCCCCATCACCGGCGGCAATGTGAGCCTCTACAACGAGACGCTGGGCGATCCGATTTTCCCCACGCCGGTGCTGGGCGTGGTGGGGCTGATGCCCACCGGCGCGCCGGTTCCCATCCATTTCCGGAAGCCGGGACAGACGGTGATTCTGCTGGGCGGCCTGGGGGCCTGCGACGATACGCGTTTCGGCGGCACCGAATACGCGAAGGTCGTGCTGAATAGCCTGTGGGGATTGCCGCCCGCCCTCGATATGGACTACGAGAAGCGCGTGCAGGCCGCCGTGCGCCAGATCGTGGCCGAGGGATTGGCCGTCTCCGCGCACGATCTGAGCGACGGTGGTCTGGCGGTGGCCCTGGCCGAGGCGTCGTTTGGTCCCGCCGAGGTGGGCGCGCAGCTCGAGTTCTCGAGCGATCTGCGGCCCGAGTACCTGCTCTTCCACGAAGGGCCTTCGCGCATTCTGATCTCGACCGAGCGGCCGGATGAGGTCCGCCGCATCGCCGTCGAGCATCAGGTGGAGGCCCTCTCCGCCGGAGAGACCGTCGTCGGCAAGGTCGCGGTGCGCAATCGCGGCGAGAGCTTGATAGACTTGGAAGTACGGCCACTCCGCCAGGGTTGGGCGGGGGCGCTCGAAGCCAGCCTGAGAGGTTAGCGGGCATGTTCGACAAGTTTCACGACGAGTGCGGCGTGGTCGCCGTCTACGGCCATCCCGAGGCCGCGAACCTGGCCTACCTGGGACTCTACGCTTTGCAGCATCGCGGCCAGGAGAGCGCCGGCATGGCATCCAGCGACGGGCGCGAAATCCACTGCGTCAAGCGCATGGGCGAGGTGGCCGACGTCTTCACTCCGGAGCAGCTCGCCAACCTGCCCGGCACCATGGCCATCGGGCACACGCGCTATTCCACCGCCGGCGACACCAATCTCCACAATGCCCAGCCCTTCGCCGTCTCCTGCAACAAGGGGCGCATCGCCGTAGCGCACAACGGGAACCTGACCAACGCCGCCGAGCTGCGCAAGGAGCTGGAAGACGAAGGCTCCATTTTCCAGGCCTCCAGCGATACCGAAGTGGTGCTGCACCTGGTGGCGCGCTCCCGGGAGCGCACCATCGCCGGCGCCCTGAGAGAGGCCCTGCTCATGATGGAGGGCGCGTTTTCGATGGTCTTCCTGGCCGAAGACCGGGTCATCGTGGCGCGCGATCCGCAGGGCTTCCGCCCGCTGGTCATGGGCCAAATGGAGCTTTCCGGCGGCAAGAAGTGCTACGTCTTCGCTTCCGAGACCTGCGCCTTCGACCTGATCGGGGCCGTCTATCTGAACGAGGTCGCTCCGGGCGAGATGGTGATCGCCGGGCCGGAGGGGCTCACCCGCGAGCGCTACCTGCCCGAACAGCCGCGCGCCCAGTGCGTCTTCGAGCACGTCTATTTCTCGCGGCCGGATTCCATCGTCTTCGGCCGACCCGTGCAGTTGTCCCGCGAGAAGCTGGGGCGCCTGCTGGCCATCGAGCATCCCGTGGAAGCCGACGTGGTGGTGCCGGTTCCCGATTCCGGCGTGGCGGCGGCCATCGGCTTCGCGGAGGCCAGCGGCATCCCGTTCCGCCACGGGCTCATCCGCAGCCACTACATCGGGCGCACCTTCATCGAGCCCAGCCAGGCCATCCGCGATTTCGGGGTGAAGCTCAAGCTGAACCCGGTGCGCCACCTGATCGAAGGCAAGCGCGTGGTGCTGGTGGACGATTCGATCGTGCGCGGCACCACCAGCCGCAAGATCGTGCGCATGGTGCGGCAGGCGGGCGCGCGCGAGGTGCACATGCGCATCTCCTGCCCGCCCACCAAAAGCCCCTGCTTCTATGGCGTGGACACGCCCACCAAGCGGGAGCTGATCGCGGCCAATAGTTCGGTGGAGGAGATCCGGCGCTTCATCGACGCCGACAGCCTTGGCTACCTTTCGCTCGCCAACCTGCGCGAAGCCGTCGACGACGCGCGCCACGAATACTGCTACGCCTGCTACACCGGCGACTATCCCACCGAGCTGGTGAACATCGAGCAGTTGATGCAGAGCAAAGAGCGGCGGTGCTGAGGGCGCACGAGTAGCGCGCTCTCGAATCTTGAAGGCGAAAGTTTTAGAGCGAGATGCGGCCTAGCGCACCGGAATCCGCGGAAACCGCTTGCGGAACATCATGCCGAACACCGTCAGACTTCCGCCCATCAGGAGCAGGGTCGCAGGCTCGGGGATCCTGGGCGGGGGCGGCGTGTAGTTGTAGATCAGGGTCAGCGTGCCGCCGATGGTGCCATCGCCGCCGAAGAACAGCTTGCCGGAACTGCCAGTCGACCCGGTCCCACTCGAGTCCTGCGTGCCACCGCTCGCGGTTACCACCACGGGCCCGCTCTCGTAAGCAGACAGGTTCGGATCTGACAAGGCCGTGGTCGAGAGAGAACTAAAGGAAGTCGCGCTACACTCGTTTGTGCTGCGAGGGCCGACGCTACCGCCGCACGAGGCGGACCCCTGGGTCACCTCGACAAGAAAACTATCCGGTCCCGCCATTTGCATGAATATAGTGGTGACGGAGCTCGTGAACGTGAACGTCTGGGTGGTGCTACTGTTGGACTGCTCCGGGAATACGGTGCCACTCACGCCCGTGAGCTGCAGGGTCACGCTATTCAGAGTGCCTAAGGAGGTATTGAACGCGGAGAAGGTGCAGCTCTGCGGGTAACCGTCAATCGGTCCCACGGAAATCGTGCACGATTGGATAATGGGCGTCCCCCACATGCTGGGCGCACCAACAAGGCACAACGCCAAAACTGCCAGAATGAGCTTGAACCGTAGAGACATGACTACACTACCCTCCTCTAATGTCGGCACACCGCGCCGTGCTGGAACGAATAATGTACCAGGAAACATTGGGGCTGTCAACGGCAATAGTACTAGTACTGGCCTATGCCCCCTCTCTGCGAGGCGGGGCGACCCTTCACTCTCGGGCCAACTCCACCACCGCCTCGCGAAGCTGCTCCGTGAGCTGGCGGTGGTCGTGGATGGTCAAACCGGCGGTGGGAATCGGCTCCCCGATCCGCAACAGAACCGAACCGCCCCGAACCAGCAGGGAATCCATGGGCAGGACCTGGCGCGTGCCCACAATACCCACCGGCACGGCGGGGACTCCCGCCTTGATCGCGATGTAGGCCGCCCCAGCCTTGAACTCCCGCATGGCGCCGGGCGCTCGCCCGCCCTCCGGGAACACCAGCACCGAGACGCCGCGCTCGCGCACGATGCGCGCCGCCTCGGTCATGGTCCGCAGCGAAGCGCGCGCGTCGCCGCGGGGCACCGGAATGTGGCCGGCTCGTTTCAGGTGATAGCCGATGAACGGCACCTTGAGGAGGCCCTTCTTGGCTAGGAAGCGGAACTGCGCCGGAATGTGCGCCATCAAGAGCGGCGTGTCCATATAGCTGAGGTGGTTGGAGGCGAACACGTAGCTCGCCTCCGCCGACATCCGCTCCAGCCCTTCCACCCGCACCCGGACCCCGCCGATCGCCAGCAACATGCGGGCCCACAGCCGGGCTACCGCATGCTGGGCGCGCCCGCTCGAGTCGACCAGCGAGGTGGCCAGCGACGCCGTTCCCATGGCGATGGTGGCCAGAACGATCAGCGGGTCCGTCACCAGCGCCGCACGCAAGAAGCCAAACATGGAAGGGACTATTGTAGCCCGCCGCGGATGGGGTATGATTGGCGACTGGAGATGGCTCCATGAACTGCCCGGATTGCGGCGCCCCCATGCGCCTCGAGGAGAACAAGGACTACCTGAGCTGCGACTATTGCCGCAGCATGTATTTCCC
This sequence comes from Bryobacteraceae bacterium, assembly GCA_052144455.1. Taxonomy (GTDB): domain Bacteria; phylum Acidobacteriota; class Terriglobia; order Bryobacterales; family Bryobacteraceae; genus Fen-330. Next base: position 66,567 of record JBKQQG010000044.1, read on the forward strand.
GGACACGACCGACGAGGGGGTCCGGGTGCTCGGCGAACCGGCCGAACAGCACTGTCCCATCTGCGACGTTCCGCTGGTCCACGCCGCAGTGATCGGCCAGCGCCTGCTGTATTGCGAACGGTGCCGCGGCATGCTCCTCACGGTCGCGGCCTTCACGCAGTTGCTGGACGACCTGCGCGCCCAATTCGGCCACTCCGCGGCCATCGCGCATCCTCTGGTGGAGAAGGAATTCGAGCGCAAGATCCGCTGCCCGCAATGCCACCAGCAGATGGACACGCACCTGTACGGCGGCCCGGGCAACATCGTGATCGATACCTGCGAGGGATGCTGTCTGCACTGGCTGGACCACGGCGAGTTGCAGCGCGCGGCGCGCGGGCCAGACCACTACTACCGCAGCGAAGACGTCCTGTCCATCTAACCCACCAGCAGGCTGCGCGCCTCCCCGGCCAGGAACAGGGAACCGGCGATGAAGACGGCGTCCTCGGGCGCGGCTTCGCGGCGGACGATCTCCAGCGCTTGGGCCAAATGCGGGGACAGGCGCTGGCGCGGGTGCTCCGCCAGTTCCGCGAGGATCTCCGGACGCACGGCGCGGGCCTGCGCGGGGGCGGTCAGGATGATCTCCTGGGCCAGTGGGAACAGGATGCCGGCCATTTCCGCCACCGCCTTGTCGCGCATGGCGCCGTAGATGAGCCACACCCGCCGCCCGGCGAAGAAGCGCTCGATGTAACGCGCCAGGGCACGCGCGCCGGCGGGATTGTGCGCGCCGTCCAGGATGATTTCCGGGGTCTCCCGAACCCGTTCCAGCCGGCCCGGCCAGCGGGTCTGGCGGATGCCTTCGACGATAGATTCCGGCGGCGTCCCCAGCGCCTCCAGCGCCGTGAGCGCGATGAGCGCATTCTCGACCTGGTGCTCCCCCGCCAGCGGACATTCGATGCGCAGTTCTTGCGGGCCGCAGGCCAGGAAGCGGCTCCCGGTCCGATCCAGCTCCAGGTCGCGCACCTGCCAGCGCGAGGTTCGCAGCGGCCGGATGCCCAGTTCCGCCGCGCGCGCCTCGATGGTGGCTTGGGCTTCCGGCCTCTGCGCGCCGAACACCGCCGGCACGCCGCGCTTCAGGATTCCCGCCTTTTCGGACGCAATGGATTCCAGGCTCTTGCCCAGGAAACTCTCGTGGTCGAAATCGACGGACGTGATGACGGCCAGCCGCGGCGTGACCACGTTGGTGGCGTCCAGGCGTCCGCCCAGCCCGACCTCCAGCACGCCGATCTCGGCGCCCAATTCCCGAAACAGCAGGAACGCCATCGCGGTGACGGTCTCGAAGTAGGTGGGATGCGCCTCCAGCAGACCCTCGGCCAGCAACCGCTCGGCGGCCTGGTGCACGGGCGCGAAGGCCGCCGCAAATTGCTCGCGGCTGACCGGCTGGCCGGCCATCCGTATGCGCTCGGTCGGTTCGGCCAGGTGCGGAGAGGTGTACAGGCCGGTGCGCAGCCCGGCGGCTCGCAGCCCCGATTCGATCATGGCGCAGCTCGAGCCTTTGCCGTTGGTGCCCGCCACGTGTACCCAGGCCCGCCCCAGGTGCGGGCTGTCCAGCCGCTCCAGCAGCGCGGTCATGCGTTCCAGGCCCAGCTTGGCCGCCCGCACCTCGTTGCCGAGCGAATACAGGAACCGCACCGTTTCGTCGTAGCTCATCGAGGCTCGCAAGTGTGGTGTTCAAGAACCGTCTTGAGCCGCCGATGAACGCCGATGAACGCCGATAAAACCACTTTTTGCTTATCCGTGTTCATCTGCGTTTATCTGCGGCCATTCGTTCTTCGCCGTTCTTCGGGGCGCCTTCTAGCGACTATTATCCCTTCCTCGGCAGCGACCAGTGCGAGTGCATAATGCGCCAGCCCCGCTCGGTGCGCCGGTAGACTTCAGTCGAGTGCCAGCGGGCCGGCGCGCCCTGGTTCCAGGATTCGAAGTCGTAGGTCAGCACGGCCAGTTCGCCGCAGACCTGGACCTTGGGATCGAGGAACTCGTAGCGGTCGATATGCACCTGGCCCCGCAGGCTCTCGTAGTACCGGGTGAGCTCCTCCAGGCCGTCCACCCGGCGCTCTTGGAAAGGGTCGAAGTAGGTGACAGCGGGGTCGGAGATCTCCAGAAACCCGCCGAGATCCCCGTTGCCCCAGCGGTCCATGGCGGAGCGTTCGAGCGCCAGGATGGTGGCGGCCGGATTCTCTTGGGATGGCAACTCGGACATGACTGTATACTAGCGTGTGAGGAGGGTCGAATCGTTGCGCACCGCCGTGGCTGCCTTCCTGTTGGCCGCTGTGACCGCTCTGGCGCTCGCCCAGCCGCCCGCCGCCCCGGTGCAGGCGCCGCCCGCTGCCCCAGCGCTCGCGCAGGCGCCCTCCGCCCCCTGGGAAGGCGCCATGGAGGCGGCTCGGAAGGCCTACGAACAGGGGCGCTACGAGGAGGCCGAGAAACAACTGAAATCGGCGCTCCAGGACGCCGAGGGCTTCGAGCCGCGCGATCCGCGCCTGGCCACCACCCTCGAACAGATCATTACCGTGTACCGCACCCAGGCCAAGATGGCGCTGGCCGAGCCGCACTATCACCGCCTGCTGGGGTTCCAGGAAGGCGCCTGGGGCCCTCTGGATCTGCGCCTGGTTCCCACGCTCAACGGGCTGGGCATGGTTTACGCTGTCGGGCGCGAGTACGAGGAGGCTGAAGCCATCTACCAGCGCGCCCTCTCCATTCGGGAGAAGGCGCTGGGCGATGTGCATCCCGACGTCGCCGCCAGCCTCGAGGCCCTGGCGGCGCTCTACGGCGCTGCGGCCAAGTTCGATCAGGCTGCCGAGTTCTACGGCCGGGCCCTCGACATCCGCGAAAAATCGCAGGGCCCCGAGCACCTTAGCGTGGCCACTACCCTGGAGGCCCTAGCCGGCCTGTACCGGGACCAGGGTAAATATGCCCTGGCCGAGCCGCTCTACCGCCGCACGCTCTCCATCCGTGAGAAGGCCTGGGGACCCGAGCATTCCGATCTGGTCCCTACGCTCGACAGCCTGGCCTGGGTCTGCTATGGGCAGCGGAAATACGCCGAGGCCGAGCCGCTCTATTGGCGCTCCCTGGTGATCTGGGAGAAGGCGGTGGGGGCCGACCACCCCACCGTCGCCACCGCGCTCGACAACCTGGCCGGCGTTTACGTCGCCGAGGAGGCCTTCGCCAAGGCCGAGCCGCTATACCGCCGCGCGCTGGCCATCCGCGAGAAGGCCGCCCTCGCCAGTTTCGACAAACTCGCCTCGCTCTATATCGGCGAGCAGAGATTCCTGGAGGCCGAACAGCTCTACAAGCGCGCCCTGGCCGTCGCCGAGCGCATGAACGAGCCCGTCGAGCTGGGGATGGTGCTCGAGAAGTACGGCGAATTGCTGCGCCATCTAGACCGCTACAGCGAGGCCGCCGAAGTCCAGGCCCGGGTCAAGGCGATCCACGACCGGCTGGCGGCGGAGCGCTCCGCGGAACCGAAAAACGCGAAGCGCTGAGCGGCCTCTTCCGCTGGTGCTTCATGGCCTTACTCGGATTTGAGAGATGCCATATCAATGGAGAAACGGTATTTCACATCGGACTTGAGCAGTCTCTCGTAGGCCTCGTTGACCTTCTGGATGGGGATGACTTCGACGTCGGCGGTGATGTGATGCGCCCCGCAAAAGTCGAGCATCTCCTGGGTTTCGGGGATGCCGCCGATGAGCGAGCCGGAGAGGCTGCGGCGTCCGAACAACAGGGCGAAGGCCGCGACCGGAAGAGGCTTCGCCGGCGCGCCGACGAGGGTGATGGTGCCGTCGCGGCGGAGCAGTTGAATGTAGGCGTTAATGTCGTGATCGGCGGAGACGGCGTCGAGGATGAAATCGAAGCTGCCGGCGTGTTTCTGCATTTCGCCGGCATTGCGGGACACGACAACTTCGTCGGCGCCGAGACGGAGCGCATCTTCCTTCTTGTTGGGTGAGGTCGTGAACACCACCACGTGGGCGCCCAGCGCATCTGCAAACTTCACGCCCATGTGGCCCAGTCCGCCGAGGCCGACCACCCCGACTTTCTTTCCTTTGGCGACGCCCCAGTGGCGCATCGGCGAGTACGTGGTGATCCCGGCGCAGAGGACCGGCGCGGCTCCGGCGAGATCCAGGCTGGGGGGGACGCGCAGCACAAAGCGCTCATCGACGACGATGCTATCCGAGTAGCCGCCGTAGGTGACGCCTCCGAGGTGCTTGTCCGGGGAGTTGTAGGTGTAGGTCGCGTTGAGGCAGAACTGCTCGAACCCAGCCCGGCACTCGGGACAGGTGCCGTCCGAGTCGACCAGGCAGCCGACGGCGGCGATGTCGCCGGGCTTGAACCTGGCGACTGCGGCGCCGGCCTTGGTGACGCGGCCGACAATCTCGTGCCCGGGAACGCATGGGTAGACAGTGGGCATGAAATCGCGCCACTCGTTACGGACGGTGTGCAGATCGGAGTGGCAGATACCGCAAAAGAGGATCTCAATCTGTACGTCGTGTTCGGTCGGATCGCGCCGCGCGATCACGTCAGAGGCCAGCGGCGACGTCGCACTGGCGGCGGAGTAAACCTTCGCATGGTACATGGGTTTGTGCTCCTTCCTTTCCTAGCTTTGTCAGCCCGTGTATTGTTCGTCGCTGACCTGTTCCATCCAGTCAACCGCTTTGCCTTCAAGCTGTTCCTGAATGGCGATGTGGGTCATGGCCGTGGTCGCCGCGGCGCCATGCGAGTGTTTCTCACCGGGCGGAATCCAGACTACGTCACCCGGCCGGATTCCCTCGATCGGCCCGCCCCAACGCTGCACCCTGCCGCAGCCCGCGGTCACGATCAGGGTCTGGCCCAGCGGGTGGGTGTGCCATGCCGTGCGGGCGCCGGGCTCGAACGTCACATTGGCGCCGAACGCGCGCGCCGGAGCGGGCGGGTTGAACAGCGGGTCGATCCGCACCGTGCCGGTGAAATACTCGGCCGGTCCTTTGCCGGAAGGCTGTGAGCCGCTTCTCTGGATGTCCATTTCCGTTCCCTTGAGATCTGTCTCAGGCTTTCTTTTTCCAGTACTCCATCGCCGGTCCGGTGTACACTCCCGCGCCGGCGATGGCTCGCTTCCGGACATCCGCAATCTCCTCCGGAGTCATCTTCTTGAGGTTCTGGACAGTCCGAATGTTGTCTTCCATCTGCCCCTGTGTGCCCGCGCCGCAGATGGCCACATGCACGCCTGGCTGGCTCAGCACGTACCTGAGGCATTCGGTGGGGCTAAGCGATCTCAGCAAGAACGCTTTGCCGAATACCTTGATCGCCTGTACGCCGACGCCGCGTTCCACCGCCACAGGAAGAGCCGTCCTTTCGAAGCTCAGATAGGCGTGGTCGGCCGCGTGAAGCGGCATCATCACCGTGTCCCACTTGTCGTATGCCTTCAGCAAAGCGGCGTGCGCCTCGGGATCGTAATGGCCGGTAAATCCGATGAAGCGGCATTTGCCGGCTTTCTTCGCCGCCTCGAACGCTTCCATCGCCCCGCCAGGACTCAGAATCTTGTCGATGTCGTCACGGTTCTGGACGGCGTGCACTTGCCACAGGTCGACGTAATCGGTCTTCAGGAGGCGGAAGGAGGTCGCCAACTCCTCCTCCGCTTCCTTCGCCGTGCGCTTTACGGTCTTGGTGGTGAGGAAGACGTTTTTGCGGACGCCCTGGAGGCCTATGCCGTACGCTTCTTCGGCACGCCCGTCCCAGTACAGGCGCGAGCAGTCGAAATAGGTCACACCAAGGTCATAGACCTTGCGGACGTGCGCCGCCGCGGTCTGAACATCCGGATGGAGATCCATCCGGGCTCCGCCCTGTGCGATGACGCTGACCTTGACGCCGGTCTTGCCGAATGTCGTGGTGGGGATGTCCCCAGCCTTCACTTTCCGAGGCGCCGCGAGTGCGCCGGTGATGGATGCGCCGGCAAGTGCCCCGCCTATGAAGAATCGTCTCTTCATGGTTCCCTCCAATTCTTGCCGCTCAGCGGCCGGTCATTTTCTCCAGCTCTTCGGGGTACCGGGCGCCTTGCACCGTGATCTTCGAGGCGGCGCTGTCGATCTCGCGGAGATCGTCCAGGGTAAGTTCGATGGCAGCCCCTCCGATGTTCTCCTCGACGCGCGCCAGTTTGGTGGTGCCTGGGATTGGGACGATCCATGGCTTCTGTGCAAGCAGCCAGGCGAGCGCGATCTGAGCCGGTGCCGCCTTCTTCCGTTCCGCGATGGCGCTAAGCAGATCGACCAGGGCCTGATTCGCTTTCCGAGCTTCAGGCGTGAAGCGAGGGATACGGCTCCGGAGGTCGCTGCTGGCGAACGAAGTGCCCTCGGTAATCTTCCCCGCAAGAAAGCCCTTGCCAAGAGGACTGTAAGGAACGAAACCGATCCCGAGTTCCTCGAGCGCTGGTAATACTTCGGCTTCGGGGCGTTTCCACCAGAGCGAGTATTCGCTCTGAATCGCTGTCACCGGCTGAACTGCGTGCGCCCGACGGATGGTCTGCGCCGCTGCTTCAGACATGCCGAAGTGCTTGACCTTGCCTTGCCGAATCAGGTCCTTCACCGCTCCCGCCACGTCTTCGATTGGCACCTCCGGGTCGACACGATGTTGATAAAACAGATCGATCGCGTCGATCCGGAGCCTCTTCAGCGAGCCCTCCACGCCCTGCTTGATGTACTCCGGCAGGCTGCACAGACCTACCGAACGCGGAGTACCGTTATGCTCGAATTTGAACCCGAACTTCGTCGCTATTACCACCTGCCCGCGGAAGGGAGCGAGGGCCTCGCCCACCAGTTCTTCGTTAGCGAACGGGCCGTAGACTTGAGCGGTGTCGAAGAATGTGACGCCGCGCTCGGCCGCTCCTCGGATCACCGAGATCATCTCCTGCTTGTCCCCGGCTGGACCGTAACCAAAGCTCATTCCCATGCAGCCCAGCCCGAGAGCCGATACTTCCAGGCCGCTGTTTCCCAGTTTGCGTTTCTGCATTGTCTCTCCTTAGAAACCGTTTCTCTCATCTCCAGGTTAGAATCGATGGCCCCGGAAGCGGTATCCCGATCCTTCCGATTTATTGCCTATTCCTCTCGCGCTATTGACCCGCGCACAGAGCCAGCGGTTATCCTAGGGCAGAGGAGAGCGATACCTCTACCATGACGAACCACGCTAAAAAGGCATCTCCGTTACGAGATCGAGCACACGAATTGCGGAAGGAGCTGGCTCGCAAAATTGCCTTGTTCATGGGCTCCGCAGAGAAACGGGTAACCGGCGTTCCCGGCTTGTCGCTGCATCGGTGGACCGCCCCGACCGATCCGTGCCCGGCGACCTACGAGCCGAGCGTAGCCGTGATCGCCCAAGGGCGAAAGCGGGTAGACCTCGGCGCAACCACTTTCATCTACGATGCGTCGCGATTCCTGCTGGCGTCGGTCGATTTGCCGGTCGTCAGCCGGGTGATCGAGGCGAGTGAAGCGATGCCCTGTCTCGCCTTGCTGCTCAAACTCGAAATGCCCGTGGTCCGCGAGCTTCTCAACCGGGAGGAGATTCAGGTGACGGAGGCGCCCTCCGACAGTCCTGGCATGGCGACCGGTGAGACCACGGTGGAATTCCTCGGCGCATGTTGCCGGCTGGTGGACCTGCTGGACACGCCGCGGGACATTCCCTTCCTCGGCAGCCTGATTCAACGCGAGATCGTCTACCGTATCCTTCGCAGTGCGGAGGGAGCGCGCCTGCGAGCGATAGCCACGCTGGGAGAGCAGAGCCACCGCACGGCGAGAGCGATCGCCTGGATCAAGGCGAACTACGCGAAGCCGCTACGAGTGGAAGATCTCGCGGACATCGCGGGCATGGGCGTTTCCACGCTGCACCATCATTTCCGGGTGCTGACCGCCATGAGTCCGCTTCGGTATCAGAAGCAGATTCGGTTGCAGGCGGCGCGGGGACGCATGCTCATGGATGGCCTGGACGCCGCGAGCGCGGCCTTCGAGGTCGGATACGAAAGCGCCAGCCAATTCAACCGGGAGTACAGCCGTTTCTTCGGCCAGCCACCGATGCGGAATATTCGGACGCTTCGCTCGCCCAGCGCGCCGCCGTTGGAGTCGGTCGGCAATCGGTAAACCACCGTCTCATGCGAAGGGCCCGCGCGTGCGTAGAATAAACGATAGTGCGCCGGCAATGGCTGGTTCTCTCTTCTTCGATGTTCCTGGCCGTGCTGGCCGCCCGCCTTTGTTACGTCCACGTTCTGTGGGTGGACGAAGCCTATCCCCTGGCGGCCGCTGCCCGCCTGCTGCGTGGAGACGTTCTCTATCGCGACATCTGGTTCGACAAGCCCCCTCTGTACGCCTGGGTCTACCTGTTGTGGGGAGCGCGGACGGGCTGGCTGCTGCGCCTGGCGGACGCCCTATTCGCCACGCTGTGCTGCCTTCTCGCCGGGCTTGCCGCACGCCGCCTATTCGGTCCCTGGGAAGGCCGCGCCGCCCAGTTGCTGCTGGGTTTCTTCCTGATCTTCGGTCTTCCCTCGGCCACCGTTCCGCTGGCGCCGGACCTGCTGGTGGTTCCGCTGGCCCTGGGTGGCGTACTGGCGGCGGAGGCGGGCAACGGCTTCCTGGCGGGTCTCCTGGCCGGAGTAGCGCTGTTTGCCAGCGCCAAGGGACTCCTGCTGCTTCCGGTCCTGGCCATTTGGAAGCCCCGCGCCTGTTGGCGAGTGCTGGCCGGCTTCGGGGCCGCGGTCCTGGCCGGCGCCGGATGCCTGGCCGCCCAGGGCGCGCTCCGCGATTCCGTCGAGCAGGTCTGGCGCTGGGGACTGCTCTACTCCCGCGACACTTTCCTCGATCACCCGGTTAGCGAGGGTCTGCGGCGCACGCTGAACTGGGCCGGATTCCACGCGGCGCTGGTCGCCGGCGCGGCGGTCTACTGGTGGCGGAATAGGGACCGGACGGCCCTTCTGATGGCCTTCTGGCTGCTCACCGGCTTGGCCAGCGTCGCGGCCGGCTGGCGCTTCTTTCCCCGTTACTACTTCGCCGTTCTGCCCGTTCTGGTGCTCGCCGCGGCCCGCGGATTCGCCCTGATGTCCCGCCGTATCAGGGTCCTGGTCCTCGTCGCCGCCTTGTGTGTTCCGGCGATTCGTTTTGGCTCCCGCCACGCCCTCCAGGCCGCGGAATTGCTGGCCGGGCGCCCATCCGAGTGGCGGGACCTCGCCATGTTCGACGATTGCCGCGCCGCCGCCGGCATCCTGGCCCGCTCCGCCCGCCCCGGCGACACCCTCTTCGTCTGGGGTTACCGGCCCGAACTCAACGTCCTGGCCGGTTTGCCCGCCGCCACCCGGTTCCTGGACTCCCAGCCGTTGACCGGCGTGCTGGCCGACCGGCACCTCTCGATTAGCCGCCCGACCGCCTCCCGCCTGGCCGAAGCCAACCGCAAGCAACTCGCCGCCTCAAAGCCAACCTTCGTTGTGGACGGCCTCGGCCCCTACAATCCGGCCCTGGCCATCGGGCAATTCCCGGATCTCCGCGCCTGGTTCGCCCATTACGAGCCGATCGCCGAAACCCCGGGCTCGCGCATCTACAAACGGTCTGCCTCTGGCGGAGTATGGTAATATGGTATCGATATGGCAACCTGTAAGGTGACCTTTACTCTGGATCAGGCAACCATCACCAGACTCGAGGAGGCCGCTCTCCGCCTGACGCGGCCCAAGAGCCAGGTGGTTCGGGAAGCCATCCTCGAATACTACGAGAGGATCGGGCGGCTGAGCGAACGGGAGCGGCTGAGCCTCCTTGGCGCCTTCGATCGCCTAGTCCCGCGGATTCCGGCACGCGACGCCAGCGAGGTCGAGCGGGAGATCCGCGCCGTCCGCCGCACCCGCCGCTTGGGCGGCCGCCGAAGCTCGTGATCGTTCTAGACACCCGCGTGCTCATCGACAGCCTGACCGGCCCCCACCGCTCCGCTCCCGCGCTGCGCCGGGCGATCGAAGACGGAGAGCGCATTCTGGTCCCCGCCCTGGTGCTATACGAATGGTTGCGGGGGCCACGCCTGCCGGAGGAACTGGCCGCGCAGGAAGCCCTCTTCCCCGGCCACTCCGCGCTTCCTTTCGGCTGCCAGGAGGCCGCTTTGAGCGCTCGGCTCTACCGCACCCTGCGCCGTCCCAGGGGCCGGGAAATCGACCTTGCCATCGCCGCCTCCGCCATTCTCCGAGAGGCCCAACTCTGGACTCTCAACCAGGCGGATTTCAAAGACATCCCCGGCCTCCGGCTCCGGCCGCCCGCCTGAGAGCGCGAGCCTTTCAGCCGCCGCTTCCCCACGGGCTTAAACTATAAGAACCCGCAGGCGCTCAGACTTTTTCGGGGCCGCGGGCGTCTTTGAACAAGGAGCCAGAGTTGATCTTTCGGGAGGTCGAGGACCGCGACCTGGTCGCCAAGGCTCGCCGGGGAGATGTGGAGGCTTTCAACCTGCTCGTCTCCCGGTGGGAGAAGCGCGTCTTCAACTACCTGTTGCGGCTGGTCCGCAATCGAGAGGACGCTCTGGATCTGTCACAGGAGGTCTTCCTGAAGGCCTATCAGAATCTCGGCAAGCTCGAGGACGCCGGGCGGTTTGGCCCGTGGTTGTTCCGGATCGCCCATAACGAGGCGTTCTCGTTGCTGCGCCAGCGCAAGCCGGAAGCGGATGCGCCGGAGGCCGAAATCGACGCCCGCCCCCGCCACAGCTTTCCCATCGAGCTGTCGCTGGCCGTCGAGAACGCCCTGTCGCGCCTGGCCGCCGACCAGCGCGAGGCCGTGGTTCTGAAGATCTATCAGGGATTCAAGTTCGAGGAAATGGCCGAAGTTCTCTCCTGTCCGGTCTCCACGGTGAAGTCGCGGTTGTACACAGCTCTCGACCTCCTGAAGGACACTCTGGCTCCAATTCAAACGCGGGGTGTGCAATGACCTGCTCGCCTGATGATCTGAAAGATTTCCTGTTCGGGGAACTATCCGCCGCCCAAGGCCGCGAGCTCGAGGAGCATCTGCAAGGCTGCTCCGAGTGCCGGGAGGAGTTCGAGCGGCTGCGGCTCACCCAGACGGCTCTGCATTCGTTGCGCGAGGAAGAGCCTCCGCGGCGCATCGGTTTCGTTTCCGACCAGGTGTTCGAACCGCGCTGGTGGAGCAGGCTCTGGCAATCGGGCCCGCGGCTGGGCTTCGCTTCGGCGGCCATGCTGGCCGCGGCCATCCTGATCCACGGCTTCGCCCGGCCGGTTCCGGTGGTTTCGCGCATGCCCGATACGGCCGCCATCGAAGCGCGGATCGGCGCCGAAGTGGCCCGCCGGATCGAGCCGGCGGTGCGGGCGGCGGTAGCCGAAAGCGAGGCGCGCCAGGCCAGCAAGACCGAGGAGCTGGTGGCGGCGACGCGCAAGAATTTCGAGTTGCAGCGGGATGCCGACCACGTAGCCATCGCCGAGACGCTGACCCTGCTCCAGAAGAAGTACAACGTGCTGCAAGTGGCCAGCGCGGACTGGGGAACGCGCCCATGACCGCCCGGATACTGCTGCTAACGCTCACCGCCGCGCTGGCGCTCCCGGCCCCCCAACCGCCCGGGCCGCCTGTTACCCGCGCCGCCTTCGCCAGCCTCGAGAAGAAGCTCGACCGCAAAATCGTCGCCCTCAACGTCAACGACCCCTTCGAGATGCTGGGCACCGTGCGCGGCGTCTACCTTCAGGGCTACGGCGCGGTCTTCACCACCGAGTTGAGCCTGGTGGTCACCATAATCTCCCCGTTCATGCCCGATCTGACTCCGGCCGACATCCAGAAGCTGCACCAGAAGAAGCTGGCTAAGCTGGGCGCCTTGAAGCAATTCATGCGCCAGATGCTGATCGAGGCAGCCGCCGACCTGGACGCCGTTCCCGCCAATGAACAGATCGTCCTGGGCGTTACCCTCTTCAACCGCTGGTTCGAGATCAAGGACGGTCTGCCGGGCCAGGTGGTCATGCAGGCGCCGCGGCAGGCGCTGCTTGATTTCAAGGCCGGCCGCATCAAGGCGCCCGCGCTGGACGCCCTCATACGGACACAGGAACTCTAAACCATGCGCCTCGGGGAAATGCTCATTGCGCGGCGGCTGATCGAGCCGGACGACCTCGAGCGGGCGCTCGAGATGCAGAAGGAGCGGGACGAGAAGATCGGCAAGATCCTGGTAGACTTGGGATTCCTCGCCAACAAGGACCTGCTGAGCGCACTCTCCGAGCAGCTCGGCGTGCCGCTGGCCTCGCTCGACGGCCCGCCGCCGGCCACTCCGGAAACCGAAGGACTGGCCGTGCGCTTCATGCGCCAGTGCCGGTTCCTTCCCATGGCGGTCCGCGACTCTACGCTCACTATCGCCATGGCCGATCCGCTGGATTTCGAGACCATCGCGGCGGTGCGCGGCTTCACCGGCCTCTCCATCGAGACGGCGCTGGCCTCCGAGCAGGAGATCCTGGACTCCATCGATCGCAACTACGGCCAGGCGGAGAAAGAAGAAACCGGGTTTGAAGCGCGCGAAGGACTCGCCGACGAGGACCTGGAGCACCTGCGCGACATGGCCTCCGAGGCGCCCGTGATCCGTCTGGTGAACTCCACCATCGCCCAGGCCATCGAGAAGCGCGCCAGCGACATCCACATCGAGCCTTTCGAGAAGGAATTCCGGGTCCGCTACCGCGTCGACGGCGTGCTCTACAACCAGGAGCCCCCGCCGCGGGAGTTGAAGGCGGCCATCATTTCGCGGGTCAAGCTGATGGCCAAGCTGAACATCGCCGAGCGGCGCCTGCCCCAGGACGGCCGCATCAAAATCAAGGTGATGGGCCGGGAAGTCGACCTGCGCGTCTCGACGCTGCCCACTCTCTACGGGGAAAGCGTGGTGATGCGGTTGCTCGACCGCTCGGCGGGCGATTTTTACGATCTCCAGAAGCTGGGCTTCGACGCGTACATGCTGGAGCGCATGGAGCACTACACTTCACTGCCCCACGGCATCTTCCTGGTGACCGGGCCGACCGGCAGCGGCAAATCCACCACGCTCTATTCGGCCCTCAAGCGCATCAACCAGCCCGACAAGAAGATCATTACCATCGAGGACCCGGTCGAGTACCAGATGGACGGCATCAACCAGATCCACGTCAATCCGCAGATCGGCTTGACCTTCGCCAGCGGCCTGCGCCACATCGTGCGGCAGGACCCGGACGTAATCATGGTGGGCGAGATCCGCGACCGGGAGACCGCCGACGTCGCCATCCGGGCGGCGCTGACCGGGCATTTCGTCTTCTCGACGCTGCACACCAACGACGCCCCCAGCGCCGTCACCCGCCTCATCGACATGGGCGTAGAGGAGTACCTGATCAGCTCGACGGTGGTGGCCATCCTGGCGCAGCGGCTGGTGCGTGTCATCTGCCCGCACTGCCGCGTCGAGGCGGCGCCCGTGCGCACCCCCGACGGGCAAATGGTGAAGGCTTTCCGCGGCGCCGGCTGCGAGCGCTGTTTCAACTCCGGATTCAGCGGCCGCGTGGGCATCTTCGAGCTGATGGAGATGAACGACGAGCTGCGCACGCTGATTCTGGCCAAGGCGGACGCCATGCAGCTCACCGCCGCCGCCCGGCGCAACGGCATGCGCAACCTGCGCGAGGACGGCTGGATGAAGGTGCCGCAAGGGCTGACTACCGCTCAGGAAGTGCTGCGCGTGACCCAGGAACTCTGATGACCACCTTCTTCTTCAGAGCGGTCGCCTCGGATGGGAAGGTGCGGACCGGCTCACTGAGCGCGGACTCCGAAAAAGCCGTGGCGCGCGAGTTGCGCAACCAGGGGCTGATTCCGGTCTACGTCGGCGTCCAGCCCCGGAAGTCCTTCGCGCTGAAGCTGCCCGCCTTCACGCACGGCCGGCGGCGGGACGTGCTCTTCTTCACGCAGGAACTTTCGACTTTGCTCAACGCCGGGGTGCCGTTGGACCGGGCGCTCTCCATCACCGGCGAGCTGACCGAGCACGCCAGCTTCCGCTTCATCGTGCTGGACGTGCTGCGGGTGCTCAAGGGCGGCCGCTCGCTGGCCGACTCTCTGGCCACGCATCCCGACTGTTTCCCCACGCTCTACGTGAACATCGTGCGCGCCGGCGAGGCCAGCGGCGCACTCGGCCCGATCTTCGAGCGGCTGGCCCAATTCGAGCGCACGCGCGACGATTTGCGCGGCTACCTGATCTCCTCCATGATCTATCCGGGCCTGTTGGTGGCGGTCGGGCTGTGCTCCATCCTGGTGCTCATGAACTTCGTGGTGCCGCGCTTCGCCCAGGTCTTCGAGGAATCGCGCATGCGCATGCCGCTGCCGACCCAGATTCTGATCGAGACTAGCCGGATTGTCAAAACCTATGGCTGGATGGCGCTCGCGGCGCTGGTGGCCGCGGTGGCGGGTCTGCGCGCCTATATCCGGACGGTGGCGGGCCGGATGTGGTGGGATACCTTCCGGCTACGGCTGCCCTTGCTGGGCGATGCGCTCAGGAAGGCCGAGACTTCCCGTTTTGCGCGCGCCATGGAAACGCTGGTGGCCAACAGCGTGCCTCTGGTGCAATCGCTGGGGATTGCCGGAGCGATTCTGAATAACCGCAAGATCGCTGCATCCCTCGAGTCCGTGGCGCAGGGCGTCAAGCGCGGCGAGGGTCTGGCCGGACCGCTGCGGCGCACCGGTCAATTCCCCCCTCTGGCCGCCCACCTGTTGAGCGTGGGCGAGGAGACGGGGCGCCTGGACCAGATGTTCGCCCGCATGGCGGACATTTACGAAAACGATACCCGCGCCGCGATCCGGCGGTTCACCGCGCTGTTCGAGCCGATGGTGATCCTGGTGATGGGTATTTTCATTGGGGCGCTGATTCTAAGCATGTTGCTGGCAATCACCAGCATCAACGAGGTGGCAGTGTGAGTACAACCAAACGCAGAAGAGCGGCCCAAGCCGGCGTGACCCTGATCGAGATGCTGGTGGTGGTGACCATCATCGCGCTCTTCGCCGGCCTGGTGGGGCTAAGAATGTGGAAGCAGGCCGACAAGGCCAAGATTACGGCCGCCCGCACCCAGATTGGCATCTTCATGGGCGCGCTGAATATGTACAAGATGGACACCGGCGTCTTCCCGACCACCGAGCAGGGCTTGCAGGCGCTCCGCGTGGCCCCGGCCGGCGTCAACAACTGGCAAGGTCCCTACCTGGAACGCGATACACCGAACGATCCTTGGCAGAACCCGTACGTCTACCATTTCCCCAGCGAGCAAGGCGATGAACCTGAAATCATCTCCTATGGCGCGGACGGCCAGCCCGGAGGAGACGGGGCCGCTGCCGACATCGTGAGCTGGAAGAACCAGTGAACAACCGCCGCGGGGTGACGCTGATGGAGATGCTGATCGTGGTCGCCCTGGTCGGGCTGCTGGCCGGCATCACTTTCCCCGCCATGACCTCGGGGATCGATTCGCTGCGGCTTTCCTCGGCCACCGCCTCGGTGGTGGGCGTGTTCAACGAAGCGCTGATTCGCGCCGACCGGCGCCAGCAAGTGGTTGAGGTGGCGATTTCCATCCGGGAACGGACGCTGTGGCTGCATTCCAGCCAGCCCGGATACCAGAAAGAGGTCGTGCTGCCGCCGGGCATCTCCATCCTCTCGATCCAGCCCGAGCCGTTGCAGCCGGAGGACGGTCCGCGGCGGTTTCTGCTGTACCCCGGCGGGGCCGCTCCCAAGCTCGAGGTGGTCATCGCCAATGCCAAAAACGCGCGCCGGGCGGTGCGCCTCGACCCCATCACCGGCGTAGCCACCGTCGAGCGGTTGGAGCCGTGATGAGCAAGAGCAAGCCTGCGGAGTTGCGAGCTGGATAATCCCATGAGCGCTGTTGCGATCGTGTTCGCGGTGCTGCTGGCGTTGGTTCTGCTGGCGCTGTTTCTCCGAGCGTGGGGTATTCGCCAGTTTCGCCGGGCGGTCGCGGTGCAACACGAAGCCTATCGAACGGGAAACTACCAGGGCCAGTTGCAGGCGGCGGAGACTTTCAAGAGGTCGACGCCGCCCGCCTACCTGTACTTCCGCGGGGCAGCCCTTCTGGAACTGGGCCGATTGCAGGAAGCGGAGGAGTGCCTCAGGCAGAGTTCCTGGTGGAGGTACGACCTGCACAATTCTGCGCTCTGCGAGGACCAACTGGGACAGGTGCTCCTGGAACAGCAGCGATACGACGAGGCGATCACCAGTTTCGCGAGCGGTATCCCGGACTGGCCTCAGCGCGGGGGCTGTTTTCGGGGGATCGCGGCAACTCTCCTGCGCCAGGGAGCGCAGAAGGCCGAGGCGCTTAGATGGGCCCGTCTGGCCGTGGAGATCGACAAGACGCATAACGGGGTCGCCGCCGGAGACCACGATCTCCACCCCGGCGAGGCACGCGCTTGGAACCTTGGGCAGTCGCTGGCGATTCTGGCTTGGGCTGAAGCCGTGAATTCGGGAGACGCCGCCGAAGTGGAGCGCTGGTTGGCGAAAGCCTTCACGCTCTGCCCGGAGACCACGGCGCCGGTCCGGGCTCAAGTGCACTATCACGCGGGCCGCGCCTGGTCGGCGCTGGGCAAGACCCCGGAGAGCGCGAGCCAGTTCCAGCGCGCGGCGAGCCTGGATCCCCGTGGCAACTACGGGCGTCTGGCGAAGGCGGCGACGCCATGAGGCGCTTGGCCGTGGCGGCGCCCGCTCCCGGCGTGCCGGAAATGCGGGAGCGGGGATTCACGCTGCTCGAGATGCTGGTGGCCACCCTCATCATGGGGATCGCGGTAGTTTCGCTGCTGGCGAGCATCTCCGCGTCGTTGCGCAACGCCGGGCGCCTGACCGATTCCGACCGCGCCGCGCTACTGGCCGGGCAGAAGATGAACGAGCTGCTGCTCGACCAGAGTTTGCCCCGCATGACGCCCATCGAGGGCCAGTTCGATCCGGAGGTCACGGGTGGCGTCGAGGCGGGCTGGCGCGCCCAGATCTCGTCCTTCGAGGCGCCTCCCGACTCCCGGCCGGGCACCCCCATTCTGGAGCGGGTCGAGCTCGAGATCTGGTGGATGAGCGGCAGCCGGCGGCGCACTCTGGCGCTGGAAGGCTTCCGGCAATCGAGGCTGGCGCCATGACCGCTCCCGCGCGCGGGCGGCTGGGAGGCCGGGACGGCGTCACGCTGATCGAACTGCTGATCGCCATCTCGCTCCTCAGCCTGCTTTCGGTTGGCATGCTGATGGCCTTGCGGGTGGGCCTGAGCGCGCTCGACAAGGCCAACTCGAAACTGATCGCCAACCGGAGGGCCGCCAGCGTGCAGCAGATCCTGGCCAGCCAGATCGCGGGCCTGATGCCGGTCTTCGCGGACTGTCCGGCGGGGGGGGCCGGCGTGCAGCCGATACGGGTGCCGTTCTTCGAGGGGCAAGCGCAGGCCATGCGCTTCGTTTCCAGCTATTCGCTGGAGGAGGCGGCGCGCGGCTATCCCCGCATCCTCGAATTCGAAACCATACCCGGCGACCCGGATGTGGGCGGCTTCCGCCTGATCGTGAACGAAACGCTGTATAGCGGTCCGCTCTCGACGGGGGCCAGTTGCCTGGCGCTGCTGCCCGACCCCAGCCAAAATGGCGCCCTAACGCCACAGTACCGGGCCATCCAGGCCGGGCCGCACTCCTTCGTTCTGGCCGATCACATCGCGTTCTGCCGTTTCTCATACAAGGAGAGGCTGCCTGCCGGGGCGCCGGAGAGCTGGGTGACGGAATGGCGGCTGCCCAGATTGCCGGCGGCGGTGCGGGTGGATATGGCGCCACTCGTGGCCGACCCTTCGCGGGTGCCGCTGGCCGGTGTGATCGTCCCGATCTACATCAGGTAGGATGCCCCATGTCAGGTATACGGACAGCTCCCCATAGTTCCCTGAGGCGGCCCACCGCCGGAAGCGCGCTGCTGGCGGTGCTGTGGCTCTCGGCGGCGCTCTCGGCGATCGCCTTCTCGCTGGCTGTCACGGTGCGCGGCGAAACCGAGCGCAGCAGCGCCGCCCTCGAGTCGGTGCGTAGCCACTATCTGGCCACGGGCGCCATCCAGCGCGCAATGCTTTACGTCCAGTGGGGGCTCTACTATAAGGGGCCCGACGGACAGTCCCTCTACTACACCTGGGGCGCGCCCTCCCTCAGTTTCGAGTTTCCGACCGGCAGCGCCCAGGTTCTCATCGCGCCCGAATCCTCCAAGCTGAACGTGAACCTGGCCAAGCCGGAAGAGCTGTTCAGCCTGCTGGTGGCGCTGGGCGCGGAGCCGGAACGGGCCCAAGCGGTCACCCAAGGCATCCTGGAATGGCGCACCCCCATCCCAGGCGCCCTTCAGGAAGCCTCCGAGCAGCTTTCTTTCTCGCCCGCGCCGTCTTTTCCGCCCCGCCATGCGTCTTTGGAAGAGATTGAGGAACTACTGCTGGTCAAAGGCATGACTCCGGATCTGTTCTACGGAAGTTTCGGGCGCGATGGGGAAGGCGGGCTGGTGCCGCGCATCGGCTTGCGAGACTGCCTCTCCACCTACGGCGCCGGCGGGGCGCTGGACGTGAACACGGCTCAACCGGCGGTGTTGAGCGCGGCCGGAGTGAGCGTGGAAGCCATTGCGCTGATCCTCCAGCGGCGCAACGTAGCTCCATTTCGCAACCCCGAGGAGCTCGCCGCCATGTTCCCGGGCGCCCCCTTCCTCAACCGCCTGCGGGTCGGCGGCACCGCCATTTTCACGTTGCGCGCGACGGCCCGGCTGAAGCTTCCCAGCGGAGCGCTTTCCGAGGATCGCCGGTCGGTGGCGGCCGTGGTCAAACTCGTGGGCCAGAACAACGACGAATTCTTCCACGTCCTGCGCTGGTACGACAACGTGTGGGTGCAATGAAGCTGGATCTTCCAGATCTCCGCAGGTGGCTGGCCATCGGCGCCGGCGCGGGCATACAGATGGGCGAGCAGGATCTGTCGGTGACCGTGGTGCGCGTTCGCCCCACCGGAGCCCGTGTCCTGGGAGCCACCACGATCCACCGGTTTCGCGAGCGCAGGGCCGACGATTGGGGCGCCGAGTACACGGAGTTCCTCAAGAGCCTGGGAGCCAGCTACCTCTCGGCCACTGTGCTGCTGCCGCGTCGCGATCTCATTGTGCGGCAATTGGCGCTGGGCGGCGTGGCCAACCGCGATCTCGACGCCGCCATCCAGTTCCAGTTGGATGCGCTCCATCCTTACGGGGAAGACGAGGCGGCGCACTCCTGGTGCCGTTTGGGCCACAGCGGCGCGGTGCTGATCGCCATCCTTCGGCGAGAGGTCCTGGAGCGCTACACCGCCCTGTTTACCGAGGCGGGCATTAAGATCGCCGGGTTCACCTTTTCGGCCGCCGCGGCGCACTCTGGTGTGCGGCTCCTGGGTACCCCTCCGCCGGGCGGTTTTGTCGCCTTGACGGAATGCGAGGGGGCCCTCGAGGTTTACGGCGAGAGCGAAGCTAAACCTTTCTTTTCAGCGGCTTTCGAGTTGCCCGGGCAAGACGCTCCGGCCCTGGCGGTCGCCGAGCTAAGACTGCCCGCCGAAACCCCGCCCGGCCCCTTGTCCGCCCTGCTGCCGGCTCCTCAGGCGGTCCCGGCGGACTACGATCCTTCCCGCGGCGCTTTGGCCTATGCGGCGGCGCTGGCCTCCGCCTGCCCCCGCCTGGCGTTACCCCTGAACCTGCTGCCGCCCGAGCACCGGGCTTCCGCTTCGCGGGCGATGTTCGTTCCCACCGCCGTCCTGGCGTTTCTGCTGCTGGCGGTGCTGGTGGCGCTCGCCTCCATCACGCCCGTCGAGGACCGCAAGTACCTGGCGGGGCTGGAGCGCGAAATCTCACGCTTCGAGCCGCAGGCCCGGAAGGCGGCGACGCTGCGCAGCTCCATCGACCAGATCCGCGCCCGCGCCAAACTGCTGGACGGCTTCCGCCGGCGTTCCAAAGCGGACCTGGATGTGCTCTCCGATCTGACCAAACTGCTGCCCTCGCCGGCCTGGGTGAACTCGTTGGAAATAAGCCGCAATTCCGTGGTCCTGAGCGGCCAGGCGGAGCAGGCCGCGCCGCTGCTGAAACTGTTCGACGGCGCGCCGCAGTTCCAAGGTTCCGAATTCACCGTGCCGCTGGCGCACGCCGGCAAGAACGAGGTTTTCCGCATCCGCGCGCAGCGCAAAGAGGTGGCCAAATGAGCCTCGGGCAGCGGGACAAGCGGGCTCTGGCGGCGCTGGCGGCGGCCTGCGTGCTGGCCCTGCTCGTCTACGCCTTCTCCGGCGGCCCGAGCGGCGCCTCAGCGGCGGTGGGCGCGACCGATTCGATCCCCGGCGCGGAAAGACGCTTGGCGCGCGCCCGGCGGCTGGCGGCCGGCGTTCCCGGCCAGGAGCAGGTGCTCAAACAGGTTTCCGCGGAGTTGGCCGAGCGCGAGAAAGGCGTGATCCAGGCGGACACCGCGGCGCAGGCCCAGGCGCAATTGCTGAATGTCGTCAAGCGGGTGGCCGCTGGCCAGGCTCCGCCGCTCGAGTTCGGCACTGTCGAGTTGGGCCAGCAGGTCGCCCGGCTGGGTGAGGATTACGGCGAGGTGCAGATCAGCATGCCCTTCTCCTGCCACCTGGACGAATTGTTGAACTTCCTGGCCGACCTCGCCAGCCAGCCGGAAGCGCTGGCCACCACGGAACTGCGCGTCTCCGCCGGGGATGCTAAACAGAAGACGGTGCTGGTGCGGCTGACCGTCGCGGGCATCGTCCCCCAGCGGTTGGCGCCGCGCAAGAAGGCTGCGTTCTGAATATGCGCAAGAAGCTGTGGCTGTTGAATCTTCTCCTGCTCGCCCTAGTGGTTGTGCTGGGGGCGCGGGTGCGGGAGAAATGGCTGGAGGCCCGGCATAGGGAGAGCGTCGTGCTGGGGCAGCCGCTGGCGCCGTTGCCGCCCCCGCATTACCCGCCGCTCGCGCCGGTCGAGCCGGTGCGCGCCGTCTCCTATGCCGAAGTCGCTCAGCAGATGCTGTTCAGCGCCGACCGCAACCCGACCGTCATCGTCGAAGTGAAAGCGCCTCCCAAAATGCCCCACTTGCCGGTGTTCTACGGGCTGTTCATCCTGGGCGGCGCGCCCACCGCGATTATGGGCGAGACTCCCTCGGCAAAGCACCAGGAGGTTGGGATTGGGCAGACTATCGGCGAGTTTACTCTGCGGAGCATCGACCGCGAACGGATTGTGCTGGAGTGGGGGGACGAGAAGGTGAGCAAACGGCTCGAGGATCTGGTGGCGCGGGAGGCCAAGCCGGACTCCAATGCGTCCTTTGATCGAACGGCCGTCACGCCGCCCCCGCAGGCCCCGAGAGCCCAAACCATCGCGACGCCCGTCCCGGCCGCTCCGGGTTTTGATCTGGGCAGCGGCCACCGGGCCTGCGCGCAAGGGGATACGTCGCCGCCCGGCACCGTGGTCGACAACCTTCGAAAGTCGGTTAGGGACGGCCCGTTTGGGCCGATCTGCGAGTGGGTGCCGGCCAACTAAGCGCCGCACCCGCCAGGAAGAGGAGTGGGTATGACGAGACTTCGATTCGCACTGTTTGTTCTGCCGTGCATGTTGCTGGCCGCCGGCGGTCAGGATGCTGGCGACCAGAAGGCCGGCGGTCAGAAGGCTAGCGACCTGAAGGCCGGCGGTCAGAAGGCCGGCGGTCAGAATCCTGGCGACCGGAATGCCAGCGGTCCGTCGCCCAGTTCCCACGCGGCAACTGCCGTAGATTCAGAGGCTCCGACGGGCCTGCCGGCCGGCGCCGTCAAGATCGGACCCTATCGCTGGCGCTATGCCGATGCGCAGGGCAAGGTCTGGATGTACCGGGACACCCCCTTCGGACTCACAAGGGTCCCGGACCAGAAGCCGCCCGAAGAGGTGGCGCCGCCGAACTGGAAGGCGGTTCGGGTTGGAGACGAGATCCAGTTCGAACGCCCCACCCCCTTCGGCGGCATGCGCTGGACCAAGAAAGAGGACCAGCTCGATAGCCTCGAACGCAAGGTCTGGGAGCGCGACCGCCCGAAGAGCGAGCCGGCCGCCCAGCCCGCCGGCTCGACTGGCCCCGCCAAGGAGTAAACGCACATGAAATCCTGGATTGTATTGATCTTAGCCGGCATGTTCCTGACGCAGGCCTGGGGCCAGAAGGGCGGGACGCCCGGGCCGGGCGCTGACGCCGGCAAGTTCATGCCCGCCGAGGCCGGCCCGACCCCTCAGGCCGCCCCGAGCTTCCAGCCACCGCCGCCTGCCCGGGTTGCACCGCCCGCCGCCACCACCACTCCAAGCAGCACGGTCGAGGCGCAGCTTTCCTCCGAGATGCCCGTTCTGAACCTCCAGAACGCCTCGCTGACCGAAGTGATCGACATCCTGGCCCGCAACTTGAAGATCAATTACATCCTCGATCCGCGCGTTAAGGGCGGCGTCACCCTCCAGACCTACGGCGAGATCAAGCCCATCAATCCCCGCGCCATGCTGGAGACCATCCTGCGCATCAACGGCGCAGCCATGGTACAGGTGGGCGACATCTACCGCATCGTCCCCATGGGCGCCTCCGTGGCCCAGTTGCCGCTCAGCCCGCAGGTGGATGCCAAGACCTTCCCGGACGACGAGCGGATCATGCTGAACCTGATCTTCCTCAAGTACTCGACCGCCGGGGAGCTGGCCAAGCTGTTGCAACCCTTCCTGGGCGAGGGCGCGCAGATGACCGTCTACGAGCCGGCCAATCTGCTGTTGCTGCTCGACAACAGCCGGAACATGCGGCGGACCATGGAACTGATCGCGCTTTTCGACAGCGACACGCTGGCTGGCCAGAGGGTGCGGCTGTTCGAAGTCAAGAACGGCCGGCCCAGGGACATCGCCAAGGAGCTGGAGACGGTACTGCAGTCGATTTCCTTGGGCGACAAGGCCAGCGCCGTGAAGTTCCTGGCCGTCGACCGGATCAACACCGTGGTGGCCATCGCCTCGAACCCGGGCGCTTTCAAGCAAGTTGAGGAATGGCTGAAGAAGCTGGACATCCCGCAGAAGGCCACGGCCGGCACCATGGACAACTACGTCTACCGGGTCAATTACGGCATGGCGCAGTCTCTGGCCGGGGTGATCATGCAGCTCTACCTGGGCATGAACTATCCCGGCATGGGCGGCATGGGCATGGGCACGGGCTTCGGCATGGGCACGGGCTACGGCATGGGCACGGGCTACGGCATGGGCAGCAGCCTCGGCATGGGTGGCTACGGCCTGGGTGGCTTCGGCGGGGGCGCCGGCTACGGCATGAACAGTGGTTACGGCGCGGGAGCCGGCTTTGGCACGGGCGCCGGCTACGGCATGAACAGCGGTTACGGCACGGGCGCCGGCTATGGCGCCGTGGGGTCCATGTCCTCCCCCATGTCATCCTCCACCGCCCAGGTTCTGGGGGCTGGCCAGTCCACCGGCACTGGCTTGGGAGCACCCGGCGCCACGGGCGCTGCCGGCATGCAGCAGGATCTGACCGGCTCCTATCTGGGCGCCGGCGCCGGCGCCACTAGCGCCGCCTGGGCCAGGATCCCGCACGTGATTCCCAATCCTTTCGACAACACGCTGCTCATCCAGGCCACGCCCCAGGACTACGCCCAGATCCTCAAGCTCCTGGAACAGCTCGACGTGCCGCCCCGCCAGATCCTGGTGGAAGCCAAAATCTACGAGGTCGATCTCACCGGGAACTACGCCGCCGGCGTGCAGGCGGCCCTGCAACAGCAGAGCGCCGGGCTTCCGTCCTGGTTCACCAGCACCACCAACGCCCTGACGGCGAGCACCACGGGAGGCGCGCTGACCATGACTGCCGGCATGCTGGTCGGCAAGAGCCGCCAGCTCCTGGGCATGCTCAACGCGGACGAGTCAACCGGGCGGACCAAGCTGGTCTCCGCCCCCAGCCTGATCGTCACCGATAGTATTCCCGCCACCATGAACGTGGGCAGCGAAGTCCCTACCTTGTCGGCCCAAGCGGTGAATGGCGGCATCACCAACGGCGGCAGTTCCGTGTTCACGCAGTCCATCCAGAACCAGTCCACGGGGGTCACCCTGAACGTGCTGGCGCGCGCGAATCCCAGCGGCATCATCACCATGGTGATCAACCAGGAAGTGAGCGCGCCGGTGGCGCCGGCGCCTAGCTCCGCCATTCAGTCGCCTTCCTTCTCGAACCGTTCGGTCCAGACCCAGGTCACTCTGCGGGACGGCGACACCATCGCCATGGCGGGCATTATCCTGGAGACCAAAACCTGGAGCTCGGGGGGCATCCCGTTACTGCATCGCATCCCGGTGCTGGGGGCGGCGTTTGGCTCCAAGTCGACCAGCACCCAACGCACCGAGATGGTGATCTTCATGACCCCCCGCGTCATTTACGACACCAACCAGCTCGTGGAGGCCAGCGACGAGTTGAAGTCGGACTTCAAGCGCCTCACCAAGCTGGTGCACGAATAGCGGCTTCCTCAAGCGCAGGGTCGAGGCTGGCCCTAACAGGCTGCCGAAAAAGTTTCTGGGCAAGCTGAAGCTTACCCCACGTCGGGCTGTAGGACAGGCTTTAGCTTGTCCTCTTCGGGCCGCCGAAACGACTTTTTCAGCAGTCTGCTAAAGTATCCGTCGGCCCCCGCCGATGGAGAGACCGTATGCAGGTCTCAGGATCGGAAAACCATCACCTTCAGCCTTGGTTTGAAGCTTCTAGCCAGCGGCGGGCCTCGGAGGAGGAGAGCCTGGGCCCGGCCTCCGCTATCGGCGGGTTCAGTTTCGCCGGATTGATGCAGCAGGCGTTCGCCGCCACGGCGGGCGGCATGCCAGCCAGTCCGGTGGCCGTCAGCAGCCTGGCGGCCACCCCATCCGCCCCCGGCAGTCAGACGCCGGCGCCCATTTCGACCGTCCAGCAGGCGGTCGGGCGCGCTCCAACGCCAGCCGTGGTTGCGGCGCCGGCGGCGGTGGCCGATACGCCCACCGTGGCGATCGTCCCGGCGGCGGCGGTCGCCGACACTTCCACAGCCGCAACCGTCCCGGCGGCAGCCGCAGTCGCCGCTACACCCACGGCAGCCGCGGTCTCGACGCCGGCGGCGCCGGGCACTTCGTCGACGGCGTCGCCGACGCCATCGGCCAACCCCGAAGACCCACCCGGAACCGGCCAGGTGACGGCCAGTGGGGCGCCTTTGATCGTGCTCAGCGCGGCGCCCTCCTGGGATGCGCGCAACTGCACCGGCCCGGAGATCTACAACCCCTACTACGGAACCGCCACCAGCCCCACCCGCCCGGGCTACGTGACGGGTTTCGACAACTGGTTCCAGACCATTACGATGGGCCCGCCTACCAACGGCGCCTTGATGCCGGCGGTCTCGGCCACCGAGGAGGGCGCCCAGGAAGCCCTCCGACTCGTGCAGCAGTATATTCCGGGCGCCACAATCGTAAACTATACGGTGACCGGGCAGGTCGGCGAGCAGGTCAGCCACGCCATCGAACTGCCCGACGGGACAATGATGAACGCCGGCCTGATCTTGGATAGCTACTACAACCAGGGGTGCGGGGTGGATTCCACCTCCGACGCCCTGCTAAAACAGTTCATGGACCTGCCAGCGGGCGCTCAGCCGGTGACAGCCTAGGGCGGGGTTGGCATGCGCCACTCCCAGCCCCCGAGGATCGATCCGGAGGGAAACCGGGCCCAAGGGCGGTCTTGGCGGGCCCGGCCCCCGGTCAAAAAAAGCGCCCGCTCGCGAGAAAACTGTTGACTTGGAGCCCGTCTAATGGTTACACTCACCCTGAATACGCTTGCATGGCCGGAATCCGCGAAGGAACCGGTTGGAGAGTGACTTTTAGCTTGACTTGTGCTTGTGCTGAGAGATAATGGTGTCTTAGCCACGTGGTGGGTGGCGGCAATCATCAGCCTTGAATCCCGCGAGCACGAGAAGTCAGAAAAGAACAAAAAGAGCACGTGAAGCCAGATCAGGTGGTCAGGCTGGGCGCTGGCGGTTTGGTGGCGTCTCCAGGCTGTGATCGAGCTTAGCGAAAGAAGCTCAGGTTGAAGACGACTTCCATCAATTCAAATTCGAAATTCACCAAGGAGAAGGAAATGGCAGATTTTCGCAAATGGTTTTTAGTGCTAGCGGTACTGGCCTTGGTGGCCGTGCCCGTTAGCGCACAGCAGCCAACTTGTACCCTCAGCTCGTCGCCGACCGTGGTTCGGGACGGCGGCCTGACGGAGTTGGTGGGCGACGTGGTGGTGGTCTGCGACAACACCGTCAATGCCGTCCGCACCGCCCCGGCAACCGTCGTTACCGACTTTTACGCCGCAATGAACCTGGCCCAGGTCACCAACAAGGTGTTGAGCACCAGCGCTGGCGGTGAGTGCCCGACTGGGATTCAGTGCGTCACGGATAGCATTTTGGCTGAAAGCGACCCTGCGGGGTTCGTCGTTTACCCCGCCGGCTTGCCGAATGCGGGGAGCAATGTTTTGCCCATCATCGGCTTGCTGCAATCCAACCTGGGCGGCACCGATGCGCCCAACACGCGCAACAAGGTCCTGTTTGAAAACGTCGTGATTCCGGCGGGCACCGTGACGACGATCCGGATTTCGAACATCCGCGTCGCGTGCGAGCAGTCGCCGGCCACGGTGGCGAACGGACTGACGCAGATCTACGAGCAGGTCAGTTCCAATAACGTCTCGTTCAGCGGCGAGAACTCAGTGCCAGTGGCCACGGTTCTGGTTCCCATGCAGTTCAAAGTTACTGGCTGCAACGGTTCCGGCTCCGGCACCACCACCTTCAAGCAGTGCGTCGGCCAGAACGAGAGCTCACCCATGACTTCGACGTTCAACGTGGAGTTCATTGAAGGCTTCGCGCTGGCGTTCAAGCCCGAGAACAGTACCACAAGCCAACCCGTGGGCTTCCAGTTCCTGTCCGAGAGCGGGTATCTGAACGGCCCCGGATGGTCGGGCACCCTGCAGTCGCCGGGCGGCAGCACCGTGCAGAACGTGGGCCAAGCGAGCACGGGCACCAACCTGATTGTGGGCTTCACCAACATCCCTGCCGGGATCAACATCTTCGTGACGGATTCCCAGGTTATGTCGGGGACCAGCATGGTCGGGGCGGTTTTTTCCATTGAGGCCTCTGACCTCCCGATGAACACCTCGGCGGGCTCGATGAGCTGCCCGAACACGTCCGATTCCTCCTTGCCGTCGCATCAGGTGCCCATCGTGGGCGGCGCGGGCTCGGTGGCCTGGGTCGTCACATCGGTCAACACCAACCTCAACTACCAGAAGACCATCTCGTTCGGCGTGGCCGTCAGCTACACTCCCAACACCACGCTCAATCTGCCTGGTCTGACGGTTCCCCCGGGCGGCGGCGTAACCGGCGCATTGGGTCCGATCAGCACGACCGACTGGGCAGTACCGATTACCACTGCTCCGATCCCGCGATTCCTGAACAATCCGATCAGCGCGGCGGTCTTCTCGGTGGTTCCCTGCGCTACCAACATCCTGTTTCCGTACCTGACCGTTAAGGCAGGCTTCGACACGGGGATCGCGCTGGTGAACACCTCGCTGGACAGCCCGGTGATCGGCACGCAGACCCAGCAGGGTCCGTGCACCATGTACTACTTCGACGCTAGCGGCAGTCCCCCGGCGCCGCAGACGAGTTGCAACATCCTTCCGGGCGGCATGGTGGCCTTCAGCCTGATGGGAACGGGCGGTATCCCGAGCCAGACCTGCGCCAACGGGACCACCGTAACCAACACTCCGGTCGTGATTGGATGGCAGGGCTATGGCATTGCGGCCTGCAGCTTCCAGTACGGCCATGGCTATGCTTTCATCAGCGACCGCAACATTCCGGGTCTGGGATCGCAGGGCTACCTGGCTCTGATCCTGACCACTTGCCCGCCGCGCCTTGCGTCGATTAACGACGGCGACATAGGTATTACCAACTGCGGCGAGGTGCTGGCGCACTAAGCTCAGCTAGTTTTGTGACTTTCAAGGGAGGGGAACCGGTTCCCCTCCCTTTTTTCTTGCCTGGAGCGCCTGGAGTTTCGTTTACGCGGGCTTGGAATGGTGCTACACTGTTGTTTACCCGTCCGCGTCCCCTGTCCACGACCCTGGGGTTGTGGCGACTTTAGTACAACCACGAGGTGATCATGGTAGCAACGAATCTGTTTTGGCGCGCCGCGCTGGCGGCCTTCCTGCTCGCGCTTCCCGTGAATGCGCAGAAGATTATGGTACTTCCGACCAGCGGTTCGTCGGT
Source organism: Bryobacteraceae bacterium (assembly GCA_052144455.1). Taxonomy (GTDB): domain Bacteria; phylum Acidobacteriota; class Terriglobia; order Bryobacterales; family Bryobacteraceae; genus Fen-330. Next base: position 94,790 of record JBKQQG010000044.1, read on the forward strand.
GAGTGTCTTCTCGGACCAGCCCTTCCAGGCGTCCCCCTCCATCACTGCCAACGTGGGGGTTTTCTCGGTTCTCTCGAATCCAGCCGGCACAATGTACTTCTTTGTGTCCAGCGCCAACGTGGTGGTGACGGATGGCAGCGGGAATTCGCTCCAGGCGCCCCTGGCGTTCGGCTCCTCGATCACCGCCGCCGCGCTGACGGCCGATGCCAGGCGGCTGCTCATCACGGCGGGGAGCGGGGCGGCCGGCTCTCTCTACATTTTCGATATCACGCTGGGGACGGCGACCCAGACCGGCGTGGTCACTATCGGGAGCACCCCCTCCGACGTGACGGGGACCTTGGACTCGACGTCCGCGCTGCTGGTCACCTCCAGCGGACTGGCCAGCGTGGATGTGGTGGCGAACGCCCTCAACGGCACGCTCGCGCTGCCTGGGGTGGGGGCCGGCTCGGGAGTCGTGGGTGGTCCCAACGGGCTGTTCTATGTGAACGCTCAGAGCGTGCTGTACGAGGTCAATCCCCGCACCCTGACGATTCGGAACACCATCCCGGTGAACGGCTTCCCGAACAAGCCAAGCTTTTCGCCGGATGGCGGAAGCATCCTGATGGCCAACCCCAGCGCCAAGACGGCGGCGGATTCGGCGGCCATGGTGGTTAGTGTCGCCACCCACGCGGTCACTGCACAAATCAACTATTGGGGGCTCAAGCTCACGAAGCTGATCTGGGCGCCCAACAACCAGTTGTATGCGCTGGGCCCCGGTGTGCTCGTTCAGTTCCCCTCCAATTTCGGCTCAATTTCGGAAGCGAGCTTCCCCGTGGTGGGCCAGATTCCCACGGTGCTGGATGTTTTCAGTTCCACCGAGTTCCCGACTGTCGAGGGTGGCAGCGGGGCCAGGTACCTGTACGTCGTGGCGCCTACCACGCTGTACCGCATCGATCAGACCCCGCCCGGCGGGGCTACCCCGGGTGAAATCGTCGAGACGGTCCCCATCATCGGAGCGCAGCCGCTGAAGGGCGCATATTTCATTCCCCTATCCAGCGGAGTGCTGGAACTGACCAAGTTCGGCGATCAACAGAACGTAGTCATCGGCGCCGTATCGCTTCCGCTGGTGGTGCGGGCGGTGGACTCTTCGGGTCGTCCGGCCTTCGGCGGCGGGGTGGTATTCTCCTCGTCGACGCTGACCTACGTGGGCCAGCCCATGATCTCGACCAATTCCTCCGGGTTGGCTCAAGCGATTATCCAGGCGCCCAGTACGGTTGGCGCCTATTCGGACTTGGTGACTGTGGCAGGTTCGCAGGCCGTGTTTACCGTCAACGTGGTTTCGGGCGGCGGCGGAATCATCCCTCCTAGTGGAGGCGGTTCCGGAGCCGGCCTGTCAAAGGTAATAGGGGATGGGCAGGTTGGCCTTGGAAACTCCCTGGTGGTTGAACCGCTCGAAGTCTACTATGGAGACGCCAATGGCAATCCGGTAGCCAACGCAACGGTTACTTTTGCGATCTCCGGACAGGGCAGTCTGTTGGGCTTCGGTTGCACCGCGAGCGTAACCGGATCTCTCGCCTGCCTCACCAACACTAACGGCGTGGCGTACGTGAATATGGAGGCCCCCGACCTGCTCGAAACGCAGGGATCGTGGATCGAGAGCACGGTAACGGCTAGCGTCACGCTGGCCAATGGCAACACGCAAACCGTGACCTTTATCGAATCCGGAGTCCCCTCTCAAGCCTATGGCACGAACGGCCCGCTACAGGGAGAGAATTTCAACACGCCGGGGTTGAACGGAACCGTTACCGTGCAGGCGGGAAAGACCGCCACCGGCGCGGTCCAGTTTAACATCTTCCCGCGCAGCGGCCCACAACAGGGCCAGCCCATGCCCAATGTCGGAATCCACACCAGCACAACCGACCTCTACAACTCGACCGCTGCGGTCCCTTCGGTGTACTGCAATGGCATAACGCCGCTCAGCGACAGCACTGGATTGGCAAGCTGCGACTTGGTGGCGCCCGCGACCTTGGCCGCTGGCACCTACCCGATCTGGATGGTGGTGGGTGGCAACCAGGGCTTCCCGATGACTGTCGTGGTTACCCCGGCGCCGCCCGTGATCAGGGTGCCGACCGTGGCTAACCCGGTATCGGGCAACAACCAGAGCGCCTCGACTGGGCAAGCGTTCACCCCGCTGGTGGCTGTGGTGAACGATCAATTGGGCAGTCCCATGGCCAATATCCCCGTTACGTGGACCGTAGTGTCGGGCCCGGCCACCCTGGCGTCCCCCACCAGCACGGTGACGGATGCCAACGGGCACGCTTCCACCGGGGTCCTGGCCGGAGCCAAGGCGGGTCCGGTGGTGGTCAAGATGACCGCCTCCACCGCGACGCCGGCCGTCTTTAGTCTGACCGTGATTCCTACGGTGGGCAGTATGACCAAGGTTTCCGGCACCGATAACCAGAGCGTGGTGATCGGCCAGACCTTCCAGCCGGTCAGCGTGCTGCTGACCGATCCTACCGGCGCCGTTCTGCCGGGAATCGTGGTGAACTTCGCCGTAACCGCCGGCGTCGCGACGCCGGGTTCGACGACCTCGGCAACCAGCGCGCAAGGCGTCGCCAGCGCTACCTTCGCCAGCACCACCACGGCGGGCCAGATCACCATTACCGCCAGCGCCGGCGGCAAATCGGTAACCTTTACGCTGACCGCCAGACAGCCTGGGGTGGATCCCAGCACCGTAGTGTTCCTGAACGGCGCCAGCTTCCAGCCCGGCGTGCCGATCGGCGGCGTAGTGGCGATTCGGGGCGTGGGGCTGACCACCGGGCTCACCATACCCGCTGGCACCTGCCTCTCGGCCATCCCGGATGGCAACCTCCAACGCGGTCTGCCCACCACTCTAGCCGGCGTGCAGATCGTGTTCAGCACGCGGGCCGCGCCTATTTTCGGCATCTGCGTGAACGCGGACGGCACCGAACAGGTGAACGTGCAGGCGCCCTTCGAGCTGGCGCCGGCATCCATCACGGTGGACATCAAAACCGGTGTCGGCACGGCCGAGATGGATACGTATATCCCCAACGTCGCGGTGTCGGCCACCGAACCGGGCATCTTCGAATACAACGTGGATCCGAACACTCGCGTCGCCCTGGCGCAGCGGTCCAACGGCACCATCGTGTCGCCCACGAATCCCGCTAAGGCGGGCGAGACCATCCGCCTGTACGTGACCGGCATCGGCTGGGTGATGGATTCCACGGACAAGCAGGTCGCGAGCAATCAGCCGGGCTATCCGGGGCAGGTTGCCTGGAACGTCGCGACTGCGGTTACCCTGAACAACGCCCCGGTCACGGGGACCACCGCCGAGTACGCGCAGAATCTCATCGGCGTCTTTGTGGTCAGCTTCCAGGTTCCGGCCCCCCAGAACGCCGCCGCCACGGTTCCCATCTCCGTTACTGTCACGCCGCTCAACGGGTCGCCCGTCACCAGCCTGGCGTCGAACATTCCAGTTTCGCAGTAGCCTGACCACCCACGGCACGGAGGCGCAAGCCTCCGTGCCGGCTTTTCTTGGGGCGCCCCGCTCTACAGCGGCGGCTCCATGGGCAGAGCCAGCGGCGGATCGATCAGGAAATCCAGCCGGGACATCTCTTCCACCGCCTCGCGGACGGCTTCCTCGGTGGAGGGCTCCAGCGTGATCACGAAGGGCAGGTCGTGTTTGTTCTCGCAGGGCAACTGCAGCACGGCTTCCAGGCTGATGTGCTTGGCGGCCAGGATGCCCGCCAGCGTAGAAATGATCCCCGGCCGGTCCACCACCCGGAAGCGGAGATAGTAGGCGCGCTTCTGGCGCGTGACCGGAATCGGCTTGTACTCGCCCAGGCGCTGGTGCGCAAAGGGCGAGACCCGCTCCGGGCTTCCGCTCACGATCTCCCGCGCCACCCGCATCAGGTCGCTCACTACCGCGACGCCGGTAGGCCGCGGGCCGGCGCCCCGGCCATAGTAGAAGGTGTCCTCCCCGTACTGGCCTTTGACCCACACCGCGTTATACGAACTCTGCACGCTGGCCAGGATGGTCGAGGTGGGGATCAGCGCCGGCCGCACCGATAGGATCAACCCTTCCTGCGTCTGCCGCGCGGCGCACAGCAGTCGAATGGTATGGCCGAGCTGGTGGGCGTACTGGAAGTCGATCGGAGCGATGCGCCGGATGCCCTCCGTGAAGATGTCCGAGGGCGTGATCTTCTCCCCGAAGGCCAGCGCCGAGAGAATGGCCAGTTTCGAGCGGGCGTCGAAGCCGTCGATGTCCGCGCTGGGATTCGCCTCCGCGTAGCCCAGCCGCTGCGCTTCCCCGAGCACGGTCTCCAGCGTCGAGCCGTGCCTTTCCATCTCAGTGAGGATGTAGTTGCTGGTGCCGTTGAGTATTCCGTAGATCGCCACCACGCGGTCGCCGGAGATCCCTTCGCGCAGCACGGCGTGAATGGGAATCCCGCCCGCCACGCTGGCCTCCATGGCCATATTGGAGCCGGCCGCGATGGCGCGCTCCCAAATCTCCGCGCCGCGCAGCCCCATCAGTTCCTTGTTGGCCGTGACCACCGATTTCTTCCGCGCAATCGCCGCTTCGATGATCTCGGCCGCAACCGTCGTGCCGCCCACCAGCTCCACCACGATATCGACCTCGGGGTGAGCCACCAGCTCGCGCCAGTCGCTCGACTTGAACACCGCACCCAGCGCTTCCGGGATCGTCTTGGTCTCGATCAGCAGGTCGCAGACGGCCCGCACGCGCAGCGGGAACCCCAGCTTGAGCTCGATCTGTTCCGCGTTCTCGGCCAGGATGGTCAGCGTGCCGCCGCCGATGTTTCCCAATCCGACTATTCCCACATTGACTTGGCGCATAATCCAGCTAGGATAACATCCGCGGCGCGCCGGGCGCAGCGTCCGGGCCGTTCCGTGTCAAGCCTCGATAGAAATGTCCCCCTCTCCACCTCGATAGAAGTGTCCCCTTCTTCTCACTCCAGAATCGGAGCGGCGTGGTGTGGAAAACCTGGTTTTGGTTTTCCACCACCCGCCGCGGCC
>JBKQQG010000045.1:0-3812 GCA_052144455.1 Bryobacteraceae bacterium
CCTCGCCGGATCTCTTCGAACAGTTCCACTTTGTTCCTCCTGTCCATCCCGGCATCATCCCATCCGGGCCTGTACAGGTGGGCCAAATTAGACGATCAAAGTGGGCCAAATCAGATGCGCGAACTCAGGAGCGAACTCAAGACTCTTCGCGAGACCAAGAGCCTATTCCTTCTGTACTCGATGTCGAACCTGGCCATGATCCTCCCCAAACGCCTCTTCCAGAGCCCAGAGCAAATGAAACAATGGCGCCAATTGGTCCTCGCCGCCATCGCCCCCAAGAAGATCGAAAAGCCGGGCCTTATCGGCCGTTGGTGCTAACCCAAACGCCGCCTCTGCCCTACACCGCCCCTAACCACCGCACGGGATACCGCGCGGCCAGTGCGTTCGCCAGCCTCTCGTCGGCGGTCACCAGCGGCCGGTTCGCATCCACCGCGAGCGCCGCGTAGACGCCGTCGTAGACGCTTCGCTCAAACGCCGTCGCGATCGCGAAAGCCTCCTTTAGCAGCGGCGATGTGGGAGCCGTCGCGATCCGAATCTCTTGCAAGCTGGTGATCGCCTCCTCAGCCGAGGCCCGCGTCATCCGGCCCTGCCGTACGGCCTTCCACAGGATGTTACCCACCTCCGGCCAGAACAGGTCCGGAACCAGCAGCCGCATCCGCCCAGCCGCATAGGCTTCCAGGATCTCGGACGCCTCCGCCGCCAGCGTCTCGCCCGCGCCTGGCAGAAACCACTTCGCCGCCACGCTCGCATCCAGCACGCACGCCGTCACCGCAGCCGGTCCTCGCGCTGCATCTCTTCCGAACTCGGAACCGGCCCACTCCCCGGCGACGGAGTCGAGCGCATCCGCCGCGCCCGCTCCAGGAACTCCCTGCGCCGAGCCAGTTCCCCAGCCGTGGGGACGTTCTCCTCCAGCAGCGCCAGCACCTCCGCCGAGATCGATTTCCGATGCTCCCGCGCCCGCTCGCGCAAAGCCTGGTAGACCTCCTCCGGTACATTCTCGACATAAAGCGTAGGCATAGTATTATCCTAGCAATAGTCTAGCATATGCCTAGACACCGGTTCTAACGCCAGGTTTCGCACTCCGGCGGATTAGCGGGCCCTGAAAGGTCGGTCACCTGGCTCGGTCGCCAAACATGTTCCTGCACAACCGCAGGATCGAGTTTGGAGTGTATGGCGAATTCAGGATTCCGCTCTGAAGAAGACGCTGGAGCCCTGCCGAGCAGGGCTCCAGCCTCCGGACGGCGCCGGACGCAATGTCGGCATCAATGAGGGCCGTGTCCCATAATCGAGCGTCTCCGAAGTACACCACGGAGTCCTTAGCGATATAGGGATGGTCGCCCCGCCTGAGGATGACTGTTTGGTCCTTACCTCCCCTCAAGGAGGTGACCGAAACGAACACTCCAAGGTTCGTATCTTTCGAGGGGTCGGTTATGAGAATCCACAGATGCGGGACGGCGACGCCCGGTGCGGACATGAGAACGGTCTCGCCGGCCCGCATCCCATCCTATGCGGGCGAGTAACGAATATCCGCCATGGCGAGCGCATCGAGTTCGGCCACGATTTCGCGGACCTCATCCTCGGTCTTCTCGCCGGCCCGAAGAATGTCGGCGTATCCGAGTGGAATCGAACTACCCTCAGGGTCCTTCCATTCCGGGAGGGCATGGCAGAAATCCACGAGGTCCCATTGGCTCTTGTTCCCGTGCTCCGCGAATACCCTGTCGATGAGATCCTCTTCGGCGCGCGACAAATCATCCGAGCCGGGGTCCGAGGCAAGCTGCACTGAATACGCTTCTGGACCGGAGATATGTTGGCGCCAAACGCTCACGCTGCCGGGCTCCGGTTCTTCCCGAATCAGGTCTAGGATACGGCTCACGACGGGGCCTTGATCCATGGATACATACCGGTCCGTGGTAACCGGCCGTCCCCAGGTGAGCAGGGCCGATCTGTCGAGCAGGTACAGAAGCTTGATCAGCTTCATGTAGTTCATCCGACCACCCTGCCGGCGGAGAAAGCGGGCCGCAGCCTGAGTGGCCTTTGCCTCGTTAAAGCGCACCCACATGCTAAGTCCATTATACGGCACGGGTCATGTCATTACAAGTCTTTTAGTTTCTTTAGTTTCAAGAGGCCAGCCTAGCCCTTGCACATCCGCGATTTTGAGCCATTGACACCCCCGCAGTTGGTTTCTCCCCAGAACTCCATATCGGCCGTGACCGGCCTGTCGCGAAACCACCCTAGCCTGCCAACGAGTTCGCCATTCACTGCTCCCCAACCCCAGTTCCCGGCATTGAGAATGAAGCCCGCTGGCCGGTCGCCTCTTGACAAACAACAGATATGTTGCCAGCCCGCCGCGCCGAACCATGCCCTGTGCTATCAATCTGATGGCGATATGGACTAAGTAAGCCAGCGCCAGTGACCACCAGCCCCTGTCCAGCCTGCCGGACCGCGAACGCGACGCGGCGAGGCAAATCGCGGCGTCGATCAAGGGAAAGGGAATCGCAGTCGCGCGCGATGAAATTCTCTTTCTCCCACCCCCGCAACAGCTTGCCCCAATCCTCGCGCTCCTTCCCCGTCCGCCCGTGTTTAGCTGGTACCGGATGGACATGAGCCAGCATCCCGACGGACCAACCCCCGAGTTCGTCCCCCGCCGCCCAACCGGACAGTCCCCAGAAGCAAGATTTCCCGAACGAACCCATTGTGTACCCCGATCCTCAAGAAACCAAACCACTTCCCTCTCTGAAAACGAACCCACCACGAACCCACCAGCGCCCTACCCGGTGCCCGCCCTTCCGCCGGAGCCGACATGCCGTGCGGCAGCACCCGGCGGAGCCGGCATGCCGTGCGGCACCACCCGTTTTCCGGTCCACGCTTCCGCCGCCCGGCGCGTCAACCCTTATGTGACACGACTGCCGATAGGGGAGCGCCTGCCCGAAGCCTGATATGGCCACTGATCGCACCAAGCTGACCGATCCAGCCCAGGAGACCGCCCAGGCCCAGGAGCTGGCCCGCCGCTACCGCTACGAGTTCGTCGACCTCCGCGAAGGCCACATCGATCACGACCTGTTCCGCTCCGTCCCCGTCGACCTCATGTTCCGCTACAACTTCGTGCCCCTCCGCGCCGAAAACGGAACCCTCGAGATCGCCCTCTCCGATCCCCGCAACCTCAACCTGATCGATGAGCTGACCATCCTGCTTCAGAAGAAGCTCAAGGTCAAGATCGCCTCCCTTTCCCAGATCTCCGACCTGCTCAAGAAGACCGAGCAGTCCCAGCGCGTGCTCGAGGAAGTCACCGAGGGCTTCGCGCTCGACGTGGTGGCTGAGGAAGACGTCTCCGACGAGACCCTCTCCATCGACCGCCTTTCCGCCGCCGAAAGCGACATCGCCCCGGTGATCCGCCTGGTCGACACCACCATCTTCAACGCCCTGGAGCGGCGCGCCAGCGACATCCACATCGAGACTCGCGACGCCGAGGTGGCCATCAAGTACCGCATCGACGGCGTCCTCCACTATGCCATGCCGCCCATTGCGAAGGACTGGCACTCGACCATCCTCTCCCGCATCAAAGTCATGTCGGAGCTGGACATCTCCGAGCGCCGCGTGCCTCAGGACGGCCGTTTCCGCGTGCGTTACAAGAGCCGCCTGATCGACTTCCGCGTCTCCATCATGCCCACCATCCACGGAGAGAACGTCAGGATGGTCACCGCGAGCGTGACCGCAAACTCCCGGAATAAGCGCCCGACGATGTCGCCCATGAACAGCAGCGGGATGAGCACGGCAATCAAGGAAACGGTCAGGGATACGATGGTAAACCCGAT
>JBKQQG010000046.1:0-4781 GCA_052144455.1 Bryobacteraceae bacterium
GCTGTAAGGCTCGCTCCTGGTCTTCGGTTAACACAACGGCGGGTGCGACACGCATGCGCTTCGTCTCCTGATTATAGAGACGCTGCGGTGTCCTTATTGGTTACTAGTTGCGCCGCACTACACTAGATCTCTCGGCGTCGGCAAGCCGTCGAGCGTCAAGAAGTGCTCGCGGCCGGGCCATCACTCAAAGGCACGACCTTGCCGTTCCCATGCGTTCGGCTCCGGGTGCCTCGCTCCAGGTCTCTCGGCACATGAGGGTCTAAGATCCGTTCAAGTCCTTCCAGGAGGGTTCCGATCTCGCTCTCCGCGAAGGACTGGCAATCCGAGTAGAGCTTGGTCAATAGCTCTGGCAAGGCCTCCCTAACGACGGGCAGGATTCGTTCAAATTCGGGAAACGCGGCGCGAAAGGAACGTATCCTCTCCGAATTCTCGCTCATCCGCGTCTTACGCTCCGCCTCGTCTCCCCAGACGCTGCTCCAATACCGACACGTGAGGCATGACGCGGTGCAGCGGGTTCCGTCGTGAGAGAGAAATGACGCCCAACCGGACTCGGCAAGTGACAGAGTCCTCGCTGAGTCGTCGCGGCGTTTCTCGCCGTTACACTTCCTGCACGCGACCAGCACATTCCCGGCGACATGGAGGCCCGCACGATAGCGGTTCATACCATCGAGGTGCTCGACTACCGACCCGCCATCGGTGAGAGGGCGGCAGCAATACGGACATTGATTGTTAAACCACTTCCGAACTAGGTTCTCGTATTCCTCGCCATCGACCCTGAAATGCCAGCTCTCGGCGATTCTCCGGCTCAGCTCGTGGAGGAACATGCTAACGATCTTGTTCGCTACGTCGGATTTGGCGCGCCTCGTCGCGGAGCGCAGGTGAGAGGTTGGGTCTCTCACCTCTCGTCTCGGAACAGCCAGCTGACCTGAACGCCCAGGGCGGTCGCGAGCGCCCTCAGCTCGTAGTCGAGAACTCGCCGATGGTTGTTTTCGATTTTGGCGATTGCAGCCCGATCAAGCTGAATGCCAAGCCGTGCTAGTTTCCCCGAAAGGGCGTCCTGCGTTATTGGCGGCCGAAACAAGTTTCGCGCTTCAGCAACCCGTCGTCCGACGATGTTCTTACAGCTCGGCCCCTTGGGCACATGACAAGCGTAACGTTTACATGAAACCGAGAGTGTTCTAGAATAGAACACTGCCGCGTTTGCTTGTCATGGATCGAAGATCGAAAAGGTTGGCAATTGAAGGCGGGCCGCCCTCGCAGGGTTTGCCGTCCGAGGCCGGATTCCCGTCGCTGGCCGAGCACGGTCCCCACGCAGCTAGAGGCCGCTGCAGTATGTGCGGGAGATCGGCTGAGAAGCATGGAATCGTGCTTGTCCCCAATCACTGGGTTCCGCGCGAGCGGGACGGCGTGACCGTGCCGGAAAGGGCGGATGTGGTCTGTGAGGATTGCTACGAAGGGATGGAGGGGCAATTCACTTCTCTGGACCCAGAATGGATGGGCACCCTGATGGACCACGAGAGCGTGCACATCCGGCTCGGCGAGACGCTGAAGGCGTTCAAGGGCGAGCCCGTGGACGCAGCCACCCTGGAGTTCGTCGCCAACCAGGATGACTGGAAGAAGCGCGTTCGCGAGTTGCGCTACTTGGGATGGGAGATAGAGACCTTCAATCGTCGAATCTCGGAGGCTCGCGTGTCGTCCTTCTACAGGCTGGTGAAGTCGCGGCCGTGGCCGGCCGACCCGACAGGCGTCATCCGGCAGTACGAGCGCGACCGCGCCGAGCGTAACAGCGCCGACCAGGACTGAGCATCGCCGGGCCGAAGCCCGGCGCCAGCCTGACAGGCTGACCCCACGAGCCGGTCAGAGCAACGGAAGCAGGCCTTCGGAGCGGACCGTCCAGGCATCTTTCGGGAAGCCGGGCGCGTGGGATTTCGGGCCGCCCTGCCAGCCGCCCGCCATCAGGGCTACGGCCGCCAGCAGCCCGCCGTTTCCGGGCAGATAGAGCGGCAGATCGGGCCGCTGGTAGTTGTGGCCGCTGGGCAGGTACTCGTTCTTGGGGGTTTCCATGAGCAGGGCATCGATGGCAATCTGCGTTTCGCCGAGGCGCGCGGCAGTCATTGCGACCATGGGGAAATCCCAGCCCCAGGTTTCCGGCCAGCGCCAGACCTCGAGCACTTTCTTTAGGGTGCGGCGCATGATTTCCCGGTCCACGCCCTCGCCGGGCAAGACGCCGAGCGCGGCCAGCATGGAAGGATGGTCGCGATTGCGGTCGGTGAAGGTTTGAGGACAGTTCTCATGGGCGAGATAGAGGCCGTCTTTCACCGGCAAGGCCGAGAGATTGCGGCGCACCCGCTCCCACCGAGGCTCCGGAGGCAGGCCGAGACGCTTGCGCCAGAGTTGCGCCAGCTTCAGGCCATGCGCCCAATAGGCCAGCTCGAACGTGGGGTTCCAGGTCTCGCGCGCGGGGTGATTCTCCTGAGCGGGAATGAGCGGAGGCCCGAGCACGTAGCGATGCGCCGCCGCGTCCCAGTGCGCGTAGGAAGCCATGAAATCGGCGGTTTCGAAGACGATTTGCGCGTGGAGTTCCAGGAAGATGCGCCGCGGGGCTGCCTGGAAGCACAGCTCGGCCAAAGCAATGGGATGGGGCTGCTGCCAGATCAGCAGCGGGCCAACGGATGAAGGAGAATTGCGGCCTTCCGGCCCCACCATCTTCGGCCAGCGCACGCCTTCGTAACCCTGGCGGCGCGCGATCTCGCGGGCACTGGGCAGGATGCTCCGGTACCACGCCAGGCTGCGGCGAAGCAGTGCCGGACGATTCCACAACGCGAAATGCGCGGCGTGCCACCAATGCATTTCGAGGTGGAATTTACCGTACCAACTGTTACAGGTCAGGCCGGTCTCCTGGGGAGGTTGCGAAGCGGCGCTTTGGATGGCGGTCAGGTACTGCGACAGCACAATGCGGCGCTCGAGTTCCTGGGCGCGCGGGTCCCGGCTTTCGCTGAGTTCGACGGCGGCGCCGCTGGACCAGAATTGGCTCCAGTGGCTGGCGCTCGCGCGAAAGGCCTCGACCGGGGCGCGCACCCGTGGCGGCCGGAGCGCGGCAGAGAACTGGCACACAAAACCGAAGCGGCCCTGGCCGAGAGCGTGGAATCGGTGCGGTCCAGCCTGGTCGAAGCGGCCGAAACCCTGAGAGAGGATGCTCACGAAGTAGCGGGTGGCATCCAATTCGCGGCGCAGATCGAGTTGGCCGGGCTCGCGGCCCAGAACGACAGTGCGATGCGCGGCGGCGCTCTTCCAGTCCGCGGCATTCATGTCCGGCGAGCCGTAGGGGAAGTCGAAGAGGACCGTCAGCGGCTGGTGCGATTCGATTTCCACGGCCAACAGGTCCGCATCCGGATGGCAGCAGGTGCGCACCGTGACGGGCTGGTCCTTCACGCGGAAGGAACTGGAGAGGATTCCGGTCCAGAGGTCGAGGGTCTGGCGGATCTGGGAGATATCGGCAGGCTCGACGATCAGGCCGATCCTGCCCAGATGCAGACGGTGCGGATTCTGGCGAAGACAGTCGAACAGCTCCTGCTGCCCCTGCGGACTGGTGGGATAGCCGACGGGCCGGCCGTAGGTGTCGAACATCTCGAGGCGCAGGCTCTGCGGGTCGAGCCCCCGGGGAACGGGAAAGCTGTGCCAGCCCCACTGCGACTGGGAGCACAGCGGAATGCCGGATTCGTAAGCCTCCGGAAAGGTTTGCAGGCCCGTCGCGTCCGCGGTGAAGGCGAAGCCGCCGTTGCCCACCGAGAGCGGCGAGCGGGGATCGATTTCGGTCAAGGCGGGGTTATGCCGCTGGACCAGGCGCTGGCGGTGAATGGGTTCGTTTGGTGCGGGGCCGGCCAACGAAGCTGGCGCCAGGCACAGGGGAACGGTCTGCAGGAACCGCCTCCGTGTGGGATCTGGTTGGAACACTATTTGGCGGCGGGCAGATGAAAATCGACCTGGCGTCCCTGGTTCAGCTTGACGGAGAGGTCGCGGTCCACCAGGGCGAGCGACACCTGGTTATGCCGGCCCTGGGGAGTGATGTAGTTCAGCATTTCGCCATCCACCCAGTAGGCCACGGCCGAATAAATGGAACTATCCTTGAGGGCGATGAAGAAGACCACCTGGTCGCTGGGCGAGTACTCCGCGGGCGGGTTGGAAGGGGCCTGGTAGACGCGGACCCCGGTATCGGCAGGAGGAACCGGCTGGCCGTCCGGCCCGTAGTCGGTCACTGTGGGTCTGACCGCATCCGACCCGAAGTACTGATTGATGACTACCGGCTGGGAGGGCTGTGCCTGGGCTTGCGGGGCCGGGATGGCCACCACATCCGAGGTCGCCTGGTTGGAATACGGGTAGTCGAATCCGCTGACGTAGACGGGGTAGAAGTAGGTGGTGGCAGGGACGGTTCGGTATCCCCCGTACTGGTAGCGCGGGGAAGTGGAATAGCCTACGCCTCCGGAACCGCCCGAAGAGTGGTGGCTCTGGGGCGAAGCCGCTGCCGGCGCCGGATGGGAGCTCCCCTCCGCGCCAGCATGGTGTTGCGCAAAGACACCGACGGAAAACATCAGCGCCAGGATTGCCGCGTTTGTGAATCTCATGGCTGCCCTCCCAATCAGAGCTTACCACTAGACGCTCCGCCCGGCGTGTCAAGCCTCGATAGAAATGTCCCCCTCTCCACCTCGATAGAAGTGTCCCCTTCTTCTCACTCCAGAATCGGAGCGGCGTGGTGTGGAAAACCTGGTTTTGGTTTTCCACCA
>JBKQQG010000047.1:0-36550 GCA_052144455.1 Bryobacteraceae bacterium
GCCAATAATGTCTTCAGGCTTCTTGTAGCCGGCGAGCAGCTTGTCTACAAGAGCGGAATCGATGGTCATCGGATCTCCTATTCTCGTCCGTCCGATGGCCGCTTACACAGTCCTTTTTACACCCTCGACGCCGGTGGAGTGCCCGGCGTGCAACTGGGTTCCTGGGATTTCACCGCGACCACGGTTTTCGGCACGTGCTGTGCCGTCGAGACGATCCCGGTCCTGGCAGGTCCCACCCTCACTGCGGGCCAGGACTATTTCCTGACGATTGTAGTTGATGCAAGCACCTATGCCGTCTGGAATATGGACTATCTGGGCGACAACGGCCCGTTTACTTTTTCTGTCGACGGCGGAGCCACCTGGATTAACAACGGCAGCAATACGTTGTCCGCGTTCGACATTGTCAGCGGCGCGAGCGGCGTCCCCGAACCGGCCACCATGTTGCTCTTGGGATCGGGACTGCTGATGGCCGGGTTGCTTCGCCGCAAGCCGCGCCGTTAGTTCGAGTGTCCTTCTACTCCGCGTTCACGGCCAGCCGGGCCATGTGTTCGCCGCTCGGCCCGAGGACGAAGCGAGGGCGGCCGGGATTTTCCGGGGGCGGGGACTCCTCCTCTCCGAAGGATCGGGCGCAGCCGCGGACGAGCAGTCCGACCAAGTGATCCGCTTTGCAGACGAGCGGATTCTGTGCCAGGCTGACGAAGCCGGGCGACAGGGACGGAAGCCATCTCGCTCACGGCGCAAGTGACTTGGACGTGCTGCACGCTTTAGCCGCGATTCCGCAGCGCAACTCACGGCAGCGGAGTTCCAGCAGCCGTGGATCCAAGTCTGAGGGCCTGCCCTCCTTGCATCCTAGGTGAGCGGAGTGGCGGCGCTACCCAGCCGGTTGTTGGCCACTTGCCAAATGATGGTCACGGAATGGCCTGCCGACAGAAACAGAGCGGCGGCGGAGAGAGCTACGAAGGCCAGCAGGAGCGTGTACTCAATCAGGTCCTGGCCTTGTTCATCGCGAAGCAAGCTGCTAAGAAACGTCATGCCAATGTCCCCTTCACGTGAACTCGCGACCTTTCGATCGCGAGGGTTAATAGCGGCTGGCGATCTGGCGATCACCGGGGTTTCACCCTTTCCAGCGGCGTGAGTCCGCGCGCTGGCCCTTCGCCCCGTATGGGCTGCCCCTATTCTACATGAAGTAGTCTTTGACTTTGTCGAACAGGCCGCGATCCTGCGGCTGGTTGTCGGCGGGCAGCGTTTCCTGGAGCTGCTCGAAGAGCTTCCGCTGCTCGCGCGTGAGCTTGGCCGGCGCCCTCACCTCGACGTGCACGTACAAGTCGCTCAGTCCGTGCCCCTTCACGTCCGGAACCCGGCCTTCCAGCAGTGTTGGTCTTTTCCCTTCGCAACTGGGACAAAACCGGGATGTGTCCGGCTCCGAGAGCCTTCCGGCTGTCCGGCTCCGCAACGGTCCCCACCCTCCTCGTTGACTGCTATGATCGGTCTGGCTGACAATAAGCCATGCAAAATGCCGGTGGGCCGCCTCCCCTGAAAAGCTGGGGATCTAGTGGACCCGACGCCTGCCAGCGGAACTACCTGGAGCAATTCGCGAGCCGGTACTGCGGTCGCAGCGCTGGCTCGAAGCAGTGTGCTGAGCGCTCCCATCGGGTCCTCGCCGACCCACTGCCTCCCTGGACCTTCGATCCGGTCCTAAAGGAGATGTGCTATCCCATCATCGTGGCCCAAGCCTCGGGGGCGCACTTCGTCGACGTGGACTCCAACGAGTACGTCGATTTTTGCCTGGATTTCGGCTCCAGCCTCTTTGGGCACAACCCCTCCTTCGTGTGCGAAGCCATCCAGGAAGTGCTTCGCGCCGGCTTCGCCCTCGGAGTGCAGTCGGCACTCGCCGGAGAGGTCGCCGCGCTGGTGTGCCGCCTCACGAACATGGAGCGGGTGGCCTTCTCCGGCAGTGGCACGGAGGCTGTCATGGTCGCGTTGCGGCTGGCCAGGACCGCGACGGCTCGCGCGGGAGTTGCCATGTTCCAGGGCTCCTACCACGGTCAGTTTGACGGGGTCCTGGCGGTGCCGTCCCCCTACGGCGGTCCCTCCGCGTTCCCTGCGGGCCCCGGCATTCCACCCAGTGCTGTGCAGATGAACCTGGTGCTACCGTATTGCTCTAAGGAGGCGCTGGAAATCATCGGCGCCCGCGCCGACGGACTGGCGGCGGTGCTGGTGGAGCCGGTCCAAACAAGGCGCCTGGATATTTCGCCACAGGCGTTTCTTCGGGACTTGCGAAGGTTGGCCGACGCCGCGGGCATCGCGCTAATCTTCGACGAACTCACCACCGGCTTTCGGCTGGCCCTAGGCGGAGCCCAATCCGCCTTCGGCGTGAAAGCCGACCTGGCTACCTACGGAAAAGCGGCCGGCGGCGGGCTCCCCATCGGCATCATCGCCGGGTCGTCGCGCTTTATGGACGCGATCGACGGCGGATGCTGGAGTTTTGGCGATGGCTCCGGCCCTCGGCGGCTCACCACGGCCGTGGCCAGCACATTCGCCAGACACCCCTTCAGCCTGGCCGCCGCGAAGGCTACGCTGCTCCGGCTGGCCGAATGCGGTTCGGAAATGCTCTCCGGCCTGGCTCAAAAGACGGTCGCGCTCGTTGGCGGCATGAATCGTTCGTTGGCCGCGGAGGGCGCACGGCTCCGGTTCGTCTCCGCTGGATCGTGCTTCGGGCCCGCGGCGCCCTTCGAGGACCCTTCGCTCCTCTCCAACCGGCTGATTCATTTCCACCTCGCCGAACAGGGGGTCTTCCTCTGGGGGCTCACCGGGTTCCTGTCCACCGCGCACTCGGTCGAAGACTTGGAGCGCCTGACCTCCGCGCTCACCGGGAGTGTCCGGGCGCTGCACGCGGCGGGCTTCGACTTCCAGAGCTTTTGAGTGGCCGCTATCGGGAAAGCCCGCGAAGCCGCAGTGTGTAAAGATCCTCGGATTCGATTTCACGGGCGCGGCCGACCATGGTAGCGGGATCCTCCGGAACCTGGAAAAAGCGCCCGCTCAGCCGGTCCGCCGAACCCCGTGCCAGGAACAGCAGCAGGCCAACTGCCTGGTCCGGCGGCACGTCCTGGCCCCGCTGAAAGGTCCACTCAAACCACGGGACCCAGCGTCTGGCTGCCTCGGAATTCAGCAGCTCTTCGGACATCGCCGTGCGCACGGTTCCAGGGTGGATGGAAAACGCGCTCAGACCGAACGGCGCAATCTCCAGTGCCAGGGTCTCGGTGAATCGAATCAGTGCCGCTTTGCTCGCCACATATGCCGATAGATAGGGTATTGGGAGGCCGCCGGCGGCGCTCGCCACGTTGACGATGCGGCCCCTCTTCCGTTCCTTCATCGACGGCAGCGCCGCACGGCTGCACAGGAAAGCGCCGTAGAGATTCGTTTCCACGCAGCGCCACCACTCGCCCTCGTCGACTTCGGCGATAGGGCCGCAGGGTCCCGCGACGCCCGCGTTGTTCACCAGGAGGTCCAGCGGCCCGAGAGCCTCTTCGATGCGCGCCATCGCGGTCCGGACGGCGGCTGGCTTAGTAACATCGGAGGCCAGGCTGAGCGTCTTCGCGCCGCTCGGCCGCATGAGCGACTCGGTCTCGGCGAGTTGCTCGGACGAGCGGGCCAGGATTGCGACCGACATGCCCGCCTCCGCCAGCGCCACCGCGAAAGCACGGCCCAGGCCGCGTCCGCCGCCCGTGACCAGAGCCACTCCACCCGTCAGTTCGCCCATATTCGCCTCTGGCCATCGGGCCCGGCGCCCGCCCTAGGCCAGCCTCCCCAGAGATTGTAGCAAGCCGGCTAGCAGGCGCCCGTCACACGGAATGCGAAATGGCCGGGGACGAGGGGAGAGTAATGAAGCGGACTGTACCGCTTCCCTTGCCATGCCGCTTCCGCGAAGATTGCGTTCACGCTCTCGATCGACAGATCCCGAATGTGCGTCACGGCCGGGCAATAGGAATGCAGGGGAATCTCGGCGTAGAGAACAGCGCCCGCTCGCGCGCAGCGGAGGATCTCGCAAAGCGAGCTCTCCAGAGAGCCGGTTGGCAGGTGCTCGAAGATATCGAACGCGAGGAAGAAGTCGAAGCGGTCCGGAGGGAATGGAAGACGGGCGATATCGCAGCGCGTTGGGACGATGTTCTCGGCTCGGCCGGAATTCCTCGCGAGTTGGCTCAGCAGATCCAGACTCCGCTGCCCGAAATCACAGGCGTAGATCCGGCGGCCCTCGGGATTCCTAAGCGAGAGACAGGCGCGTCCCCAACCACATGCCAGGTCGCAACCAACTAACTCCCGGCTGCCAGGCGCGGCCAGGAACGGCTCCAGGTAAAGCTCGGGCAGGGTCGCGCGGAGAACCCGCTGCCAGTAAGGAGCGTCCCCGTGAACCGGGCTTGCCCGAAAGACCCACTCGACAGGGCTTGCACAGGGAGGTGGCACGTACTGTCGGAGATCCACACTCGCCGGCGGATAGTAGTTCACAACCTCCGTCAGTGTAATGTCGAACAATGGGCTGCTCCACATCGTGCGAACTTGCGAGCCGGTTTCGCACAGGATGCCGGGCAGTATTCCCGCCTTTTCCCACTCCGCGCAGGCCGAGACTGCCTGCGCAACGCCAACCCGCTCGATGCCCGTCCAATACCGTCGTTGCGTGACGTCCAACGGAAGACCGAAGAAGCTGGAAAGCGCGCGCGTGTAGCCGCTTAATCCCGGATGGACCCGATGCAGCCGGAGCGCGACGTCTTCGCGCGCGGAGATTACGGTGACCAACGCCCCCTCCCCCTGCGTGGTCAGGGCGCCTGGCGTCTCGGAAGCCTACCCATCGATTCCCATCAGAGCCTCTGTATGACCATGCTCCGAGAGAGTGTCTGTGAGGTCTGCAAGTTGTTGGCTGCGAGTAGCAGGTCCATCATCTTCGTCTGGATTTTCAGTGCCCCGATCAAAGCGCCCTGACTCTTTGTGGCGTTGTACGAGGAGATCGCCGCATCCAGATCAAACCCGAGATTCTGAAACTGCTGTTGAAGCCCGGGAGCTCCTCCAATTATGCTGCCTACCATGCACCAGATACTAGCAGTCCAGGACCACGCTGTCAATAGGTCTTTTTGTCCTCTTCATCCCTGTGATCTCGTGCCGCCCGCACTCTTCGTCTTTCGGGACGAACCAATCCATCGTCTCGCCCCTACCCCTCCTCCCGCGCTCAGCCGCTGTCTACTGAAGCCCACCAAATGCCCGGCCGTAGGCGAGCGGGCCGCACAAGCTGCGGGCAAGGTCCCCGGGCGTCCGATTGTACGGAAACTGTCTCGCCCGAAAGGCGGCTTCAGGCGGCGAACGCAAGAAGAGACCCACTGCGCCCTAGGAGTACGGAACCCGACGCTTCCTCGGACGGCATTCTCTCGTTCCGCCGAGACACCCCCCACCCTACATGAAGTAGTCTTTGACTTTGTCGAAAAGGCCGCGATCCTGGGGCTGGTTGTCGGCGGGCAGCGTTTCCTGGAGCTGCTCGAAGAGCTTCCGCTGCTCGCGCGTGAGCTTGGCCGGCACCCTCACCTCGACGTGCACGTACAGGTCGCCCCGTCCATGCCCGTTCACGTCGGGAACGCCTTGCCCGCGCAGCTTGAACGTGGCGCCCGTCTGCGTCCCCTCCGGAATCTTGACCGACTGCGCCCCGTCCAGCGTTGGCACGTCGATCTCGGCGCCCAGCGCGGCTTGCGCGATGTTGATCGGGATGGCGCAATGCAGGTCCTTTTCCCGGCGCTCGAAGACCGGATGTTCCTGCACCTTGATGAACACGTACAGGTCGCCCGGCGGACCGCCGTTCGCGCCCGGCTCGCCCTTGCCCGCCAGGCGCATCCGCGAGTTGTTATCCACGCCCGCCGGGATGGTGACTTTCAGCTTCTCCTGCGCTGTTGTGTAGCCCTGGCCTCGGCACTGCGGGCAGGCCTTGCGGGCCACTTGCCCCGCCCCGCCGCACTGCGCGCAGGTGCGCCTTATCGAGAGAAACCCCTGCTGATAGATCGACTCCCCGCGCCCGCGGCACGCGGAACAGGTGGCCAGGTCGCCCGGTTCGGCGCCCTTGCCCAGGCAGCGGTGGCAGACCTCCTGCCGCGGAAGCTGTATCTCCGCCGGCATCCCGCGCACGGCGTCTAGGAAGCTCAGTTCCAGGTCGTAGCGCAGATCGTCGCCCCGCTGCGCGCGGGTGCGGCTGCGTCCGCCCTGGCGGCCGAACAGGTCGCCAAATCCGAAGAAATCGCCCAGAATATCGCTGAAATCGGCAAAGGCGTTGGGGTCCAGACCGGAGGACGCCGCGCCCTGCACGCCGGCGTGGCCGAACTGGTCGTAGGCCGCGCGCTTGCGCGGATCGCTGAGCACGCTGTAGGCCTCGGCCGCCTCCTTGAAAAGCTCCTCGGCCTCCCCGTTGCCCGGGTTGCGGTCCGGATGCACCTTGAGCGCCATCTGCCGGTAGGCGCTCTTCAGCTCCTGCTCGGAAGCGCCGCGGCCGATGCCCAGAACCTCGTAGTAATCGCGCTTGCTCACAGCCACGGAATCACGGCCTCACGGCGACTTTCACCATCGCCGCTCGCAGCAGCCGCCCTTTGAAATTGTACCCTCGCTGCAATTCCTCGACGACCGTGGGGTCCTCCACTTCGGTGCTCTCCACCGTCTCCACGGCATGGTGCACGTGCGGATCGAATTTCCGCCCCTCGCTATCCATCGGCTCCAGGCCGGCTTTGTGCAAGGCGCTGAACAGCCGGCCATAGATTAACTGCATTCCCTTCTCGTATTCCTTATCGGAGCTAGGGTTCTTGAGCGCGCGCTCGAAATCGTCGAGGATGGGCAGCAGCTCCCGCACCACTTCCATCCCCGCGAACTCCAGGATCTCCGCCCGCTCCCGCTGGCTCCGCCGCCGCAGATTCTCGAACTCCGCCGTGCGCCGCAGGAACTGGTCGTAAAGCTCCGCCTTCTCCTTGGCCAGTTGGTGGCGTTCCCCCGTCACGGCTTCCAGCCGCGCCGCCGGGTCGGCCACCTCCGCCGCATCGGCCGTCAGGGCCGCCGCCGGCTCGTTCACCGCGGATTCCGCGAGTTCCTTTTCGTCGTTCATAGCTCCAGCCGGTTCACTGCCGCCGGATGGCGGCTGCTTAGCCGATCGCCTCTTGAAATGCATTCCCCACCTGCCAGACCGCGGACATGACCCGCTCGTAGTCCATGCGAATGGGGCCCAGCACGGCGATCTTGGCGGAGAGTCCGCCGGGCATGACCACCTTCAGGCCGATGAGGGAAAGCACCCGCATCGCCGGATGCTCCTCGCCCAATCCGACCTGCACGGCCAATTCTCCCCCGGGCTGCTCCAGAAAGCGGTCCAGCAGTTGCAGCATCCGTTTCTTCTCTTCCAGCGTCTGGAACAGTTCCCGCATCTTCTCCCGCGTCAGGTACAGGTCCAGCCCGACCAGGTTGGAAGCTCCCTCCATCGAGATCTCGGGTGCCCAGTCCACGTCCAGCAGCCCCTTGCCGTAAAGCACGGTGAGCCGTTTGAGGATGGCGTCGTAGGCGGCGCTCTCCTCGTTCAGCCGCCGCCGCAGTTCCAGGCGCGCCTCCGACAAGACCCAGCCCCCGAAGTTCCGGTTCAGGTAGTTGCGCAGGCAGGTCAGATCGTCCTGGCCGATGTCCTCCTGCAGGCTCACCACGCGCTCGCGCACCATGCGGTCGCGCGTCACCACGATCATCAGCACCCGCCGGTCCACCAGCTTGAGCAGCTCCACCCGGTCCAGCGTCTGGCTCGAGGTCGGGATGGCGGCCGCGATCCCGAAGTTGTGCGTCACCTCGGTCAGCGCGTGCGAGCTGCATTCCACGCAGCCCGCCAGCGACTCCGCCTCGTTCAAGTCGGCCCGCAGTTGCTCCAGGTCCAGCACCGCCTTGCGGCCCGCGGTCAGCGACTGCACGTACACCCGGAACGCCTTCTCGGTGGGAATCCGCCCCGCCGAGGTGTGCGGCTGCGCCAGGTAGCCCTCCTCGAACAGGTCCGCCATCACGTTGCGGATGGACGCCGGACTGAGCGTCTCCCGGCGCCGTCTCGAAATGGTCCGCGAGGCGACCGGCTCGCCGGTGGCGATATAGCTCTCGACAATCGAGTAGAGAACCTCCCGCTCCCGGCTGCTCAACATCTGCTGGCTGGACATAACTCGAGCGCCCTGCCGCTCCATCTACCATTCTAACGGGCGGGCCAAGTGAAAGCAAAACACGCGGTGGCGCCTGAAATGTGCGTTGAAGCTGCGGTCTAAGGTTTTCCCCGAAGTCGACCGATAGAGGGCCATGTGCGCCCGATGGCCTTCGGCTTCCCTGTTTCCGGCTCTGGCGCTCCTGCCGCCGTGCGGTCAAATTCCCGATCCCCTCTGGCCCCTCTCCGCCAGCTCGGGGCTGCACCACCGCCTCACGTTCTGCGCTGGGGGCTCCCGAGGGCGGATACGCCGAGGTTCAACCGCGCGCCGGCCCATTCGTGGTGCGCATCCCTGCCCGTCAACTGGCCTGACGGTGGGCGCCTGGCCTGGTATCAGATTGACCACGTCAGGTCCTTGCACCTGGGCGGGAAAGACGAGCCGAGGAGTATGCAGTGGCTCTAGATTGAGAAGCACCGGCGGGAGACGGCCGGGGAGAAGTGAACCTGTCGATTTCAAAGACTGCCTGTCGCCGCCGAAACCCGCCCTCGCTTGTGCTAAGATTTACCCTCTAAGCCCATTGACCTATCATCGGCCCGGTGGCTTAATACATTTGTAGGCATTCTTGTTTCGGCAGCGCAAACGGGGTGAGTGGCGTGCGCAGTTTCTACGAGTTCTTCGCTGGGGGAGGGATGGTGCGCGCCGGCTTGGGCCCGGACTGGAACTGCCTGTTCGCCAACGACTTCGACCACAAGAAAAGCCGCGCCTACCGCGAGAACTGGGGAGATCGCGAGCTCAAGACCGCCGATATCGGAACCCTCACAACCGCAGACATCCCTTCGTCGGCTCATCTCGCCTGGGCCTCCTTCCCGTGCCAAGATCTGTCCCTTGCCGGCGCCGGCGCCGGACTCGAGGGAGATCGCTCCGGCACTTTCTGGCCCTTCTGGCGGCTCATGGAGGGGCTGATGCAAGAGAACCGTGCCCCGCGGCTCATCGTTCTTGAAAACGTCTGTGGGACCCTCAATTCGCATGACGGGAAGGATTTTGCGGCGATCTGCAACGCCGTCGGCCAAGTGGGCTACTCGGTCGGCGCGTTCGTGGTGAACGCCTCGCTGTTTCTGCCGCAGTCGCGTCCCCGACTGTTCATCATATGCCCGCAGGAAGGCATAGAACTGCCCAGCTGGTTGATCGCACCCGGCCCCGAACAGCCCTGGCACACAGATGGTCTTCGCACGGCGTTCAGGAAGCTTCCTCCGAAGGCAAAACACAATTGGATTTGGTGGTCGCTACCGGTCCCACCGAAACGCGCCAAGTCGTTCGCTGACGTCATCGAGGATGATCCCGCCGACGTAGACTGGTTCACCGCCGAAGAGACGCGCCATTTGCTGTCCATGATGAGCGATCTGAACTGCGAGAAACTGGCCGAGGCAAAACGTCGGAACCGCCGCGTGATCGGCGGTCTGTACCGGCGGACCAGAAACGACGAGTACGGCCGGAAGACGCAACGCGCAGAAATACGGTTCGACGACGTCTCGGGGTGCCTTCGCACCCCCGCCGGAGGTTCAAGTCGCCAAGTGATCCTCGTCGTCCATGGGCAGTCCGTGAAAGCCCGCCTGATCTCTGGACGTGAGACCGCACGACTCATGGGGCTCCCCGACACATACCGGCTGCCCGAAAACTACAACGAAGCATACCATCTGACCGGCGACGGCGTCGTCGTTCCCGTCGTCCGCCACCTCGCAAACCACATTTTCGAGCCCATCCTTGACTCTCTATCGCCGGCGGAACCGATAGCAGCATGAGCGTCATTCCGTGTTCTCAAAACGAGGAGCTCCGCAAGATGATCGAGGAATATGCGGAGGCCCTGAGGACCGAGGCGCACAGGATCGGCGCGCACGGACTTGACGAGAAGAGTTTCTACAACAGCGGTCTTTTCCGAGGCGCCATTGAGCGCGTTCGCGGCCAGTACTCCGCCACGATGCGCGAGAAGCGCGAGTTCGCCACACACGTTTTGAACGCCATGCAGGACCGAGGTTTCATCCACCGCTGGGAATCCTCCGGTGAGGCGAATCGCCACGACTACACGATCCGCCTCTCCAGTGGGCGGGTTGGGGTGATTGAGTTGAAGGGCTGTTTGGACGGCAACAACACCAACATCTTCGAACGGCCGCCCCATGCTCAGGAGTTCATTATCTGGAGCATCTGCACCAACCCCGGAGCCGACCCACGACGCAATGCCTGGTCGGGCATTCACACCCGGCTCAGCGCCGAGATCATCGAGAACCACAAGCGGGTGGACGGCGTCATGATTTGGGACATGGTATGCGGAACGGTCGGGCGCCCTTGTCCGAAGATCCGGCAGGCGCCGAAGCGCCGCACTGCACTGGCGCACTACGAGCTTCCGCCGCCCTGCATATACCTCATGCCGGCGACGATCCCCAGCGTGCGGAATAATCCGCAGCCTCTTGCACAAACGCTCGACGAAGTCCAACTCCTCCAGGCGTTTCACCGCTGCTTTGGCGGCAGGGATGAGGAGCTGAACTACGTGGATTTTGAAGTTGAACACCGCGGTGATGACACGGTGCGGCGCACCCGTATCCGTCGGGCTGGTGCGATCGTCCGTGAGTCGGAACCCACCGCCATCCGAAGGGCCTAGCGCCGTGGAGTCGCCTGAGGTCAGAAGGCGAACGATGCAGGCGGTGAAGAGCAGGGACACGGCGCCGGAGATGGTTGTGCGACGTCTGCTCCATGCCCGCGGCTTCCGCTACCGCCTCCATCGGCGGGATCTGCCGGGGTGTCCCGACCTTGTTTTCTCTCGAAGGCGCAAGGTCGTTTTCGTTCATGGATGCTTTTGGCACGGCCACAGTTGCGCGAGGGGCGCGCGGATGCCAAAAGCGAATGCCGACTATTGGACCGCCAAGATAGATCGGAACCGACTGAGGGATGCGAAGACAACCGCCCGACTCCTCAGTGAGGGTTGGGATGTCTTGATCGTGTGGGAGTGTGAGATCGCCAACGCGGGTCTCTCGCGGCGCCTGATCGAGTTCCTTGAGACCAAAGGCTCCGGCGCCTCCGACCGCTGATTTCGGGCACTGCCGAACGAGCTTTGGCGCCGGCGGTCTTGGCCCCGATGTCCAAGCTGCTACAATGGCAGGTTCCGCGGCAGGAGGGTCCGTGAAACGCGTTCTCGCTCTGGCCTTGCGCCTCTTCAGTTTTCTCTTTCACTTTCCGCTGATTGCGTTTCTCCTGCTGGCCTCCGGCCTGGCTTGGTTCAATGGCCACAACCTGACCATTGGCGCGCTCCCCTGGCAGGGCGCGGCCCTCACCTATGTGCTGTTCTTCTCCGCCCTGGCTGGCCTTGTCAGCCTGGGCCTGGCGCTGATCCGCCGCGCGGCGGTGCTGTTCGTCGCGTGGAACCTCGCCGTGCTGGCGGCGCTCGCGCGCGGCTACTTCTTCAGCGCGTACGTATTTAGCCCGGCTGGGACCAGCTTGGGCGCGGCCCTGTCCCTCACCTTCGGAGCGCTCGTGGCGCTGATCGGGAGCTGCCTGCACTGGCGGGCGGCGCGCCGCGCTACTTGATCTCGTCGCTCGTGGCGGTAGCTGGTTCCTGACCCCAGTTCTGGCGATAGACCTGCGTCTGGTCGGAGAAGAAGCACCGCCGCCCGGTGCTGTTGTAACTAACCGGGTTGGCGTTGATCGTGTAGCCGGTCGGTCCTCCCTGCAGCGTGAACTGGTAGCCGCTCTTGACCCCTTTGGCCAGGTCCCCGGGCAGCAGGTCGGCGGCGGCCGGACTAGCCTGGCCGGTGGGCGGAGGCCCCAACTCCTCCAGCTTGGTGGCGAACCTGCCGTACTGCGAGTAGAACTGCGTCTGGGCGGTGTGTATGGTCTGCATCTGCTTGATGGCCGCCATCTCCCGGGCGTTCATCAGGACCGCGCCGACTTTGGGCAGGGCGATGGTCAGGATGGTGAGCACGATCGCAATGACAATCAAAAGCTCGATGAGGGTAAAACCCCGGCGTTTTCGGTTCTTCATGGCAGCCTCCCGGCGGCGCACACCTTATATCCTATCTGACGCCGGAAGGCAGTGGTTCGTGCAGGTGGTTCGCGCATAGCGGTCCGGCCGGGTTTGGCGACCGGGCCGGACCGCGCGGCGCCGCTAGGCCGGCTCGCCGTCGTGGCTGTAGTGCCGGTAGTATTTGCCGTGGTAGCCGTAGTAGTTGTAGCTGTCGCTGATCTGGCCGGTCATCTCGTTGAGGACCACCCCGACCAGGTTCGCCCGCAGCCGTTGCAGCGTGCCCAGCACGGTCGCGACCGCCTTGCGGTTGGTTTCGCCGGCCCGGGCTACCACGATCACGCCATCCGCCATGGTCGCCATCTGCAGCGGCTCGGCGAAGCCCAGCATGGGGGGCGCGTCCAAGATCACCATGTCATAGGAGGCGGCCGCTTCCTCGAGGATCTTCGAGAGGCCCCGGCCGATCAAGTCGGCCGCCCGGCGGGAGCTGGGTCCAGCCGGCAGGATCTCGAGCTCGGGCAGTTTCTCGAGCTTGACCACCGCGTCGCGCCAGGGCGAATCGGCCACCAGCACGCTGGAGAGCCCCACCGCCCCGGGAATCCCCAGGCGTTTGTGGACGCTCGGCCGCCGCAGGTCGGCGTCGATGAGCAGCGTTCGATGCCCCTGCCGCGCGTGCGCCACCGCCAGGTTCGCCGCGATGGTGGATTTCCCCTCGCCCGGCACCGCGCTGGTCACCAGCAGCGAGCGCAAATTGCGGTCGAAATCCGCCAGCAGGATCGAGTTCCGCAGCGTGCGGATCGCCTCGTCGTAGCTGGATAGCGATTGCTCCTCCGGCCCCGTGCGCAGCACCAGCGAAGTGGCCGTTCCGTTGCCGGGAGACGTGATCTGCGCCAGCCGGCCCCGCCAGGGCTTCACCACCGGCAGGTTCCCGATGACCTCCGCCTTCAGCGTCCGGGCCACCTGTTCCGGATCCTTCAGCGTGTTGTCGAGCACGTCGCTCACCACCGCCGCTCCCATGGCCAGCAGGGTCGAGAACAGGAAGGCCAGCGTCAGGTTCAGTTTCAGGTTCGGGAACACCGGCTTGAGCGCCGGCCGGGCCGCATCCGCGATCCGGATGGCGCTGTTCTGGAAACCGGCGTTGATGCCCGCTTCCTTGATCTTCCGCACCAGTTCCTCGTACAGCTTCTTGTCGCCCTCGGCCTCCTGTTTCAACGATTGGTACTCGAAGGAGCGCGCATTGAGCCGGTCGAACTCCGTCTTGGTCTCGGCGACCGTTTGCTTCAGCATCTTCTCCCGCTCGGCCGACTGCTGGAATTCGATCTCCACCCGGTTGCCGATGTTGGCCCGCGCCACTTCCATGGCTCTCTGCACTTCGGCCACCTGCGCCGCGGCCTTGCGGTACTCCGGATGGTTCGCCCCGTTGCGCTCCTTGACCTCGGCGAAGCGGCCTTGCGCCTCCTCCAGCCGCTCGGTGAGCTTGGTGAGCGATTCGCCCTGCGTGGATACCTGCAGGGCTTCCAGCGACCCGCCGCGCACCGAGCTGTAGGCGGCCTGCTTGCGCACCCGGTCGGCCTGCGCGTTGGTGAACTCGGTGTTGAGCTGCAGCAAGCGCGCCGACAGGATGCTGGTCTTCTCCTCCGGGTTGATCACGTTCAGCTCGCGCTCGAACTGCACCAGCGCCGCGCCCGACCGCTCCATCTTGGCCTTCAGCTCGTCCAGTTGCTTCTCCATGAAGGATGCCAGGCTGGCCGAGGAGCGATAGCGGATATCGTAGGTGTGCTCCAGGTAGGATTGCGCCACGCCGTTGGCCACGTCGGCCGCCAAGCGCGGATCCGGCGAGCGGTAGCCGATCAGCAGCAGATAGGTGTTGGGAGGACGCACCACCTTCAGCTTCTTGAGCAGCACCGGGGCGTCCTCGACGTCCGCCGCTTTCACGGTTCCCGGCGCCTCCGCCCCCTCGGCTTCCAGCAGCCGGTAACGCTGCGCCACCGGCCGCAGCACCGAATCCGACTGGATCAGCTTGATCTGCGTCGCCAGGAACTGGTCCGCGTCGTTGCCGGCCGATTGCGCGGCTTCCTCGCCCAGCACTCCGGTGGGCATCCGGCGGTCGATATCGATGGTCGCCGTGGCCTCGAAATCCGGAGTGATCCGCGAGGAGACGATGAGGGTGGCCAGCACCGAGGCGCAGACGAACGAGAGGATCTTCCAGCGGTGGCGCTTGAGGATCCACAGATACTGGCTCAGCGGGACCGACCCGCCTTCCGGCGGCGCCTCGCCCGGCAGATAGGCGATGCGGTAGTTTTCGGACGGCGCCAGCGCATGCGCGGCCGGCGCGGATCCAACGCGTTCGAGAAGTTGTTGTTCGGACATGATTAGTGCCGCCAGACCAGAATTCCGGACGCTGTGTTCGCGGTGAAGCCCAGGATGCGATCAAGCGCTCCCATGCCGGCCCGGCGGCCGGTGTTGTCCGGAACGTATAAGATGTCGTTGGATAGCAGGGGCACGTCGGGAGATTGGCGCGCCATGATCTTCCCCAGGGGAATGGGGATTTCGTGCTTGGCCAAGGAGCTGTCGTCGCGGCGGTAGATGTAGGCCTGCTTCGAGGCGAAAGGCTCCAAACCCTCGGCCAGCGCCAGCACCTTGAGGACCGAAGTCTCGGGGCCGTCCTGGATCGGATAGGAGCCCGGCTTCTTGACGTTGCCGACCACGAAGACCCGCCCTACCTCGGGCACCCGGATCTCTTCGCCTCCGCTCAGCTTCAGATTGAGCTCGGGGTCGGCGGCGTCGATGAGACCCTTCACCGGGATGCGCTCGACGAGCATGGTCCCGGCGCCGTCCTCGCCGGCCTGCCGGCGGCTCACCAGGATCTCCGCGCCGGCCTCCGGGCCGAGGCCCCCGGCGCGCGTGAGCGCGTCCAGCAGCGAGACGCCGCCCACGGCCTGGAACGTGGTGGGGGTCTTCACGGCCCCCAGCACGCTGATGGGCCGGCTGTGGTACTCGACCACCGTGACCGTGACCACCGGATCGACGATCAGTTGCTCGGCTTTCAGCCCCTCCGCGATGACCACTTCCAGATCGGCGGGCAGCAATCCGAGAGCTTTGATGTGGCGCTTCAGCATGGGCATGCGAAGCATCCCGTCGGCGCCGATGCGCACGGTGCGGGTGAATTCGGGAGCGTCGTAGACGCTGACTGCGATCAGGTCGTCGGCGCCGATCTTGTAGGCCGGCAGATTAGCGCCGCCGATCTCGGCGGGGGCCGCGGTTTGCGTTTGCGCCGCGGCCAGGCCGCACAACAGAATGAGAAGCGCGGAGTTTTTCATATGGTCACCCTGCCTCGAGTTCGCCGCCCGCGGGGTGGCGGCGCAGCCGGCGGAGGCTGGCTTCGAGCTGCGCCACCCGTCCGTCCAGATCCTCGATACGCCCGTCCAGCGGCCCGCCCCGCCCGGCTTCCCGCTCCACTAGGCGCAGGATCGCGGCGCGGGCGCATTCGGAGATGCTGGGAGAGCCTTTCTGCACGCACACCGCGGCCAGCTTTCCGTATTCGTCTTCGGTGAGCCGGAAGTTCACCAGGCGATTGCGGGGCTTCAACAGGACGGTCAAGAGCGCCGCCTCCCGGTGTCCGGGATGGCCAGGTCGGCCAGATCCACCTGGACGGCCACCGAGCGCCGCAGCAGTTCCACCGAGACCACCACCCGCCAGTCGTCCCTAACCCGCACCAGCGCTCCGCACAGCCCGCTCAGCGGGCCGCGCTCGATCCGGATGGGCTCGCCCTGGCCCGGCTCGCTCCAGGGTTGCACCGCACGGCCCGAGCCGACGGCCTGCCGGAGCGCCCAGATCTCGGCATCGGAAACCGGCGCCGGCCGGCCTCCAAACGTCACGATGGATCGCACCCCGGGCGTGCGCAGAACCGGCGTCCGGTCCTGGAGCGCAAAGCGGCAGAAGACGTAGCCGGCGAACAGCGGAGCCTCGACTTCCTTCAGGCGGTCCGACCAGCGGCGCCGCGCGCGGTACAGCGGCAGGTAGTCTTCCAGGCCCTGGTCTCGCAGCACCCGGGCGGCCAGCTTTTCCTGCCGGGGCTTGACGGCGACGGCAAACCAATTCAAAGGTGCGTTGTAGTACATCTGGTGTACATTGCGTAGATCGTCGAGGGGGGAGGAAAGGCCGTCGGGGGAAGACCTTAGTTGAGCGGGAGAAAATGGGGGTGGCCGCGCCCCGGCCGGCTGCGGCCTGGCGACGCCGCCGGTTTCCTTGTGCATATAATCGAAGCAGGGAGTGAGTGATTCCCTTCAATCAGAGGAAGGCTTCATGTCGACAGTTGCCGATGGTCCATCCGCGCAGCTCCCGGTGCAGGCGGAGCAGCCGGTGGTCAACGATTTCACCATACAGGTAGCCACCATCAACGGCTCGGGCAGCCAGACCGCCAACACGGTGCTGATGCGCGCGCTGTTCCAGATGGGCATCCCGGTTTCGGGGAAGAACCTGTTCCCTTCGAACATCGCCGGGCTGCCGACCTGGTTCACCATACGGGCCAGCAAGCAGGGCTATATCGGCCGCAAGAAGGAGGTCGATTTCCTGGTGGCGATGAACCCGGAGACGGCGCGGGAAGACGTGCTGAAACTGGAGCCGGGCGCGGCAGTGATTTACGACGAGCCGTTGAAGCTCGACGCGCTGCGCCAGGACCTGCACTTCTACCCGGCGCCTTTCGACAAGCTGGTGGGCCCGGTGTGCCCGGAGCCGCGGCTGCGAAAACTGGTGCGCAACATGATCTACGACGGCGTGCTGGCGCAGTTGCTGGGCATCGAGCTGGAGGAGGTGCGGATCGCGCTCTACAAGCAGTTCGGCGCCAAGAAAGCGAAGGCCGCGAACTTGAACTGGGGCGCGGTGGAGGCGGGGCGCGACTATGCGGCCAGCAGCCTGGCCAAGACCGACCGCTGCCGGGTGGAGCGCATGAACGCGACCGCCGGAAAGATCGTGATCGACGGCAACGCGGCCACGGCGCTGGGCTGCCTGTTCGCCGGGGTGACGGTGGTGAGCTGGTATCCGATCACGCCGTCGTCGTCGCTGGTGGAGTCGCTGATCGGGTATCTGCGGAGATACCGGGTGGATAAGGAGACGGGCAAGGCGACCTTCGCGGTGGTGCAGGCGGAGGACGAGCTGGCCTCCATCGGGATGGTGCTGGGCGCGAGCTGGGCGGGCGCGCGCGCCATGACGGCGACATCGGGGCCGGGCATCTCGCTGATGGCGGAGTTTACGGGCCTCGGCTACTACGCCGAGATCCCGGCGGTGATCGTGAACGTGCAGCGGGTGGGGCCGTCGACCGGCCTGCCGACGCGCACCATGCAGGGCGACCTGCTTTCGACGGCGGTGCTCTCGCACGGCGACACCAATCATCCCATGCTGTTCCCCTCCTCGCCCCGCGAGTGCTTCACGATGGCGATCCAAGCGTTCGACCTGGCCGAGCGGTTCCAGACGCCGGTGTTCGTGATGAGCGACCTGGACCTGGGCATGAACAACTGGATGTCGGACCCGTTCGATTACCCCAGCGAGCCGATACGGCGCGGCAAGGTGCTGAGCGCCGAGGACCTGGACCGGCTGGGCGGGTTCGCGCGGTACAAGGACGTGGACGGCGACGGCGTGGGCTACCGCACGCTGCCCGGAACGAAGCACCCGGCGGCGGCCTACTTCACGCGCGGCAGCGGGCACAACGAACGGGCCGGCTACAGCGAGCGCGAAGACGATTACATGAACAACCTGGACCGGCTGGCGCGCAAGTTCCAGACGATGCGCGGGCAGGTTCCGGCGCCGCACATCGACATGAACCCCAAGGCGCACGTGGGCCTGATCTGCGCCGGAACCTCGCGCTACGCCACCCAGGAAAGCCGCGACCAGTTGCGCCAGGAATTCGGCGTGGAGACCAGTTACCTGCGGCTGAAGGCGTACCCCTTTACGGCGCAGCTCGCGGAGTTCGTGCATCGGCACGAGCGGGTCTACGCGATCGACCAGAACCGGGACGGGCAACTGCTGCTGCTGATGCGGATGGAACTGGAGCCGGAGGAGATCGGGAAGCTGCGCAGCGTACGGTATTACGGGGGTCTGCCGCTGGATGCGCGCACGGTGACCGAGGAAATCGTCCGCCAGGAGGGACTCCGATGAGCACGGCCACGGCGCCACCCAAGAAGGTGAATCGGATCGGGCTGGAAGTGGCGAGTTACAAGGGCGGCAAGACCACCCTGTGCGCGGGCTGCGGGCACAACTCGATCTCGGAGCGGATTATCGAGTGCTTCTACGAGATGGGGGTCGAACCGTGGACGGTGGCGAAGTTCTCCGGGATCGGCTGCTCATCGAAATCCCCGGCGTACTTCCTGAATCTGGCGCACGGCTTCAATTCCGTACACGGCCGGGCGCCATCGGTGGCGACGGGCGCGCTGCTCGGGAACCGCAACCTGTTCGGCATCACGGTATCGGGCGACGGCGACACGGCGTCCATAGGGATCGGGCAGTTCGTACACATGCTGCGGCGCAACGTGCGGCAGGTCTACATCATCGAGGACAACGGGGTGTACGGGTTGACCAAAGGCCAATTCTCGGCCACCGCGGATGTGGGATCGACGCTCAAGACGGGCGTGGTGAACGAGCTGCCGGCCATCGATTGCTGCGCGGAGGCGATCCAGTTGGGGGCCACGCTGGTAGCGCGCTCGTTCTCGGGCGACAAGCGGCAATTGCAGGCCATTCTCAAGGCCGCCATCGCGCACCAGGGGCTATCGGTGATCGACGTCATCTCGCCGTGCGTCACCTTCAACGACCACGAGGGATCCACCAAGAGCTACTCGTACGTGAAGGAGCACGACGAACCGCTACAGGAGCTGGATTTCGTTCCCGCCTATGCGGAGATCGCGGTGGAGATCGCGGAAGGCGAGGTGCGCGAGATCGAGATGCACGGCGGCGCGCGGCTGCGGCTGAAGAAGCTGGAGAAGGAGTACGATCCCACGAGCAAGATCAACGCCCTGAGGGTGCTCGACGAGGCGGTCCGCGAGGGGCACGTGGTGACCGGCCTGCTGTACCTGAATACCGGGAAGCCCAACCTGGCCGAACTGCTCAACCTGGTGGACGAGCCGCTGGCCACGCTGGCGGAAGCGCGGGTCCGGCCGCCGCGGGAGGCGCTCGACCAGCTCATGGGAGAGTTGCGGTAGGATAGGGCCGGAGCGTTGTCCACACTGACCCCGGAAGAGCTCGCGAGGCTGCGCGTGGTGCTGGTCGGCCCGCGCAATCCGCTGAACATCGGGGCTGCCGCGCGGGCCATGAGCAACTTCGGATTCACGCGGCTGCGGGTGGTGAACCCCTACGCGGTGGCGTTCAGAGAGGCGCGGTCGGCGGTGGGCGCCTCGGCGGTGCTGGAGGGCGCGGAAGAGTACGCCACCGTGGGCCAAGCCGTGGCGGATTGCGGGCTGGTAGTGGGCACGACTTCGCTGGGGCATCGCGAGTTGCAGCATCCGCTCAGGCGCCTCGAATACGGCGCGCGGCTGGTGCGGCGGCAATTGGGTTTGCATCCCGTGGCTTTGTTGTTCGGCAGCGAGAAATACGGGCTGGCAAACGACGACCTGAGCCACTGCCACTGGCTGGTCCGGATTCCCACGCGCGTGGAGCACGGCTCGATGAACCTGGGGCAGGCGGTGGCGGTGACGCTGTTCGAGCTGGCGCGGGACAGCCGGGCCGCGGTCCGCAAGCCCGAAGCGGTCAAGCCGGCCGCGGCGGGCGAGGTGGAGCGGCTCACGGGGATGCTGCTGGAGGCGCTCGAGGCCAGCGGGTACACCAATCCGCGGACGGCAGCCTCGACCAAGGCCAAGGTGCGGCGGCTGGTGCGGCGGCTGAAGCTGCCCGGGCGCGACGTCGAGATCTGGCTGGGCATTTTCCGGCAAATCCTTTGGAGATTGAGGAGTTAGGGCGGCGCGCCGCGGCAGGCCGCCTCCGGCGGACCGGTGCGCTCCTGGCGGCCAGGGTGGGGGCAGGCCAGCCTGCTGCATGCCGCTTCCGGCGGAAGGGTATTCATGGTCGGCTGGTGGAGGGAGCGGGGTGGGGTCCCGGGGCGGAAATTGGGTTTGGGTCGGGGGTGTTTCCAGGAGCGGGGACGGGGGGGACAGGAGCTCGTTGCGGGCCTTGTAGTAGGCGCGGCGGAGGGAGTTCTCCATGCGCGAGAGCTTCACGCCGGCGTTGTTTTCGCAGTCCCGATAGAAGGCGATGCCGAGGATGCGGGTTTGCTGGTCGTAGCGCCGTTGCCGCATGGTACGGGCCGGTTTGGGGGCGGCGCCGGGGCACTTATCGGTCGCGCGGGCGCTTTCCATGCGGTGGGTGTGAACGCCGGATTCGATGCGGGCCACGCGGCGGAGACGCCATTCGGCCCAGGCCATCTCGCGGAGGCTGAACTCCTGGAGTTCGTTGGCGGGTTGGAAGATGGCGCGGAGGCCGTCGACGAGGGCCTGGAATTCGGCGGGGTTCTCGATGGGGAGGACGGGGTTGCGGGAGGAGAGGCTGCGGGGGCGGCCGTTGTTGGCGACTTTGGCTTTGCCTTCGGGGGAGCGTGGGCCGGTGGAGAGCTGGGCGTTGCGGCGATTGGCGTCGATTTGCGATTGGGAAGACATGGGGGCACCTCGGAGGGGGCGGGCGGTTGTGGAAGCCGGTCCCTATAGGAAGAGTTAGCACGGGGGAGGAGGCGAACCGGGGGCCGGGCGAGGGAAGTGGTTGAGGGGATGGGAGATTGAGGTGGGGAACGGTGGGGAACGGGGAATTTGGGTGGGCGGAATGGATGGTGGTGGGGCGGCTGGGCGGCGGGGCGGTGGATCCGTCAATTGCGAGGATTAGGGTGATTAGCGGCGGTGAGCCGGCTTCCGATTACCTATTCCCGTGAGGGGCGTGTCACAGGAGGAATCCCCAAAGTCGAGAGACATCGACCGCGGTACGGCCTCTTTGGCCACTTTCCGGAAAGTCCCCGGGCTGTAGCGCCGAACTTCGAGCAAGGCGCAAGTCCTCAACGCCGGAGCGTTTTCAGTGTCGGGCGTCGAGCGCGGCCTCCCGTTCTCCGTGGACCGGCAGCAGTCGATGCCGCTCCGCACCACCGTAAACCAGGGACGGCCCCGTGTTTGGTCTGTGTTTGTCTGCTATGTCCGGTACTCGTCCGTGAAGTATTTCGCCAGGAAGTCCAGGGCGTTCTGGTGCAGGAAGCCATCCACTATGTTTTCGATATAGTCATCCTGTTCGACGGCGTCATCGGATGGGCCTAGGCCGGTGTCCCACATTCCCTTGAGCTTGGCGAGCAGGGGTGTCCGGAGATCAGTGAGGTCTCCGGCCCAGCAATACGCATCGACGGGATTAATGGCGCCGTCGAAGTCGGAACCGATCGCCAGGTGCCGCCACCAGTCCTCCTTGTTGGTCGCACATTCACCTTCCGAAGCTGCTTTCGCGAATCGACAGATGCGATCGGCAATCAACTCCGCCCATACGACCGTGTCTCTCCCTCCCCCGGCGGGGGCACTCTGGTGCAATTCGGCATTGCGCTCGTGGCCGGTCAGGATTCGCTCGTCAAAATTGAGGCCGATCAACCCATCGGACTGGTGGATCGTCTGGATCTCTTCGTCGCTGAGGTTGATGTCCCAGGAGTTGAATTCGCCGGTGTGCCGATAGTTACTGTCCGCCACTCCGCAGTCTGTTGTGGTCGGCTCAGTGGGCATGTCGGCGACCCCGCTAGGCGCCGCATGGCTGGAGATGATGGGGATCTTCAGGTTCTTTATGGAGTCGTAGTACCAGCGCTTCCCTTTCAACGACATGTGCTTGGTGTCGATCAGCACCCGCCTGCCGTTGTTCTTCGAAAGGAGCGCGCTCAACACAACCTTGCCGACCTCCGTTAACTCCTTCTCGACGCCGAGCTGCTGGTTGAAAAACGGGATCCCAAACTTGTATGGCAGGCTGATGGCGTGCCCGCAGAGCTGGTTCCAGAAGTGATGCGAAAACGTGAGGAAGAATGGAGCGAACTTCCCATCGGGTCCCCATCCCTTGATTTGCTTGATGTTCAGCAAGAGCTGCAGCACCAGTTCCTGAACGGGCTTCTTCTTGAACCGCGTCACCATATCGCATTTATCAGTTGGGGTGCGAAAGCTGTCTTCATCCAACCGGAGGCCGCCCATTTTGGGGTACGCGTCGTCCAGCTCGTCGTCACGGATCTTCTCGCGCCACTTTAAAGACCCGCAGCCGAGCGAGTGCCCCCCTTCGACGGTCACGATCGCCGCCGTGACGTGTGGTTGTTCCAGAGCCTTTTTCAACTCATCGGAATTGCCGACCACCTGCACTTTGGCGCCGGGCGGCACACCCGGCAGGCCGGGGCACTGCCAGTAGCTCTCGTTAGTCAGCAGCTCGTACTCGGCCACCAGATCGTTGAAATAGTCATGATGCCTCGCCTGTACGTGCTCCGTGCGAGCCATCGGTATCTTCATTACCAGCGCGGCGCCCGCAATGCCGAGGGCCTCCCCAGGGTTGAGATCGGCCGCCATCACCGTCTCCGACAGTTCGTTCAGGACCGGGATGCCGGATTGTTTGCCCAGGCTCTCAGGCTCCTCTGCGAGCCGCAGGTCCGCCGCGGGGAGGGTGCCGCCCTCCCGTGTCCAAACGAATCCCTGTTCGAGGGGAAGCAGCGACACGAACGCGAGCCGCACATTGCTCTGCGCCAGAGCTGTGAAGTCAGACTGGTAGAACGTCGGCGTCTTGTGGAATCTCTGGGCTTCGACTTTCTCTGGGCTGGTGGGCGCAGGCCAGAATACTTCGCGGGAAGTCCGAACGTGGTCGCTCAGTGGCGGGTATTTTCCCTGACGATTGAAGGGCATGAAGGTGGAGTGGCAGTGGATATCCACGCAATAGGACTGCGGTTGCAGCGTGTTACAGCTTTCGGCATCGAAGAAACTTTTGAAAGCCTTCAGGTAATCCTTTGGCATGAATGGTCTCTCGGGATCCATGGCTATCCTCCGTGCTTACCCGCCAAAGCGGAATGTGTGGCGGCGTCCGGCTCGCCGGTCTCGGGCAGGCCGCACGCGCGTTGAAACTTCCACAGGCCGCCCTGGGTGGCCGCGTCCATCTCGCCGGTGACTTTCTTGAGATACCCGAGATTCTGGAGCCTGGCCTGCAAACCCGCGATATCGTCTATGGGGTTCATGTGGCCCAGTTGGAACTCGTACACCTCCGCTTTGGGCCTGCCGGGCCGGCCCAGTGTCAGTTTGGCCCGCCGCGCAGGTGGCGGAACGATCTCCGAGATGCGTCCGTCCGAATCCGTGCGGCCGCGCCGGGAGGAGCCGTCGACTTCCAGAGTGTATGGCACGTCGGATCGGGGATCTCCGGCGACGTCCAGTAACTGGAGGTTAAAACGGACGGGAACACCTTTGATCCGGAATCTGTGAAGGCGGGTGGCGTCGCACGATTCTTCCTTTGGGCGCTTGTCGGGAATGAGGACGACGTCCCCCGGCAGCAGCGCATTCGGATTCCGGCGCAGTTGTTTGAGCCTGGCGTTGCCCGGGTGATTCCAGAGTGTGTCCCAAAAGAAACCGGTCTCGTGGGCAATGCTGCTGATGCAGTCACCCTGCTTGACGGTGTAAGAGGGCAAGTCGCCTCCTTGGGCCGACCCTTCAGTCGACCCTCTCCCAAACTTCCCGATCGAGGTCGGGAAGGCTGAACACGCTGGTGTCGGGATCGATGTTCTCGAAGCGCACCCTTCCGGTTTTGCCCAGCGTGCCTTCGTGCAGGGAACCATCCGGGAGCATGACCATGAAGCGATGCCCGAATGCCGGGTTCCCTTCCATGTCGACAACCGCGAACTCCACCCAGGTCTTTCTCGAATGCGGCTTGCCTGTCGCCGGACCTGGTCCCTCGGGTTTCCGTCCGGCTGCCTCCGCCTGCACCCCGCCGCCGGTGGCAATGATTGTCGCCTCCCTGCAGATGTGCCAGTGCCGTTCGTGGAGAATGTGCGCGATCTGTTCCAGGATCTCTTCGTCTTCGAGCAAATATGTCTGATACAACCCCAGTTGTCCGCACAAGGCGCGCAGCGCCGACATCGAGCCGAAATCGTTCTTAAATCGGCGCAGCCACTCCGGGTCCCGGACCCAGGCGTCGAAGGCCGGGACGGAGTTGCAGCCCGTGCAATCTCGCCGGCCACAGATCTCCCAACCCTTGCTTCCAATGCGCATTCGGTCCACCATTCAGACCTCCACGCGAGGAGCGGCCTGCCCAGTCTGCGCGGCGCAGTCCCGATGGCCCGATCATACACCGGCGTCGCTCAGAATACCAGGGGAAAACAGGCCCGATGTTCCGACTAATCGCCCTTTTTGTCAGTGCATCGCTTCGCAGTGGTGGTCGACACTGGTTTGGAACTCCAATCGGCATCGCTCGGAGTCCGCATCTTTGATGCCATCGCGCGATAGATCCAGCTCGCGAAGCTGTCGCATATTCTCAATCCATGATGAAATGGATTTCAGCAATGGATTTCAGCTTGAGACAGGTCTTCAACCTCGTACCGTGCCAATTCGTCATGCGGCTTGCCTTTGCTGTACCGACAGCCCTCTTGCGTGGTCTTGGTGAGTGTGCACACCCGGCGACGCGGCGCTCCCAGGGCGTTGCGTGAAGTCGCAAGTTAGGATTAACTTCTGGACGAATGGTCGAGCATTCGCAGAGAAAGGATCGTGCCAGGAAAGTGGACTTCTCGGCACTGAAGTTGTCGGGGCGGAATCTTGGGTCGAAGTTCAAGGAGACATCGCACTTCTTCATCGTGCGGTTTGTCACTTCGTGGGAAGCGCTTTCATGAAGCGGCCGTTCGTCCCATCGGTCGAACCAGGAAGCGGAGCGCGAGGAACGTCCATTCTTGGGAAGGAACGACAACCATGAGAGCGGCAGGTCCCGCTTTGCCGTACGCGATTCCAGAGCGCCTACTCCGGGATCATCGCGATGGTCCGCAGCCAAGTCTCCACTAGCCGAGGCCATCGCGTAATCGGAAACTTCGTGGGACGCAGGCCGAAGGCATGCCCGCCTTGCGCATACAAATGCATCTCCACGGGAACCCCGGCGTTCTTCAGCGCAATGTAGTAGACCAGCGAGTGGTTTACGTTGTCCACGGGATCGTCCTCCGCCTGTAGCAAGAAGGTAGGAGGCGTCCGGCGGGTAACGGGAACATCCGGATTCAACTCGAATTTCTTCTCGTCGGTCCAGAGGTGCCCCGGGTAGATGGCCACCGCGAAATCCGGGCGGCAGCTTTCTTTGTCGGCCGCATCGACAGGCGGATAGGAACGCTTGTCAAAGTGCGTGCTAATCGCCGCCGACAGGTGCCCGCCGGCCGAGAATCCAAGCACGCCGATCTTGTGCGGATCGATATGGTGCTCCGCGGCGTGGAAGCGGACCAGCCCCACGGTCCTCTGCGCATCTTGGAGGGCCATAGGGGCTTTCGGAATGATGTGACATTTACAGCCCTCGTCCCAGTACGGCCCCGAGTAGGGAACGCGGTAC
Source organism: Bryobacteraceae bacterium (assembly GCA_052144455.1). Taxonomy (GTDB): domain Bacteria; phylum Acidobacteriota; class Terriglobia; order Bryobacterales; family Bryobacteraceae; genus Fen-330. Next base: position 25,711 of record JBKQQG010000047.1, read on the forward strand.
TTCAAGAGCACACACGCGACGCCCTTTGACGTCAGCCAGTCGCAGACCTCGACGCCTTCAAGATCGATGGCCAGGATGTGATAGCCCCCGCCAGGAAACACGACCACCGCAGCGCCCGTATTGTTTCCCTTCGGCGAATAGAGGGTCATGGTGGGCCGTGAAACGTTGCCGACGTCTCCCGATTGCGCCGTTTCGGAGTTGGCCGGCGGGCCAAACTGGGCGTCGGGTACAGCGCCTGGCCATATGGGCACTTGCGTGTGGCCGGGCGATGGCTGCCAGCCAGGCTTCTGGGCGAGCAGACCGCTCGATGCAAACACAACGGAGAGAGCAAAGATCAAAGGCTTCGTGACAATCCCCATAGAGGCAGGATACAGCAGGACGGACTCTGGTCTGAAAATGGACCCCGGGAAACGCGCATGGCGCAACGCACCCGGCCGTCTTCCATCGGAACCGCGATGCCGATTTCCAAGTACTAATCGGAGCCTGGCGCATTTGCAATTTGCCGACTACGCGACCATGTGGTTGCACCGGCACTCCGCGACAATCTGGCCGAGGGGAGGACGAACGAGCCCATTTATAAAGAGAGTATGTAGGCATTAAGGCTTCTGTCCAGTTTCCTAATGTACTCGGAGCCATCCTCGGATTGAAGAAACGCAGTCTGTGCTCCCCAGTCCCGACCGCCGTTCATTCCCCAGGTGGCCTCCGCCACACCGTTCATGAGCCCCTGGAATCGATCTCTTGTCATCCATGCTTCAAGGGAGGGCCGGTTTTGCCGGCACCAGCCAATGGCCTGGTACACAAGAAAATTCATTCTCGCAGCTTGAGGTGGATGCGTGAGTCTATAAATGTTCACATCGTCTAGGTCGCTGGGAGGGCGAACAAACAGGTAGGCTCCAACGGCGATGACGAAACAGGAGAGCAGCACTTCATCCTGAACACTGGCTGCTTCCGCCCCAAGCTTGAGGAGGCCCACGGCGCGCGACCGTTCCCCACCCACGATCAAGTTAGCCAAGACGTGATAGGCGGCGTAGGCATCTGCATCAGCCTCCAGAGTCCGCTGTTCTAAGCCGCCGGTCTCTCCGATGTCCAGAATCTCGTTGAAGAACAGCGACTCTGACCCTTGCGAGCATGCATGCCCGTGAACATGATGCGTGTACTCATGGGATAGCACAAAACTGAGTTGGGTTCGAAGCATCACGACATGCAGCCTCTCGTGCTCCTCGGCCGTCAGCCGGACGCCAAGGAGGGAAGCAACCGTTTCCGATCTGCTTAACCGGACACACGCGTCCCACAGCATATCGATTAACGCGATTGTGATACCGATGAACGAATAGCCCTCGTAGCGGAATGCGAGGGCATTGGGAATCCTGGAATCGACGTAATCAAAATGGAACGGGGGGTGGTCCACGTGCTCGGGAACGTCTTTACTTTCGTTCCGCAAAGCCTCGTTAAATGATTCTTGAATGCCAACCAGGAGCGATTGCTGGTTTTGCGGCAGGCTGCTCACGTCCTTCTTGCCCTTGTAGCATTCGCGCTCCGATGAACTGAGCGTCTGAAAAAAACGGTGGAACAGCACCTCTGGCGGAGTCGACATTTCAGGTTCACTCTACCACCAATGCGCCCTCCCGATTTCACAATAAAGGCGGCCGTGGTCAACACGACTTGCGGCCCCTGATCGCCCGCAAATTGTTCCCCCGCACCAAGATCAGTCTCGATCACAAAATAGGGAACGACAAACATGCTTGGGTCTGGGGATGCGGTTCCGGACGGCCGGGACGTTGGCGGGGCTGGGCGGCGGGCGCTATCGGAGCCGGGCGGGCTAGCGAGTCACGCCGGGGATCAATTCGATCTCGTCGATCACGCCGAGGACCGCCGCGTCGATGGGGCTGGAGGGCCAGCGGTTGACGGCGCTCATGGCGCAGAAACCTTCGGTGGTGACCAGCACGCGGTCGCCGACGCCGGCATCCACCGAGTCCACGGCCACGATGGCGTCGCCACGGTCGCTGCCGTCGAGATGGAGGGGTTGGACGAGGAGCAACTTGAGGGCCTCGTGGCTGGGGTGTTTTCGGGTGGCCACCAACTCGCCGATCACGCGCCCGATTAGCATGAATCAAAACCTCTTCACGTGCACGCTGTCGACGATGCCGACGATGGTGGCGTCGGTGGCCACTTCGGCGGGCAGCAGCGCGTAGCTGGCCTCGCGGGCCCGCACCCAGTAGATGAGTTCGCCGGCGCCGGCGCCGGTTGCGTCGGTGCAGACGAGGCGGCGGCCCTGATCCTGGAGCTCGGGGGTGACGGGCTGGACCACCAGAAACCGCTGGCCGGTCAGGTTCTCGTTCTTCATGGTCGCCCAAAGGCGGCCCACCACGCGGCCGAGATACATGGGCGCCTACCTCTTCTCGTCCAGAGTAACCGTGTCGACGATGCCGACGATGGCGGTGTCGACGGGCTTGTCCTTACATCCCTCGGCCATGCGGGCCGAACTGCCGGCGACGGCCAGCACCGTCTCGCGAAAACCGGAGCCCACGGTATCCACGGCGACGACGTAGCCGGGCTCGTCCTGGCCCTGGGGGGAGACGGGCTTGAGGACCAGCAGTTTCTTGCCTTCGAGGCGGGGATCCTTGCGTGTAGCAACCACCGTACCGACAACGCGGGCCAGTATCATGAGGGCCTTCTTCCGCTCTATTTGGCGGCCTCGATCCTTCCCAAAGCTTCGCCCATCCAACCTCCTAGCGCCTACTTGCGGGCGCGCACCGCCTCGTCCACCAGGGCGACGAGCTCGTCGCGAGTCACCTGAAACCGTTCCTGTCCCATGTCTTCGGCGGAGAGCGGGCAGCCGGCCTCCGCACCCGCGCGCGACTGGATACCGTACCGGGTGCGCGCTTCGAGCAATTTGGCCACTTCCTGCTTGGGCAGCACTTGCGCGCCGCCGAGCAGCTCGGTGACCAGGGAAATCAGCGCGAAGTGCTCGACGGTCTCCATGCGAAAGAAGGCCTTATAGACGTCCTCGCCATAACAGACGGCCCCGTGGTTGCCCATGAGCAGGGCGTCGTACTTGGGAATCAGCGGCAACATGGGCTCGGTCAGCGCGGCGGTTCCAGGCAAACCGTAGCCGGCCAGCGGCACGCAGCCCAGCCCGATCACCACCTCCGGCAGCAGCGCCAGATTGAGGGAGCGCCCGGCGGCGGCGTAGCCGGTGGCCACCGGCGGGTGGGCATGCAGCACCGCGTGGACGTCGGGCCGCAGGTTGTAGACCGTGAGGTGCATCATCATCTCCGAGGTGCGCTCGCGCGTGCCGGAGATCTTGTTGCCCTGCATGTCGCAGACGATCATGTCGTCGGCGTGCATCATGCCCTTGCAGACTTGCGTGGGCGTACACAGGACGCGGTCCCGGTCGAGGCGAATGCTGATGTTGCCGTCGTTGGCGGCCACCCAGCCCTTCTGCCAGACCATGCGGCCCACGTCCACAATGTCCTGGCGATGCTCCCTCTCGGTTTTGGGCATCGGAAGACAATTCTAGCAGATGCGCCCGGGGAGCGAACGGCGGTCGGCTACAATGAGAACGGAGATGGAAACACGGCGCATGTGCCCGCAGTGCCGGGCCTTCATACAGACCAGCGATCGCGTCTGCCCGTATTGCGAGACGCGGGTGGGGCCGCGCGCGGTGGACCGGCGGCAGCCGGGGGAGATCTTGGGCGGGCTGATCCCGCACACGCATTTCACCACCTCGATGATCCTGCTGATCAACTTCGGGCTGTTCGCGGCCACCGTCATCTACAGCATGCGGGCCGGCCATGCGGATGCACTGTGGGGGATCGACGGGCTCACGCTGCGCTTTTTCGGCGCCAAATGGCCCTTGGGCATCGTGTACGGCGGCCAATGGTGGCGGCTGGTGACGGCGGGCTTCCTGCACGGCGGCCTGCTGCACATCGCCATGAATTCCTGGGTGCTGTACGACCTGGGCGCGCAGGTGGAGGAGAGCTACGGCTCCAGCCGCTTCCTGGTGTTCTACTTCGTGTCCACCGTGTTTGGGTTTCTGACTAGCTTCTGGTTCAGCAGTTCGGACTCCGTGGGGGCCTCGGCGGGGCTGATGGGGCTGATCGGCGCCATGATCGCGCTGGGTGTGCGGGGCGAGTCGCGGGCGGGGGCGGCGATGCGCGGGCAATATGTGCGCTGGGCGGTCTATTGCCTGATCTTCGGAATGCTGCCTGGATTCGACAACTTCGCGCACATCGGGGGGCTGGCGGCGGGATTCTGCTGCGCCTACGTGGCGGGCACGCCGAAGCTGGTGGAGACCTGGGGCGAACGGCTGTGGCGCGTGGCGGCGTATGGGTGCGTGCTCCTCACGGCGCTCTCGTTCCTGAAGATGTACCTGGCGTTCGCGGCCGGGTAGTTTAGCGCGCCGTTCAGCCGAAAACGATGCGGGCGATCACCAGTTGGGGCAGGGTCTGGTTCCAGCTCTGCGGGAGGGCGTCGAAGGGCAGCCGGAAGGCCTTGGTCTGGCCGGGCTTGAGGCCGCCCAGGCGCGCGCCAACGATGGGCAGGCGCTCGCGCAGGACCACCTGCCCGTAAGCGTCCTGGAACACGCAGGTAATTTCCACCAACTTGACGTTGCGGTTTCCGGCATTGGCGATCTTGCCGGTGATCTCGACCAGGGTCTGCTGGGCGAAGTTCTCCTTGGCGTTCATCTCGACCTCGCTGAGCTGGAGGAAGCCGTTGCGGACGTAGAAGCGGGCATCCTCGGTTAGCGGGGGCGGCGCGGTCTGCTGGTGGGTCGAGAGCCAATTGAGATACAGCGCCACCCCGGCGCCGATGGCCACCAAGGCCAGCACGACAATCAGCACGACCGGAACGGCGCCCCGGCGCGGGCTTCCAGGAAGGCAATCCGTCGATAAATCCATCCTCAATGGATTCTAACCCGTTCCGCGGCGGAAGTGTTCGGTGCGCGAGCAGAGGGGTGGCTGGCCTGCGGTCTACCGGTTTTCGGAGGACGGGCTAAAGCAGTTCCAACACTCAGCCGATAGAAGTCGGTCAGGCGATATTGACTTCGAAGGATTGGTGGCTGGAAGTGTTGGGGCTCACTGGAGAAAAAGGGCATGGACGATCAGGATGTGATTCGTGAATTCCTAGTCGAGAGTCATGAAAACCTCTCGCGTCTGGATCGGGATCTGGTGGAGCTGGAGAAACACCCGAAGGACGACAAACTGCTGGCCAGCGTCTTCCGGACCATGCACACCATCAAGGGCACCTGCGGTTTCCTGGCGTTTTCGACCCTGGAAAGGATCAGCCACCAGGCGGAGACTCTGCTGAGCCAGTTGCGCGACGGCGAGCGGGAGCTCAGTCCGCAACTGGTGTCCCTGATTCTGGAGACCGTGGACGCGACCCGCAAGGTGCTGGCCTCGATCGAAGCCGGTGGGGAAGAAGGGCCAGAGCAATTCGAGGAGCTCACGGAACGCCTGCGTGCGATGGCGGAGTCGAAGGACGGCGCCGGCAGCCCGCCGGTTGTTGCCGCGCCGCCGGTCCCCGCAGCCGAGCATGCGGAGGCGCCGGCGCCTGTGGAGCACCCCGAGGGCGCGAAGCCGGAGGAGGAGGCCGCGAAGTCCTCCGCTGTGGCGAAACCGGAGGAAGAGGCCTCGAAATCCTCCGCCGCGGCGGACTCGAACATCCGGGTGGGCGTGGTGCTGCTGGACAAGCTCATGGATCTGGTGGGGGAGCTGGTGCTGACCCGCAATCAGATCCTGCAATTCAATACCGAGCGGGAAGACGCCACCCTCAACGTGACCGCGCAGCGTCTGAACCTGATTACCACCGAGTTGCAGGAGGGCGTCATGAAGACGCGCATGCAACCCATCGGCGTGGTGTGGAACAACCTGCCGCGGGTGGTGCGGGACATGGCGGTGGCGCTGGGCAAACAGGTGCGGCTGGAGATGGTGGGCGCCGAGACGGAGCTGGACCGGACCATCATCGAGGCGATCAAGGACCCGCTGGTGCACCTGGTGCGGAATTCGTGCGACCACGGCATCGAGCCGCCGGAGGCGCGGGTGCGCGCCGGCAAGCCGCCCCAAGGCACGCTGACCCTGCGCGCCTATCACGAAGGGGGGCACGTCACCATCGAGATCATCGACGACGGGGCCGGCGTCAACGTGGACCGAGTGAAGGCCAAGGCGGTGCAGAAAGGCCTGGCGGGACCGGAGCAAGTCGCGCGGATGAGCGACCGGGAAGCGCTCAATCTGCTGTTCCTGCCGGGGTTCTCCACCGCCGAGACGGTGACCAACGTCTCCGGCCGCGGCGTGGGCATGGACGTGGTGAAGTCCAACATCGAGAGGATCGGGGGGGTGGTCGATCTGACCAGCCGCTGGGGAGAAGGAACCACCCTCAAACTGAAGATCCCCTTGACGCTGGCGATCATCCCGGGCCTGGTGGTGACGGTGGGGAATTCGCACTCCACCGCGCGGGAGGGAGCGGGACATGGGGAACGGTTTGTCATTCCGCAGGTGAGCCTGCTGGAACTGATCCGGCTGGAGGGCGAGGCGGGCCAGAAGCAGATCGAGCGGATTCATGGCACGCGCGTGTACCGGCGCCGCGGCATCCTGCTGCCGATCGCCTACCTGAACGAGGTTCTGGGCATCGAGAGCGACACCACCACGGGGGTGGTGAACATCGTCGTGTTGCAGGCCGAGGACCACCAGTTCGGGCTGGTGGTGGACGGGATCAACGACACCCAGGACATCGTGGTCAAACCGCTGGGCAAACAACTGAAGGGACTGAACTGCTACGCGGGAGCGACCATCATGGGAGACGGCCACGTGGTTTTGATCCTGGACGTGCTGGGAATCGGCCAGCGCTCCGGAGTGCTGGTGGAATCCCGCGAACAGGCGCGCGGGGCGAAGGAACAGAAGGCTCAGTCGGGGCTGGAACAGCAGCGGCTGCTGTTGTTCCGGGCGGGCAGCTTCGAGCGCCTGGCGGTTCCGCTCTCCCTGGTGGCCCGGCTGGAGGAGTTTCCGCAGTCGTCCATCGAGCATGCGGGCGGATGCCAGGTGGTGCAATACCGGAACCGCATTCTGCCCCTGATTCCGTTGCGGGCGGTGCTGGAGGCGGGCGCGGCCGAGGGGGGCGAGGCGGCCGATCCGGCGCAGGTGATTGTCTTCAACGACGGCGACCGCAGCGTGGGTCTGATGGTCGACCAGATTCTGGATGTCGCCGAAGAGGTGGTCACGGTGCGCCAGCAGGGGAGCCGTGCAGGCCTGCTGGGCTCGGCGGTGGTGGGCAAGCGGGTGGCGGATTTCCTGGATCTGAACTACGTGATTCGAAGCGCCGCCGGGGGGTGGTTCCAGGGCGGAAGCGGGTCCGCCCCGGGGAGCAGAATCCTGCTGGCCGAAGGCTCGGCCTTCTCGAGGGGTCTCCTCCGGAGCGGGTTGGACATGGCCGGCTACCGGGTGCTGGAGGCGGGCAATCTGGACCAGGCGATCCGCGGGCTGGAGCAGCAGCCGGTGGACATCGTGGTGGCGGCGATGGATCTTCCGCCCAAGGGCAGTTCCGCTTTGCTGGAGGCGATGCGCCGCCGGCCGGAGTGGGAGGGCATCCCGATGCTGGCGCTGGCCGACACGGCCGAGCAGATACGGGCGCGCGCCGGCCAAAGCGTGGATTTCCAGGATTGCCAGGTGAAGTTCGACCGGGAGGCCATGCTCGAGTCGGTGGCGCGGCTAGCCGCGGCGCTGGCTTCCGCCGAACTGGCGCCGGCCGGCGCGGGAAAGGAGAAATAACCGATGGCGGCCGATACCGCAACCGCGAAATCCGAGCTGGCGCAGGCCAGCGGGCAGTACGCCACCTTCTTCGTGGCGGACTTGTTCTTCGGCGTGGACGTGCTGAGGGTCCAGGAGGTGTTGCGCTTCCAGCAGATGACCCGGGTGCCGCTAGCGCCGGATGTGATCGAGGGGCTGATCAACTTGCGCGGCCAGATCGTCACCGCCATCGACATGCGGCGGCGGCTGGGGCTGCCTCCGCGCGCGGGGGGCCAAACGCCCATGAACATGGTGGTGCGCACCGTGGACGGGGCCATTAGTCTGCTGGTCGACGAGATCGGCGACGTGCTGGACGTGGATGCCGCCACCTACGAACGGCCGCCGGAGAACCTGGAACCCGCGGCGCGGGATCTCATCCGCGGCGTTTACAAGCTGAAGGACCGGCTGCTGCTGGTCCTGGACGCCGAGCGGACGGTGGATCTGGCCGGGGCGAGGGCCGCCTAGTGGCAACCGAACTCCTTCTTCGGGGCGGACCGCCAGAGCCGCGCCCGAAAACGGGGAGGAACTGAAGTTGGCATTCACTTTCTTCTTCCGGGACCAGCAGGTGCTCGAACGGGTGGTGGAACATCTGCTGCCGGTGCTGGCGGGCCGCAGCCGCCCGCGGGTCTGGGACGCCGGCGTGGCCATGGGGCAGGAACCTTACACGCTATCCATCGTCTTCGCCGAACGGATGGGCCACTTCGCCTTCGACAATCTGCGCATCGATGCGACCGACGTGGAGGCCAGCGGCCAGTTCGCGCAGATGATCGAGGCGGCGGTGTACCCGAAAGACGAGTTGTCGCGGCTGCCGGAGGGCATCCTGGAGAAGTACTTCGAACCGGACGGCGAACCGGGGCGCTTTCGCGTGATCGAAAAGATCCGGCGGCGGGTGGTCTTTCAACGCCACGATCTGCTCTCGTTCCGGGAAATCGGCCAGGGCTACTCGCTGGTTTTGTGCAAGAACGTGCTGCTTCACTTCCAGCCGCCCGAGAGAATCGAAGTGCTTAGGATGTTCCACCGGGCGCTGGCGCCGGGCGGCATCTTCGCCACCGAACAGACCCAGGAGATGCCACCGGAGCTCGCCTCGCTGTTCCAGCGGGTGATTGCCGACGGGCAGTTGTTCCGCAAAGTGGAGGACGGCGCATGCGCATCCTGAGGCTGGAAAACAGCGGGCAAGTCTACACTTCGGAGGTTTACCTGGTGCTGGGCGGCGCCAGCCGGATGGGAGACCTCAACACGCTGGTGGACGTGGGCCAGGATCCGGCCATCCTGGCGAGCATCGAGCGGGCGCCCACGGGGGTCGGCAAGTGGGCCGTGGAACAGGTGGTGCTGACGCACAACCATTCCGATCATTGCGCGCTGCTGCCGCTGATATGCGAGACGTTTCACCCCAAAGTGTTCGCGTTTTCGCCAAACACCGTCGGCGTCGACTGTCTGCTGCGCGACGGCGACACGATCAAAATGGGCGACCGCGATTTCGAGGTCGTCCACACGCCGGGGCACAGCAGCGATTCGATCTGCCTTTACAACCCGGCGGAGGGCGTACTCTTCGCCGGCGACTCCCCCCTGCTGATCGCCTCGCCGGGGGAAACTCACGAGGCCGGATTCCTGGCGGCATTGGACAAGCTCTGCGCCCGCGACGTCCGGCGGATCTACTTCGGGCACGGCGCTCCGCTGGGCGAGCGCTGCAACGAGACATTGCGCGAATCGCGGAGGATGGCCGCCGCAACATAAGCACGGAACATGATTTTGGCGCCGCCGACGGCGTGAGGATCGCAGAAGGAATTCAAGGAGAACGACGATGGCAAGACAAGGAATCGACGGCCGGCGCGCTGGCCCCGGCCGAAACCCGTCCCATGGCGCCGCGGTTCTGGACTACCCGGAACCGAATGCCCCGCGGACGGAAACCACGAACCGGCTTCAGGAGGAAATACTCCGGTTGGTTGAAGCCTCGCGGGCAGGCCGCCTCGGCGAGCGGGGGAGGCTGGAGCTGTTCGAAGGGAACGACCGCAAACTGATCGAGGGCGTGAACACAATGCTGGATGCGATCCTAGTGCCGATCGGGGAAGGCAATCGCGTCCTGGCGCAGATCAGCGCGGGCAAGATCGACGAATTGATCACCCAGAATTACAGCGGCGACCACGAGAAGATGAAGCAGGCCGTGAACAATGTCGCCGCCGTGTTGCAAGGGTTGCAGAAGGAGTTGGGGCGGCTGGTCCAGGCTTCCAATGAGGGGCAGCTCTCGGATCGCGGCAAACCCGACCAGTTCCAGGGCGCCTACGCGGGCATCGTGAAAGGCGTCAACGAGATGCTGGACGCCATCCTGCTGCCCATCGGCGAAGGCAACCGGATTCTGGCCCAGATCTCCAACGGCAATATCGACGAACTGATCGCGCACACCTACAAGGGCGACCACGAGAAGATGAAGCAGGCCGTGAACAAGGTCGCCGCGGCGCTGCAGAATATGGCGAAGGACGCCGAGGTCTTGGTGAGGGCCGCAGTGGAAGGCAAACTGGCCACGCGCGCCGACGCCACCAGGCACCAGGGCGCCTACCGCAAGATCGTGGAGGGCGTGAACCAAACCCTGGACGCGGTGATCGGACCGCTGAACGTCTCCGCGGAGTACGTGGACCGGATCAGCAAGGGCAACCTCCCGCCGAAGATCACCGACAATTACAACGGCGACTTCAACGAGATCAAGAACAACCTGAACAACTGCATCGACAACATCACCGCGCTTGTCAACGACGCAGGCCTGCTGGTGAAGGCCGCGGTGGAAGGGAAACTGGCCACTCGCGCCGACGCCACCAAGCACCAGGGAGATTACCGCAAGATCGTCGAAGGGGTGAACCAGACCCTCGACGCGGTCATCGGGCCGCTGAATGTGTCCGCCGAATACGTGGACCGCATCTCGAAGGGCAACCTCCCGCCCAAGATCACCGACACCTATAACGGCGACTTCAACGAGATCAAGAACAACCTGAACAACTGCATCGACAACATCAACGCGCTGGTAGCCGACGCCGGCCTGCTGGGCAAGGCGGCGGTGGAGGGCAAAC
>JBKQQG010000048.1:0-15126 GCA_052144455.1 Bryobacteraceae bacterium
TGGCCGTCTTGCCGTCCAGCGTCAGCGAAATGGGCACTGTCCCCTGGCCCCGCAGGCTTTGCGGCAAGGTCAGGTTGACCTGGTCCAGCCCCACAAAGGAGCCTTGCGCGCCCGCATAATCCACTACTGCATTCTGGCCGCCGGCCGTGGCGCTCGCGTTGGCCAGTTTCGATAGGCCCCGCAGGCCCGTGCCGTACAAAACCACCAGAGTGGTGTCCGTGGCGGCTCCCATGTCGATGGGGATGCCGGCCTGCTGGCCCTGAGCGTTGGTGGTGCAGCACAGGCTGGTGATGGTGGCTGTGCCGTTCGCCTTCACGTTCCAGGCTTGCCCGACCGCGTATCCCTGGACGTTCGCGGTGGCCGAGAACAGGCCCGGGGCGACACTCTCAATGGTCAGCGTGCCGCTATGCTGCAAGCCGTCGGAGCCGGTGACGGCGATGGTCGCCGTTCCGCCTTGAGCGGTACTCGGAATCTCGACGCAGAGTTGGCGCGGGAAGGCGTAGAACATCGGCATGGGGGTTTGCGCGCCGCTGCTGTCTTGGATGGTGACCGATACTCCCCCCAGCGAGGTGGGCAGAGGCACGGAGGTCGCGGTCAGCGACGCGGTGGTGAAGTCGGAGCCCGAGACCCACCAGATGACCGCGATCATGCTGGGGGCAACCGGCGGAACGGCGTAGCTGGCCGCCGAGGTCACCGCGATCGGGCTAGCGGTCGCCGGGGTCGCGTTGTTCAGCAGCGGCGTCACAGACAGCGGGCTGGTACCCCCCACGATCAGATCCGGCTTGCCGTCGCCATTGAGATCGCCAACCGCCACGGCGAACGGATTGGCGCCGCCGTTGAAATGGGCCTCCGGCAGGAAAGTTCCGTCGCCGTTGCCTTGCAGATAGGTCATGTCGGTAGCGCCACAGCAGTGACTCACGACCAGGTCCGCCCTGCCGTCTCCATTGAAATCCTTAATCGCAACGCCGGACGGGCCGTACTGCGTGGATACCGAAACCGGCGGCTGAAAGCTCCCATTCCCCGTGCCGAGAAGGACCGAGAGCGTGTACGCGGCGCTGGCGTTTTCGGATGCCACAACCAGGTCGGGCTTGCCGTCGCCGTTCAGGTCCCCAATGAACACCGAGAAGGGGTACGTGCCAACGGTCAGCTTCGTCGGCGTCTGGAATCCGCCCTGGCCGTCGTTGAGGAACACGTACACCGCGCCGGGCGCCCTGGGGTCAACGAACGGGTCGCTTTCGTCGGTCACCACGAGATCCGGTTTTCCATCCCCATTCAGATCGGCCGCAGCCAGGCTGGAGGGCAGGGAGCCGGCGGAATAGGTGTGGGCCAACTGGAAGTTGCCGTTGCCGTCGCCGAAGAACACGCTGAGGTTGCCCGCTGTGGTGCGATCGTCGGAAGGAGCGTTCACCACCGCGAGATCGAGCTTGCCATCGCCGTTGAAATCGGCCGCCACGATGGGGCCCGGGGCCGCGCCGCCGCAGGAGAATGTTCCGGAGAGTTGCAGGCCGGCACCCGAATTGAGCAGCACCGCGACCTGGCCGGCGAATTGCTCCGTGACTGCCAGATCGAGTTTCCCGTCGCCGTTGAAATCCGCCGCCACCGCGCCGGTGGGGCCGGTCTGGCTCCCTCCGGTGGCCAGCGAGTCGATGGTCGCAGGCGCCTGGAACCCGCCCTTCCCGTCGCCGGAGAAGAGATACAAGTTGCCTCCGAACTGGTCGTTCAGGATGGCGTCGATCTTACCGTCTCCGTTGAAATCGCCGGTGGCGAGGAAGGCGCCGACGACCTGCGCTCCCGGAACGGTTCTGGAGGCGGCGCCTTGAAACGTGCCGTCGCCGTTGCCCAGAAGAATATCGATATTCCAACTATTGGGGCCGGCGCCAAACCCGCGCGCGTCGCCCAGCCCCTGAATAATGTCCAGGTTCCCATCGCCGTTGAAGTCGGTGAGGATCAGGCTGCTCGGCTCATAGCTGGTGACGTACGAGGATGCAAGCTGGAACCCGCCCTTGCCGTCGCCCAGATAAACGGAGACGGTCTGATCCCCTGCATTGGCGACCACCAGGTCGAGCTTGCCGTCGTGGTTGAGATCCCCGGCGGCGATGTATTGCGGCGACGTCCCGGTCTGAAAGGAGGAGCCGCGAGAGAACGCGCCATTGCCGGCGCCGAGCAGAATGGTTACCGTGTTGTCCGCCGCGGTGACGGCGAGATCGGGATTGCCGTCGCCATTGAAATCCGCGATGGTCGCGGAGAGCGGATTCTTTCCGACGGGGTAACTGCCGGCCGTCGTGAACGTGCCGTCGCCCTTTCCGAGCAGCATGTACACCGCGCCGTTCGTGCTGCCGCCCTCGTCGGCCACTACCAGGTCCAGGATGCCGTCGTGGTTGACGTCCAGCGTGGCCATCGAGATGGGAGCCGTGCCTACCGTGTACTTGACCGGATTCGCAAAGGTCCCATCGCCGTTATTGAGGAAGATTTCGACCGCGCCGGGCGACGTGTCGCCCTGGTAGGCCACGGCCAGATCGGGCTTGCCGTCGCGGTTGAAATCGGCGGCCAGGACCCCCGCGACGTTCGGCCCGATGGGAAAGGTCTTGGAGGTGCGGTACAGGAACAACGGGGTGTATTCGTCGATCGTCAGCGAGGAGTCGTTGTTGCCGACCGGCCCAGCCAGGGCAGTGCCGGGAGAGCCGTCGCCGATGAAATCGGCCAGGGCCAGATACTGCGAAGCCAGCCCGACGCCCGACGGACCAGCCGGCGTATTCATGCTGAACCCCACGGAGCCGGAAACGATCTGCGCCAGGCTGGCCGCCGAGCTGAGCAAACCGAATGGCGAGAACGCGTCGAAACTAAGCTGCGTATACGCCCCGGCGCCGGGCTGGCGCACATAGATGGTCTCGCCGGGATTGTTGTACCCCACGACGGCAGGTGTCGCGGCGAACGGCGGGGTGGGGGCCGTCGTCTGTCCCCAGGCAACTGGCAGCAGGGCAAGCAGCGTCCCGGCGGCCAACGCAGGTTTCCTTGCGGCGCGGCGGCGCCGGGCGCACGCCACTACCGGCAACACGAGAAGAAGCGGCCAGCTCGAATCACTCACAGGCGTCCTCCAAGAAGAGTCGCTGGCGAAGCGGCTCTTTTACGCCAGGTAAGCCAGGACTTCCGCTTTCGCTCCCTGGCCACCCACGATTGTACAGCTAACCGCCGCCGGTGGAACTGGTTTTTAGTTCCAATCCCTCGCGAGCGGCCCCGGCAGCCCAGGTGAGGATCTTCCTGGTTGATGGCGCGCCGAACCGATTCCGATCGCGTCAGGATCCGCTGCGAAACAGTCCTCCGGATGCCCGTGTGGCGGCGCGGCCCGTGGCCGTCCTACGCTCCACGGGTGCGCCATGGCGAATTGGACACCGTAAGGATGGCTTCCGATAATGCCACTCCCGTCCACCGAAAACAGAGGCAGATGTACAATCGTACTGCGGCCGGAAGTCGAGAGACGACCGGGGGAGGAGGCACATGCGAGTACTGGTAGCGGACAAGTTTGAGCAGTCCGGGCTGGACGGCTTGACCAAGCTGGGGTGCGAGGTTTCCTGTGAACCCGGATTAAAGGACCAGGCGCTCGCCGAGCGGGTCGCCGAATTCAAGCCGGATGTCCTGATCGTGCGCTCCACCAGAGTCGGCGAGCCTGTGCTGGCGGCCGGACCGCTCAAGCTGGTGGTCCGTGCGGGCGCCGGTTACAATACCATCGACTTGCCGGCGTCGTCCCGCCGGGGCATCTACGTCTCGAACTGCCCCGGAAAGAACTCGATGGCGGTGGCGGAGTTGGCGTTCGCGCTGATTCTGGCGCTCGACCGGCGCATCGCGGACAACGTGATCTCGCTCCGCGCCGGCCAGTGGAACAAGGCCGAATTCTCCAAGGCTCGGGGGCTGTTCGGCCGCACTCTGGGCTTGCTGGGAGTGGGCAGCATCGGCAGCCAGATGATACCGCGCGCGAAGGCCTTTGGGATGCGAGTGGTGGCGTGGAGCCGCAGTCTGAGCGCGGAAAGAGCGGAGGCGCTTGGCATGGAGCGCAGAGATTCGCCCCGCGGAGTCGCCGCGACGGCCGACATCGTGAGCGTGCATCTTGCTCTGGGGCCGGAAACGCGCCGGCTCTGCGACGCCGGCTTTTTCGCGGCGATGAAGAAGGGCGCTTGCTTCATCAACACGGCTCGCGGCGAAATCGTCGACGAGGAAGCGCTGAAGGCCGCGATTCGGGAAAAGGGCATTCGCGCGGGTCTGGATGTCTTCGCCGAAGAGCCCGCCGGCGGGACCGGCGAGTTCACCAGCGAGATCGCTCGGACGCCGGCGATCTACGGCACTCACCACATCGGCGCATCCACCGAAGAGGCGCAGGAGGCCATTGCGGCGGAGGTGGTACGGATTGTGCGCATATTCCAGGAGACCGGCAAGCCGCCGAACGTCGTGAATCTCGCCCGAAAGACGCCCGCCACCTGCGCGCTGGTGGTGCGGCATCTCGACCGGCCGGGCGTGCTTGCATCGGTGCTGGATGCCATCAGTGCGGCCAAGATCAACGTTCAGGAAATGGAGAATGTGGTCTTCGAAGGCGCCGAAGCGGCCGTGGCCCGGCTGAACCTCGAAAGCATCCCCCCGGAGGCCACTCTGCAACTGGTCCGCGCTGCGAATCCGGACATCCTGGAGCTGAGCCTCATCCGCCTGTGAGGGTCCGGGAGTGGAGGCGCTTCGATGGGGACACTGGCCGGGGCTCTGCCTGCGGAATCTGAAACCAGGCCACATCGTAGCGTTTCGGGCACGGTGTTCCGATAGAGCAACTACCGACATCACGGGATAACGCCGCGCTTTCCGCCAACGTCCAACTTGGCCGCCCAGCCGCCGACGAAGAGGCGAAGAGCGGGCTGCGGGGATAGGCGCTGCGAGATAATCTAGCCATGCCGTTTCGAACCATGCTGAGTTCTGTGAGCATCCTGCTCGGCGCCTGCGCCGCAACAATTCCCGCGTTGGCGCAGCCCCCCATCCCGGCGCCTAGGGTCCTGGACTGGAACGGGCGCCAAGGCGCGGTTTCGCTGACCTTCGACGATGGAGAGCCCGTCCATCTCGACATCGCGGTCCCTGAGCTCAACCAGCGGCGCCTGCGCGCCACCTTCTTCCTGATCGCGAGCCGGGTGACGCGCCTGGAGGAGTGGAGGAAAGTCCCAGCGGGAGGCCATGAAATCGGCAGCCACTCGCTGGATCATAAGCACGCCTCCGAACTGAGCCCGGCCGGCGAGGTGGAACAAGTTCGGGAAGCACGGACTCGCCTGGACGCCGATCTGCCCGCTCCGGCACTCACGTTCGCTTACCCGTTCGTTGAGATCTCGCCGGGGCTGAAAGCCGCCGTGGGGAGGTTCCACTTCCTGGCGCGCGGGGGCGGGGGCGATCCTTACCTCAAACCGGAGACGCAGCCGGACTGGCTGAACATTCCTAGCCAAGTCACCCTTACAGCCACGCCGCTGGCGGTCTATCGGAACTGGGTCGACACGGCGCTCAAAGAGGGCGCATGGACGGTGTTCATGATCCACAACATCGAGAACCCCCAGCCGTGGTACGAACCGATGCCGAAAGCGACGTTCCTAGGACTCCTGGACCACCTCGTCCGGCGCCAGCGCGAGGGATTGTGGGTTGCACCGTTCGGAGAAGTGGGGGCGTATTGGCAGGCGCAGAAGACCCTCGAGGCCGCTTTTGCGGGGCTTCGGGGGATGGGCCGCTCCGCCCGCTGGGCTTGGACCGTTCCGGCGGTCTTCCCGCGCGGCGTGGTGCTCAAAGTGCGGTTTGAAGGGGAAGGCTCCTGGCAAGTCTCCCAGGCAGGCCAGATCCTACAGCCGGACGCCGAAGCCGTCTACTCTGTAGCGTTCGACCTAAAGGAGATCGCAATCTCGCCGGCCAGCCAAAGCGCTGCGCGCAAGGACTGATGCGCAGACTGCCAACGCCCAATTCCCGGGCCGGAATGTTGCCAGCCGCATGCACCGGCCGACCCCAGATGGCGGGGCCGTTACCCACGTAGCCCGAAGCCGGTGTACACTCGTTTCTGAACCATATGAACCCATTCGACCGCTCCATCCTGGAAGCCGCCCTTGTTGGTCTCGAAGCCCAGAGGAAGCGCATCGACGCTCAGATTGCCGAAGTCCGAGCCATGCTACCCAGCCCTCCCGGCCAGGCCGCTACCGCGCCGGAAGCCGCTCCACGCAAGCGCAGGAAGATCTCCGCTGCGACTCGGCGCCGCATGAAGGAAGCCCAACGGCGCCGGTGGGCCAAGATCCGGGGAGAATCTGAGCCGCCGGCGCATGCCAGACCGGAAGCGCCGAAGGCCAAACGGAAGCTCTCGGCGGCTGGCAGGAAGGCTATCCAAGAAGCTGTGAGAAGACGGTGGGCGCGAAAGAGAGCGGAAGCTGCGAAAGCCGCACCCGCCCGCAAGAAGGCCGCTGTCGAGAAAGCAGCGCCGGCAAGAGCGGCGAAGAAGAGGGCGCCAGCCCCCGCGCCAACTGTGGCCGGGCCTGCCGCTCAGTAACGGTTCTCGAGCCAACGCGCCTTCGGATGTGCGCGACAGTGGCTCACCCGATCGCAGCGGCCGGTCGCGGATGCGAACTGGCCGGCACCAGACTCCCGCGTAGAGACCATTTCGGCATCGAGAAAAACCCGGATATCGACAGCGTACAGCGCACGGCGGAGCGCCAGAATCTCGAGATCCGGCAGACGCTCTGGAAGTACGAGTCGCTCATCGAGTATGAGCGCCGCGACGTGTACCAATTGCGGCACGAGGTTCTGCTCGCGCCCGGCTGGAGCATCGCTTCGCTGCTGTCCGAGGAGCAGTATGGCGGGCTGGTTGAGGCCGCGGGCCGCGATGCGGTGGAGCGTGCCGGGCGCCGGCTGGCCCTGGCCGTCATCGACGACCTGTGGGCCGACTACCTTTCCAATATCGCCGAATTGCGCGGCGGCATCCATTGGGTTTCCTGGGGCGGCCGCGAACCGCTGTACGAGTTTCTCACCGGAGTCCAGGAGATCTACGCGGATTTCCAGAAGTGTCTGAAAGAAGAAATCGCGGACGCGTTTGCGAAGGCCGAGATCCGCGGCGGCGAGATTCATTTCGGCGAGAGCGTGCGCTTCGAGCGCGGCGCGGCCTGGACCTACCTGACTACCGATCAGCCTTTCGGAACGCTCGGGGAGCGGATCGTGAAGGGGCTCCGGCGGAAGTTCGGGAAGGGGTGAGGGCCGGGCGGATTGCCGCGGCTGCGTGGTGTACACTGACTCACAAATGCTCAGGTACTGCTGGTCGCTCATCGTTGCTCTCGCGCCGCTGGCCGCCGCGATCCATGGTCCCGTAAGGGTGGAAGGGGGGCTGATCGAGGGCGTTGCCAACGCGGACGGCTCGGTCGCGGCGTTCAAGGGCGTGCCTTACGCGGCTCCGCCGGTCGGCGAGCTGAGGTGGCGCGCGCCGCGGCCTGCCACCGCGTGGGAAGGAGTCCGGAAGGCGGACCAGTTCTCCGCCAATTGCATGCAGCGGATTCGGGATTCGTTCGGGCCGTGGACCACGGAGTTTCAACCGCACGGCGCGGTGAGCGAAGACTGTCTGTACCTCAACGTCTGGACCGCGGCCCCGGCGGCGGGCGAGAAATACCCGGTGGCGGTGCACTTTCACGGCGGGGCGTTCACGGACGGATCGGGCAGCGCGCCGGTCTATGACGGCGAGAACCTGGCCAAGAAAGGCCTGGTGGCAGTGACGGTCAACTATCGCGTGAACGTGTTCGGGTTCTTCGCGCATCCCGAATTGACGAAGGAATCGGAGCACCAATCGTCGGGCAACTACGGGCTGCTGGACCAACTGGCCGCGCTCGAGTGGGTTCGTAGGAACATCGCGGCGTTTGGCGGCGATCCTAAGCGCGTCACCATTATGGGCCAGTCGGCCGGGGCCCTGTCGGTGCACTACCTGACCGCTTCGCCGCTGGCCAAGGGGCTGTTTGCGAGGGCCATCGCACAGAGCGGAGCGAATCTTCAGCAGGGTCCGGGAAACAGGCTGGCGCAGGCGGAGCGGGACGGCGTCCGGTTCGCCGAGAGCCAGGGCGCACACTCGATTGCGGAATTGCGGGCCATGCCGGCCGGCGCGCTGCTGCCCGCGACCGGCGGCGCCGGGTTCGGTCCCATCGTCGATGGCTGGTTTCTGCCCCAGAGCGTGGATGAGGCGTTCGCGCAGGGCCGGCAGAGCGACGTGGCCACGCTGACCGGCTGGGATTCTGACGAGGGCAGCTTCAACGCGAACTACGGGAAGGCATCCGGCGAGGAGTTCCGGAAGCAGATCCGGCGGGACGATGGCGCGGATGCGGAGGCGCTCGTGACACTCTATCCGGCTTCCACACAGGCCGAGGCGGAGGAGTCCCAGAAGGCCCTGGCGCGGGAGCGGGCGATGATCTCTATGTACCTGTGGGCGGCGCGCCGGGCCAAGAAGGGCCAGACGGCGGTGTACACGTACCTTTTCACGCACCCCATGCCCGGCCCGGCGCGGGAGCGCTACCTGGCTTTCCATTCCTCGGAGTTGCCTTACGTCTTCAATAACCTGAACCAGTCCGGCCGGCCCTGGACGCAGGTTGACAGGAAGATCGCGGAGGCGATGTCCGACTACTGGGCGAATTTCATCCGAACGGGCGACCCGAACGGGAAGGGCCTGCCCGAGTGGCCGGCGTTCCGCGAGGGGAGCGCGACGGCCATGGAACTGGGGGAGAGGATGGGGCCGCGGCCGATCGCCAGCCCGGCGAAGGTCGAGGCGCTCACGCGGGCTTTGGCGCCCGGCGCGCGCTGAGCTTTGCTAATCCGACTTCCCCAAGCCACGGATCTTCCGCAAAGAGCGCCACGTCTCCCGCTCCAGGAAACTGCCCTTGACGTTGCTCTCCATAATTCCTCAGCCGTTGACGAATCGCATGGCCGAAGCGGGATAACGCGGGCCCGCCGTCGCGCCGTGTGGAAAGACCTTCTCGATACGGCGCAGTTCATCGGCCGTCAGGCGAACCTGGAGCGCCCCGAGGTTCTCTTCCAGATACCTGACGTGCTTGGTCCCGGGGATGGGCACGACATCGGCGCCTTGGGCCAGCACCCAAGCCAAAGCAAGCTGCGCCGGAGAGCAGCCTTTCTCGCTGGCCATCTCCTTGACCGCCCCGGCCAGGCGCAGGTTGCGCTGGAAGTTCTCGCCCTCGAAGCGCGGATGGTGGCGCCGGAAGTCGTCCTCGGCCAGATCCGCGGTGGTCTGAAAACGCCCAGTGAGGAACCCCCGCCCCAGCGGGCTATAGGCGACGAAACCCACTTTCAGTTCGCGGCAGGCGGCCAGGATCTCGGTTTCCGGGTCGCGAGTCCACAGCGAGTACTCGGTCTGAAGAGCGGCAATGGGATGTACCGCGCAGGCTCTGCGGAGTGTCGCCGGCGCTGCCTCGGACAACCCCAGGTAGCGGACCTTGCCCGCCCGCACCAGTTCCGCCATGGCGCCCACGGTGTCCTCGACCGGCGTGGCAGGGTCGACGCGATGCTGGTAGTAAAGGTCGATGACCTCGACCCCCAGTCTCTTGAGGCTCGCCTCGCAAGCCCCACGCACGTACTCCGGCCGGCCACTGACGCCCAGGAACTCGCCCTGGGGCCCGCGGACATTGCCGAATTTCGTGGCCAGGACCACCTGCTCGCGGCGTCCGCGCAGGGCTCGCCCGACCAGTTCTTCGTTCCGGCCGATGCCGTACATATCCGCTGTGTCCAGAAAGTTGGCGCCCAGATCGATGGCCCGGTGCATGGTGGCAATGGATTCGGCCTCGTCGCCGCGGCCATAAAACTCCGACATGCCCATGCACCCAAGGCCCAGAGCCGGCACAGTGAGTTCGTCGCCCAGCTTGCGTTTCTGCATCATATCTCCATTCTACGAGCCTGCGACACTGGGGCGGTCGCGCAAACGCTGTGCCGCATCCTCGTCTGCGTACGCCGCCACAATCTCGCCGAAATACACCCGGTGGAAGTCTCCAGTGGAATACGCATCGTCGACAACGGCTTGCACCAGCGCCTCGGGGACCACGTCGTTCCTGTGCAGTATCCGGCACTCGTAGTGCACCACGCACTCCGCGACGATCGGGGGCCGGACCTGTCTGCTCGGAATCGATGTCAAACCCGCTTCCTTGAACTTGTCGCGATCCCTGCCCGAAACCGTTCCGCATAGATTCACGGCGGCCGCCAGTTCCCGTGGGGGCACGTTGACCGTGAACTCGCCGACCTCTTCCAGCCGGCTGTAAGTGTAGCGTGAAGGCCGGACCAGGACGATGAAGACCGGCCGGCCCCAGATCGAGCCGATGGCGCCCCACCCGATGGTCATCGCGTTGGGCTTCCCTGCCGCATCTGCCGTGACGAGCAAAAGGCCATCCTGCCGCATCCTTTGCACGGTTTGAGCGAAGTAATCGCTGTATCGAATCGTCCTCTTGGTCATGTTCCGCTCCTGTTTTGTACTGCCTCGCGGACCTGCCGGTGAGAGCCAGGCCGGCCCGGCTTTTCCGTCCCAGCGTTCGATTCTACCGCTAATCGGGAGTCATCGCCTCGGACTCCAATACCATAGGAAAGGCTCAGCGGGAGATGTGGTCCGCCCGGCCGCCTTGGCGGGATTGTCCCCGGTCCGGGACGGCGACCGGAACAACGCTGGCGGCCTGGCAGCCCTCGAGGGCCACTTCGGTCATAATCGTCAACATGGAGTGCATTGAGGCTTTGAAGACGCGGCGGTCGGTTCGGGCCTACACGGGTGAACCCGTATCGCGAGAGGTGATCGAGGATATCGTCGACTGCGGCCGTCTGGCCGCCACGGCCATCAACATCCAGCCCTGGGAGTTTGTCGTCGTCACGGACGCGGAGATGCTCGGCGCGATCGCCGCGGCCACGGAGTACGGGAGGTTCATCGCGCGAGCCGCGGCTTGCGTGGTGGTCTTATCCCAGGACACGAAGTACTACCTGGAAGACGGCTGCAACGCCAGCCAGAACATCCTCCTGGCCGCCCATGCGCACGGCCTCGGTAGCTGCTGGGTAGCCGGCGACAAAAAGCCCTACGCCGACGCGATTCGGCAAATGGTGGGCGCGCCGGAGGGCTATCGGCTCGTCAGCTTGCTCTCTATCGGCCATCCCGCCGAGAAGCCCGAAAAAGCGAAGCGGCCCCTGGCGGAACTCTTGCACTGGGAGAAGTTTTGACGAGTGGATGGGAATGGCGTTCGCGATGAACAAGCGGCCGGTTGGGCGACCCTGGCGGAATCGTCGAATCGTATCGGCCCTGAACTCTGCGGGCCCCCGCAAGCCAGCCGCGGCAGGCGATCCGCCGGCCGGTCAGGGCGCTGGCGCCGCTTGAGGTTTTAGCAGGCTGGAGAGCTGCTCGGCTGCACGGCCCAGCCCGCGCGCCAGACTCAACTTGGCCAGATTGTGGGCGAAGACGCTGTCGATCAGATCCAATTGCGCGCTCGAGACCGTCTGCTGCGCTTGCACGACCTCCAGCGTGTTGATCACGCCGGCTTCCATCCGGGCCCGGGCCATCTCCAGGGTCTCCTGGGCCAGCTCCAGATTCTTGCGCGCCACCTCCACCTGCCCGGCCGCGGCTTCCAGATCCAAATAGGCCTCCCGGACTTGAGCCTCGATCTGCCCGCGCGTGTCCTCCAACTCGGCCTGGCGCTGCGCCAGCACCGCTTCGGCCTGTGCGATGTCGCCCTCCACTCGCCCGCCTTGCCACAGCGGAACGCTGAGCGTGCCGGCCGCCGTGAAGGCTCCGTGCGATTCCGCCGGATTGGTGCCGATCACCTGGTAGTCGCCGCTGAACGCGAGCGATGGCAGGCGTTCGCTGCGCGCGGCCGCCAAGGCCTTCGCGGCTGCCTCCACCTGGGATTGGGCGGCTTTGAGGTCGGCACGCTGTTGTTCGGCCTGGGTCACGGCATCCTCCACACTCGGGACCGCGGCCGGGCTGAACGGAAAGCTGTCCGTGAGCCGATAGCTGGCGTTGGGCGCGAGCCCGGTGAGGCGCGCCAGGGTGATCTTCTGCTTCGCGAGGTCGTTGCGTAGCGTGCCGACCTGCTGTTGTTGCGTCAGCGTCCGCACCTCGCTTTGGTCCACGTTCAGCTTCCCCAGCACGCCCTGCCGGTGTTGTTCGGTGGATTGATGGAAGACCGCGTTGGCGGTGTCCAGTTGGGCTTGCGCGGCGTCCACGCGGGCCTGGGCGGCCAGCACCTGCAAGTAGGCGCCGCCCACCGCCAGGGTGATGAGATCGCGCGCATCCTGCAGGCTGTATTGGCTGGCCCGAGCGGTGGCTTGGGCGGAGCGGTAGTTGTGGAGCGCGGTCATGTTCACCACCGCCTGGCTCAGGTTGGCCTGGAGGCTGAAGTAGTTGAACGGACCCACTACCGTGGGAATGCGGAAGCCGGGCACGCTGATGCGCAGTCCCATCGCGGCCAGATTGGTTTGCTCGACGGTCTCGCTCAGACTGCCGTTGAGGTTCGGCAGCAGGGCGCTGTGCGCCACTCTCACCTGCGCGCCGGTTTGACGCGCGGCCTGCGCCAGCCCGACCGCGCCCAGGTTGTAGGCCAGGCCGCGCTCGAGCGCCTCCTGCAACGACAGCGCGCCGGAAAAGGGCCGGGCCGCCGTGCTGCGCGTGCTGCCGCTGTAAGGCCCGGAAATCTGCACGCTGGGATTCAGGGTGTTGACGCTGGCCGTGGTCCCTGCCACGGGCAGTTCGGTGGCGCCCACCGAGCCGCCCTGGTTGTTGCGTCCGGAAGCCGGCAGGACCACTGCGGATGTGCCGCCGCCGGACGAAGACTGCGCCCAGGCGCTGCCCGCGCCCGCCGCGAGCGTCAAGAGCACAATGCGGCCGAATGGTTTCATGGCAACTCTCGTCATTTCGAATTCTTTACCAACTTGCGCATGGCGGCCACCAACTGGCGCTGATGGGCCGCGGAAAGCACCGCCAACTGCCGCGTCTCGGCGCGTCGCGCGCGTGGCAGCGCCCGGGCGAACAAGCGGTCTCCGGCTTCGGTGCGCTGCACCCATTGCATGCGGCGGTCGCTCGGGTTGCGCTGCCGGCGCAGCCAGCCACGGCGCTCCAGATCGTCGATCACTGCCACCAGCGAGCTGGGATCGATGCCGCACAGGTCGGCGATCTCATGCTGCGAGACGTCGCCGGCGCCGGCGATGGC
Organism: Bryobacteraceae bacterium; assembly: GCA_052144455.1. GTDB lineage: Bacteria > Acidobacteriota > Terriglobia > Bryobacterales > Bryobacteraceae > Fen-330. Next base: position 13,206 of record JBKQQG010000048.1, read on the forward strand.
CAGCAGCCAGAACTCCCTCGTGCGCAGCCCCAGCGGCGCCAGGGCGCGATCCAGACGCCGCCGCGCTTCCAGCCAGATCTCCCAGTTGCAAAACCACAATCCGGGCGCAGCCGGCGCCCATGCGGGGCGTACTCTCGTCGAGTTCGTCTTGGCCGCGGCGCGAGGCATGATTACAAGGTCCGCCGGAACAGCAGCGTGGATCCCGCCAGCACCACTGCCGAGGTCAGCGTCAGGGCGAAGATGTCGGTGGCCACCGCGGTAATGCCCACATCCTTCAGCAGCAGCGTGCGGAAGCCGTGGACGGCGTAGGTGAACGGATCGCAGTTCGACATCAACCGCAGCCACCGGGGGAAGCCGGCGACCGGATAGAAGGCGCCGCTGGGAAAATACAGCAGCGTGTTGAGCACGCCGAAAATGGCGCGCGGCACCAGCGGGTCGCTGATGCGCGCCATGATGAAGAACATCAAGCCGATCAGTGCGATCGAAGTGAGGGCGACCATCAGGGTAAGCTCCAGCAGGCGCGCCGGCTGGAAGAAGTTGGGAACCCCCGCCACGACGGCCCCCAACACCATCACCGTCTCTCCCGCCAGGATCGCCTTGATCACGCCCGACAGGTTGAAGCCCAGAATCAGCTCCCATTTGGTGATGGGGGTCACCATGTAGCCCTCGTGCAGGCCGCGCGACTTGTCGTCGATGAATAGCAGGCCGCCCCCGATCATGGCGGTCATGAAGATGGCCAGCGCTATCGAACCGGGCAGCAAATACTTGATGTAGTCGATGTAGGGATAGACTTCCACTACGTCGAGCGCGGCCTGCGGCGCTTCGCGAGGCGCGACCTCGGGCGCGTTGATCGAGGCCACCAGGTCCGACATCTGGGCGCCCACCGCCCCCGCCACCGTGCGATCAGTGTTGTCGGTAATCAGCGCCAGGCGCGGCTGGTGCCGTTCCAGCAGGTCCCGGGAATAGTGCTGTGGAATGATCAGAACCCCGCTCAGTACGCCCTTGCGCAGGTCGCCGACGGCGGCGCCCTGGTCGTCGTAATCGGTCGGCAGAAACGTGCGCGCGTTGGCGCCCACCGCCCGGACGCGCTCCAGCACATCCACCGATTGCGGTCCCCGATCCAGGTTGACCACACCCAGGATGACGTTCTTGATATTGCCGCCGAAGGCGTTGCCCAGGATGATCAACTGCAACAACGGCATCACCAGCGAGGCGACCAGCAGCGCCGGGCTGCGGAAAAACTTGCGCATATCGCGCTCGACCAACGCCAAAGCTCGCTTCATCGCGGACCGCCTCTCTTCCCTCCGCCGGCGGGACCGGCGGCTTCTTCCACTTCCGCCATTCCGTGGCCGGTGTAATGCATGAATACGTCGTCCAGACTGGTGGATTGCACCGATAAAGCTTTCAGCTCGAGCTTGTGCGTCCGCGCCAGCTCGATCAACTCCTGCGCCGAAGCCGGGCCGCGGTCGCTCGAGATGCGATACGTGGCCGAACCCAGCGCGCGCACCGATTTCACCGCCGGCAACCGCTCCAGGTCGGCCGCGCCGTGCGGCAGATCGGGCTCGAACTGCAGCTCGATGCGGCTGGCGCCCGGTACCGAAGCTTTCAGCGCCACCGGGGTGTCCAGCGCCACCATGCGGCCATGGTCGACAATCGCCACGCGGTCGCACAGCCGGTCGGCTTCGTCCATGTAATGCGTGGTGAGAAATAGCGTGCGGCCCTGCTGGGCGCGCAGATGCGCGATCATCTCCCACACCGAAATGCGCGAGACCGGGTCGAGGCCGGTGGTGGGCTCGTCCAGGAACAGGATTTGCGGGTCGTGCACCAGGCCGCGGGCGATCTCGAGGCGCCGCCGCATGCCCCCCGACAGCGTGGCGGCCAGCGCGTTGGCGCGGTCGGTAAGGGCGACGGCTTCGAGCAG